>CADDYW010000205.1 GCA_902810745.1 Chloroflexota bacterium | reverse complement strand
CGTCAGTGCACCGGTGGTTCCGGCGAAAATGCACCGGCCATTTACGGCCAAAGTGCACCACGGAAAGACTGACGCAGCGGATGACGCTCCGTGCAATCCCGCGAGGAAAACCCCGCGGCGACGGGATCAGCGTGCCAGCGTGATCGTGCCCTCCTCGTCCGCTGCCTTCTGGCTCAGCCGATAGCTCCGTCCCGTAATCGTGAGCACGGTCGCCCGATGTCCCAGGCGATCCAAGCCGGCGTTCGCTAAGAGCGGATCCCCGAAAAGGTCCGGCCATTCCTGCGGTGCCCGATTCGCGGTGAGGAGGATGCTCGCCCGCTCGTAGCGCTCGTTGATCACGTCGTAGAAGTCGGCGGGACCGGTCGGTGGCAAGGGCTTGAGCCCAAAATCGTCGATGACCAACAAGTCCGGACGGAGATAGGTCTGCAAGCGTTTGTCGGTCGACCCATCGGCCCGTCCCGCGGCGAGGTGACGCACCAGCTTGTCGGCGCTCACGCACAAGACATCAAAGCCCTGACGAGCCGCCTCGTGCGCCAGGGCATGAGCAAGATGCGTTTTCGCGACGCCACGACAATACCCTCCTAAGTCACACAGCGCTTCGGGAGCTGAGATCGGCGATGCTCCAGCAGCGTTGGGTCGTCTTCGATAAGGTAAAAACCGGTCGGCGCATGGCGTGTGGCCGGCAGGGTGCCGCGCGCGATGCGCCGATAGAGCCAGTTGCGGTCGATGTTCAAGGCGCGGGACAGGCCAAAGACGGTCCAGTACCCCTCGACCTTGGGCTGGTGGCGGAACTGGTTGATCAGCGCGGTTTGCTGATGGGCACGGCGGATCTTGAAGACCAAGCGCTTGGGGATGGTCTTGCTGCGGGGAGCCCGGAATCCTTCAGCGGCGAGCCGGCGGGCAATCTCCTGGTCCGGGTAGCCCTCCGCCCCCAGGGCGAGGACCCGCTCAACCAGTTGGGAATAGCCGGCCAGGTCGCGCGCCCGGAGGATCGGCGGATGGACCGTGAGCGTGCTGATCGCCCCGCTCACCCAGACGACTTTCACCTCGACCGTGTCCATGGTCGGGCGCGTCAGGATGATCCGACGAATCAGGCTGCGCAGCAGCTCTTTCTTGTGCTCGGGAGTCAGGCGCCCGCTGCCCCACAGCTCCGGCAGGTGTGTGCCCAGATCGGCGAGCTGGGCGCGCAAGATCGGGTCGAGGGGTGGCTCGGAGGGCTGCCGAGCGAAGCGCTCGGCGGCCTCGCGCGCCTCGGCGAGGGCCCGCAGCGCCAGCTCCCAGCGGTGTTCCAACTCGCTCGCGACCAACCGATTCTCGGGATCGACCGCCATGTACTGCCTTTGGGCCAGACGCGCCTCGTACTCGGCCCGGGTGACCTGGTCAGCGTACTGCTGCGCCCGGCGTGCCTGATCCGCCCGCCGCGCGTCAAGGACCTCGTCGAGGATCGCCAGCTCGGCTGGCTGGATCGCCTCGAAGAACGCCCCGACGACCACCGCATCGATCGTCGGGGCATCGAGGTACAGACACGTCGGATCGCCGAACACCCGCGCCAAGGCGTCGCAGACGTAGCGCCCCTCGGCCTTGTAGCGGGCGTGCATCTGGCGTCCGCAGCGCCCACAGACGACCAGACCGGCCAGCAGGGCCCTCCCGGACCGAAGTGCTCCCCGTCGCCGCTGGGGATGCCGATAGGCGTTGTCGGCCAGGCGCTCCTGATTCGCCATGAACTGCTCCCACTCAATGAAAGCAGGGTACACATTTTGGTGGATCGTCGTCCACTCCTCCATCGGGCGATTCACCAGATCCCTTCCTCGGCCCGGCCGATGGGAAGGCGGCGGGCCGTGGCGTCCATAGACGAACGCCCCCGCATACGCCGGATTCCGGATGATCTCGTAGATCGCACTATCCGACGGCCTCTTCCAGATCACCTGACCGGCGTCGGGCCCCGCCCGTTGGGCCCGCGGGAGGAGGATCCGATCGTCGCGCAGGCTGCGGAGGACTTTCTGGCACGAGCCGAGCGCGGCGAAGCGCTCGAAGACAATCTGCAGGGTGCGTTGCACGTGCAGGTCCGGGTCCTTCACCACCCGCCCGTCCGCCAGGCGCATGAGCCCGGTGGGAAGCCGTTGCCGATACGTGCCCTGCTCGACTTGGCGCAAGCGCCCGGCGTCCAGGCGCAGCCGCAGTAAGTGGAGTTCGGCTTCACTCAGCATGCCCCGTAAGCCCAAGAGCACGCGATCGTTGTAGCTGCGTGGGTCGTAGATGCCGTCGGCATCGCCGATCAGTGTCCCGACCACGGCGGCCAGGTCGAGGAGGGCGTACCAGTCAGCGTTGTTGCGCGCGAGGCGACTGGCCTCGTAAGCGAAGACGATCCCGACGTGGCCGAGGGAGACCTCGGCGACCAGCTCCCGGAAGCCGGCGCGGCTCCCATCCTGCCCGGACTGACCCAGGTCCGCGTCGATGACGTGCACCCGCTCCGGGATCCAGCCCAGGGCGACCGCCCGCTCAACCAGGGCGTACTGGTTCTGCTGGCTCTCGCGATTGTGCAGCACCTGCTTGGGGCTCGATTGGCGCACGTAGACGTAGGCGTGCTTCTCCTGGTGATAGCGCGTGATCTTATCGGTGGTCGTTGACAGCATCAATCACCTCCTGGGCAACGCGACGGAAGACTGCGCGCAGATGCGCCTGCGCCGGCGGCGGGAGCGAGCCCCAAACCTGCCGGGGATGGATCGAGATTAGCGGGCTGGGGAGCGCCGGATCGGTGGGGATGTCCAGGAGAAGGGCGAGCTGGTGAGCGACGACCGTCTCTGGGCCGGGGGTCTGCACCTGGCGCATGAACGTCCTCCGGAGCGGAATCTGCCAGGGACGCTACCACGCTCAGGAGCGCCTGGATAGCCGGCACCGACAGACGACACGGGCAGGGGGGCGCAACGACCGACGCGAGATTCGTCGCTGCAAGGGGGATCATCCGCTCCACGCCCGGCGCGATCTGGACGATCCCGGTCCGCCCCAGACGCCGCGAGTTGACGATCCGCAGGAGGGGGAGCGTGAGACCGTAGAGGGGATGCGTCGGATCGATGACGTCGACCGTCTCGGTCGATGACGCGACGTGACCGAGGGGAGCAGTTTCCTGGGGTGAGTTTGCCGACGCCGGTCTGGCCACAGAGCAGCACGTTGCGCTGCTGGCGCAGGTAGGCACAGGTTGCCAAATCGAAGACCTGTTGGCGATTGATCGTCGGATTGAAAGCAAAGTCGAACGTCTCCAAGGTCTTGGTCGTGGCGACGTTGCCCCGCCGCAAGCGCACCGCGAGCTGCTTCTGGGCCCGCCGTTCGACCTCATCCTGGATCAGGCGGGTGAGGAACTCGGCGTAGCTCCAGCGTTCGGTGATCGCCTGCTGGCTGCGCACCTCCAACGTGTCGAGGATGCCCGAGAGGCGCAAGCGCTTGAGATCCGGGCTGAGCTGGGAGACATTCATCACCGTCCTCCGCCGACCAAGCTCGCCGCGATCTCCGCGGCCGGGCGCGCAAACGCGTAGATCTTCGCGTCGGTCGGAGAAGCAAGGAGGGGGGCAACGGGTCCTGATCGAGTCCGGCCTCCAGGATGCGCTTGACCCCGACGTCATCGCCTTCCCCGAATGCCTCGGCCCGTGCACACGCCGCTTCGAGCCGCGCGGCCCCGTAGCGTGTCGCCAGCCGCAGGAGGCGTCCCGCCACCCGCAAGCGATCCTCGGGCCGATGCGCCAAGAGCCGCTGCACGATGGCTCCTGTCTGGGAGCCGATGGCGTCCGCTTGTGCTTGAGCGTCCTCCCGATTCAGGACCAGGTTGGGAATCTTCCCGGTCGGGAGGTGATCGAGGTTGGTTGTGCGGGTCCCCGGGGCGCTGGCCCGATCGTGGGTCGCGACGAGCTGGTGGTCGGCCGTGGAGATGTCCACGGTGCGGCTGCCCCCGCGCACCCACACCTCCTGCCCGACGAGCCGACAGGGCGCCGAGTAGTAGGATTTCGCAAAGGTCACGGGGCAGTCCCGATGGAGCGTCAGCTTCGCCCAGACGGCCATGTCGTAGGGATCGCGTGGCAGTGGGAGCAAGGCAGCGCGTTCGACTTCCTGAAACTGGGTGAAGGGTTGGCGATGCGTCGTTCCGTGCTCGCGCCGACCGGCGACCTGCTCGCACCAGACCCGCAGCTTGGCGTTGAGCTGATCGCGCGATTCGGGATCCCGCCCCGCCAGAAAGTTGCGCTTGACGTCGTGCACGCCCCCTTGCTCCACTTTCCCCTTCAGGTGCGGGGACCGCGGCGGGTTGGGATCGATCAGGAACCCGTCGTGCTGCGCGCATTCCCGATAGGCGCGTTGGGCCGTCGGCTCATGGAGGCAGGCGTCGGCGATGGCGCTCTTGAGGTTGTCGAGGACGACCCGCCGCGGGACGCCTCCCAACGTCTCGAAGGCGTGGCGATGGCACACCAGCCAGGTCTCGATCGTCTGGTCGAAGACGATCTCGGCGTCGAGGTGGCGACTCCAGGACAAAACCAGCACGAAGACCCAGGCTTTGCGTCGCTGCGCGCTGGACGGGTCGAGCACCCAACCGGCGAACCCGAAGTCGACCTGAGCTTCCTCCCCCGGCTTGGTCTCGACGCGCACGACCGGCGCGACCACCGGCGGTTCGCGATGCTGCACGAGGCGCCAAATCGCACTGTAGCTGATGGCGGTTTGGTGCGTTTCTTCCAACCGCGTGCGGATCGCGGCGACCTCCATTCCCTGCTTCCGCATCTGGATGATCTCCTCCCGATAGACCGCAACCGTCGCGGTCTGTTGTGGCGGAACTGTCGTGGGCAGCGTCTGATCCAGCAATTCCTGCAGCGTGCGCGCCGCCGGCATCGCTCCGTTCAGGAGCCCGTGTGCCCCCGCCCACCTCCGGTATTTCGCGACTGTGCGGCGATTCAGCCCGAGCAGGTCGACGACCCGTCGATCGCTCTCCCCCGCGCGCAACAGGCGCACCACTTCGGCAATCTCCAACACTCGTATTCTCCGATTCGTCACACTGCACTCTCCCCATGCTCTTGGGGAGAGTATCGCAACGTCCCGGAGCCTCATCTCTCGGTCTTGGTGCACTTTGGCCATAAACCCATGGTGCATCTTCGCCGTGAATCCCCGGTGCATCTTGGCCGGAACTCTTTGGTGTACCTTCGCCGAGATCTACTGGTGCATCTTAAGCCATAAAGAGACAGCCCGGGCCGCTCGTTCCCGCTGGGTGCCGCCATTCTGCTTGTGCGTGGGCGGCGCGGGGATCACCGGGTTGACAACGATCCAGGCCTCCCCGTGCGGCTGATCCTTGGTTCCCCGCCCAATCCGGGCAGGAACTCGTTCGCCCGAGCGCAGACGGGCCGCCTCCAGGTGATCGCGGACTGCAGCGTAGACTCCCCCGATATCGACCCAATCGCTCAGCCG
>CADDYW010000204.1 GCA_902810745.1 Chloroflexota bacterium | reverse complement strand
TGTGCCGGACCCAAAATGGAAATTCCGGTGGTTACGTGCTCACGCCCAGCCGCCACGTCGGCGCTGAGCCAGTTGAGGACGACGGCGAGCCGTTCGAAGAGAAGATGCAGCGGCTCGTCGCGCAGCTACGGGAGCAGCAGGCCGAGGCCGCGCGGCTGGATGCAGCGATCGCGGCCAACCTGCGGGAGCTGGGCTATGGCAGGTGACAAAGGAATTGCTCTCCTCAACTTCCTGAGGGAAGCAGACACTCTCAGGAGGAGTCGTGTCACCTCCTACGGTCGCGACGACAAAATCCTCTGGCTCGCTGAGGTCCCCAAGGAACGCCCCGAGTGCCGCTCGCCCTTCCTAAGCCACAAGCCGGAGGATCTGGGCGGGCTCTGGCTCGAAGTAAAGAAGAAGCCGATGCCCGAGCGGCCGCCGGTCCCGCAGGCCGCGGCGGACTGGGTTCGCGCTGATGCTCTGGACCAGCCGGAGAACGAGCCCGAATTGCTCCCCGAGATCAGGGTGATCGTCGAGCGGCGGGTGCCGGACCCCGACGCGGACCAGGGCACCCAGAGCACCATCGTCGAAAAGGTCCCCGAGCTGCGCCGGCTGGCGGATCACCCGGAGGTCAAGGATGCCTGGCTCGAATATCTCGTCAAGGAGTGGGAGCCGTGGGCGCAGGAGAGGCGCCGGTGGCAGGAGGTGCAATCTGTCTACGAGGACCTCGATTTCATGCGTCGCCGGATCGAAGAGGCCGAGGAGCGTTACGAGCTTGTGCTTGCGATCGGATTCCTGCAGTGGCGCGACCCGACCGGCACAGCCGTCGCCCGCCATGTTCTGACCGCGCCTGCGGAACTCACACTCGACGCAGCGGGAGGAGTGCTTACCGTCGTGCCTGCGGCCTCGTTCGATGTCTTCCGGCTCGAGCTCGACATGCTCGAGCCGCAGCATCGCCCGCGGCTGAATGAGGACAAGCTCAGAGAGCAACTCGAAGCGCTCGACATCCAAGCTTGGGACACCGCCCTCGTCGCTCCACTCTTGCACGAGATCGCGAACAGTCTTCGTGCCGATGCACAGGTTGACGAGACGTTTGAGCGCGCCGACCACATCGAGGAGCGTCCGCGCCTGTCGTTCACGCCTGCGCTCGTCCTTCGCGAGCGGCGGTCGACAGCTTACGAGGACTTGATTCGCAAGTTCCTCGAGGCCCCAACCGGTAATGCGCTGGAAACCACACGTCCGTGGGATCGCCTACTCCGGGAAGGCGAGGTCTCCAGCGCAGTCCCCGAGCTCGAGGACGACACGCCAGGCCCCGTGGACACGGATTGCCTTCTCTTCCCGCTGCCGACCAACGAAGAACAGCGACAGATCGTCCACCGCCTTCAGGCGCAGCCGTGCGTCCTCGTCAAGGGGCCACCGGGGACGGGGAAGAGCCACACGATCGCCAACTTGATTTGCCATTTGCTCGCCGGCGGCAACCGCGTTTTGGTCACTGCTCACGCTCCCAAGGCGCTCGCGGTGCTGCGCGGGCTGCTCCCCGGCGACGTACGGGACCTCTGCGTAACAGCGCTGGGCTCTTCGGGCGAGGACCAGGAGCTTCTCGAAGAGAGCGTCCACGGGATCCTGAGGCGCAAGAACGAATGGCCCGGGCGGGAGGTCGCACAGCGCGAAATCGAGAAGGCAGAGGCCGACCTTCGCGAGCTCGAAGGCGAGCTGGCCCGAGTCGAGCGCGACCTCCGGGCCTTCCGAGAGGCAGAGACCTACTCGCACGAACTGCCGGGCGGCTACTCGGGAACGGCCGCACAAATTGCGCGGGTGTTGAGCGAGCAAGAAGAGGAGTTCGGCTGGTTCCCGGAGCTCTCCGCCGATGCGGCGTTTCCCCTCGACCTCTCGGAGGGCACCTTTCTCGCGGAAGGCCACGCTCGCTTTACGGCCGACGCCCGCGCCGAGCTGGAGCTCGAGATCGGGGCTGCAGCGCTTCCCGGCCCGGATGAGTTCCAGGCGTTGGTCGCGCGGTTGACGGCTGCGGAGGGGTCGGCGCAGCGGGCGGGCCGTGGCGTGGACGGAGCGAAACTGGAGTTCCTGGAACCGGCCGGGACGGAGCAACTCCGCGAGCTGCGCGAGGCCGTGCAGGCGCTCTCGAACCTCGCGCTGCGGGCTGGCAGAGTCTTGGGTGAGATTTCGGAGACCATTCTCCACGATTTGTTGGCTTCCGCTGAAGCTCGGTGGACTCACCGTGCGGCCGATTCGGAGGCCCTGCTGAAGGACGCGACGCGCCTACTGGAGGCGATCGGCTCAAGACGGGTTGAACTTCCCGATGGCATTGCGGAAGACCGTCTGATAACCGACGTCGAGCGGCGCCTGGCGCACTTCGAGGCAGGGGGCTGGAAGGGTTTCTTCCGTTTCGCCCCGCGAGTCGTGCGGGAGACCCGCTATATCGCCGATGACTGTCGAGTTGACGGACAGAAGGCCGCACGGCCCGAGCAGCTTCGATGCGTTCGCGATCATTTGGAGCTGCAGCGCAAGCTGCGCGAGCTGCGAGACGTGTGGGGCGCTTCCCTGGCAGAGGTGTCGAGCCCCCGGCGAGCCGTTTCGCGGGCCGAAGAGCTGACAGCCGAGCTGAAAGAATTGCTGGCGTTTTTCAAATCCAAGCAGGCGGACTTGCTGGCGACCGCTCTGAGGTCGAACCGTGCGGCCCTTGCGTCCGCCAGTGATCGCGATGAATGGCTCAAGACCATCGATGCGCTGCTGGCCTCTCGAGAAGCTCGCGAGACCCAGCAAGAGCTCGACCGGCTTTTCGAGACCGTACGTGGCTCACAGCACGGCTTGAAAGCCCATCCCTGCCTGCGGTCCCTGGAGGACGCCGTCCGCGCGCGCGATGTAGACCGCTGGCGCACGGCTTGGCACGATCGAGAGCGAGTCCGACGGGAGAAGCAGCGGCTTGCGCGCCACGAGAGCCTGTTGGAAAAGCTCAACGAGTCATGCCCGGGCCTCGCGGAATGCCTCCGCAGCACGAGCGGCGAGCCGATATGGATGGACCGAGTCCGCAAGCTTCGAGAAGCCTGGGCCTGGGCGGCCGCCAGGGCGTGGCTGCGACAGGTCTCCGACGCCTCGGCCTATGAGGCACGCGTACAGGACTACCACCGCCTGCAGCAGAAGATCGAGAAAGCAACAGAGAACCTCGCTTCGAAGCGGGCCTGGAAAGTCTTCTTCGATCGGCTCGACCAGAAGACCGTCCAAAGCCTGTACGCTTGGACTCGGGCTGTCGACAGGATCGGCAAGGGGACCGGAAAGCACGCCTATCGCCACCGGCGCACGGCACGGCGATACCTCATGGATTGCGTCCCCAGCATTCCGGCGTGGGTGATGCCGCTTCACAAGCTCTGGGAGTCGGTCGATGCGGTGCCCGGCCTCTTCGACACGGTCATCGTGGACGAGGCGTCGCAGGCGGGCGTCGATGCCCTGGTGCTGCTCCTGCTGGCGAAGCGCATTGTCGTGGTGGGCGACGACAAACAAAATAGCCCTGAAGCGGTCGGCGTGCTCGAGGACGACATCGCACGGTTGGCGCGGCGGCATCTGGGCGATTTTCGATTTCGGGACGAGTTCCGCCCGGACACGAGCCTGTTCGACCATGCGGAGCGAACGTTTGGGAGCCACATCACCCTGCGCGAGCACTTCCGCTGCGTGCCCGAGATCATCCGCTTCAGCAACGACCTGTGCTACCATGACGCCCGACTGATCCCGCTTCGGCAGGCGCCTCCCGGAAGGCTTCTGCCTTTGCGCTCGCATTTCGTCGCCGAAGGCGCGTGTGAGGGAGACGGACAGAGGATTCGGAATCGAGCCGAGGCCGACGCCATCGTCGAAACCATCGCGAAGCTTCTGGCTGACGAAGCCTACGAGGGAAAGAAGATGGGGGTCATAGCACTGCAGGGCCACACCCAGGCGCAGCTGATCGAGGACCTTCTTGCCAAAAAGCTCGGTCCGAAGGCGATCGAGGAGCGCCGCCTGCGGTGCGGCGAACCCGCCACCTTCCAGGGCGACGAGCGAGATGTCATCTTCCTCTCGTTGGTGATCGCCCCGAACGTGCATTATCGAGCCCTCACGCGCCTCCCGGATCAGCGGCGGTTCAACGTGGCAATGAGCCGGGCGAGAGATCAAGTGTGGCTTTTCCACAGTGTCAGACAACACGATCTGGCGCCCGACGACCTGCGCCGCCGGCTGGTCAGCTTCTTCGAGAGTCCGCAGGCGGTCGAGGTCCCCGAAAAGGAGGACCTCGACCGCCTCGAGCGCGAGGCCAGGGGAGCGCGGCGGCTCGGCCACCAGCCTGAGCCCTACGAGAGCTGGTTCGAGGTGGATGTCGCGCTCGAGCTACTGCGGCAGAAGTTCAGGGTGCGTCCGCAGGTCGAGGTGGCTGGTTACCGAATCGACTTGGTCGTCGAAGGACTCGATGCGCGAATCGCTGTCGAGTGCGATGGTGACACGTGGCATGGTCCAGATCGGTACGAGCAGGATATGGCGCGCCAGCGGCAACTTGAACGGGCCGGCTGGACGTTCGTGAGAGTGCGCGAGTCGGATTTTTACGCCGACCGGAAGCGAGCTGTAAACGCGGTCGTAGAGGCATGCGAAGAGCTTGGGATTCGGCCCGTGGACTTTGTCGATGAACCTCAACGCGAGCTGCCGAGAGCCCTTGCTTCGGACCCGGGAAGCCCGACGGCCGTCGATGCGGAGATGCCCGTCCTCAGCGAGGATCCCGAACAGAGCGCCGCGGAGAGCAAGATGTCCTCCTCGGTCTTCGGCCCGTTCACTGGCTACTCGGAGGCTTCGAGGTTTCCAGATCCTCGGGAGGCGTCCTCAGCGAACGTCCGGGAGGTCCTCCGACAGATCATAGAGCAGGACGGTCCGCTCACTCGTGCGTCCGTGTATCGGCTCTACGTCGAAGGTTGTCCAGACCTCCAGCGAGTTGGAAGGATCGTACGGCAGTCGCTGAACAGAGCACTAGGAGCGATGCTCCGGTCTGGCGAGATCGTCCAGGAAGACGAGCTCGGCAATGGCTCGCCGGAGGGTCAGGTCCTCCGCATTGCTGGGGCACCCGCGGTGAAGGTGAGGCCCGCAGGAAGGCGCGACCTGCTAGAGGTTCCGCCCTCAGAACTGATTGCCGTGCTGGAGCGAAAGACTCCCCGGATAAGCGCAGAAACCGATGATGAGGCGCTATTCCGAATCCTCCTTGAGGAGTATGGATTTCAGCGTCTGACGCGACAGCGAAAAGAATATCTGGCGAAGGTTGCCGGACGGTTCAGGGGGCAAGCGTGATCGTCGCATATACGTGGTCTGGCACACCCAGGGCTCGGGCAAGAGTCTGACGATGGCGTTCTACCCGGGCCGGATCATCTCTGTTGTCGTAATCCTAGTTGTCACCGCGTTGTTAATCCGCTATAAAAACGCTTCGTACCAGAACTTGCGTGTGTAACCGGTACGCTTGACGTGGTTGTGGCCTCGACGTGGCTGGTGTTGCCGTCGTCATCTGTCACCCTACCTGTTGTGTCGCTTGTCACCTGCTGG
>CADDYW010000203.1 GCA_902810745.1 Chloroflexota bacterium | reverse complement strand
CCGGCCAGATGATGCCCGGTACCTACGCGCCTGGCATGGGCGTCGGTGCCCCTGGAATGGGGTTCGGGGGAGCCGGCCCGGGACTCGGCTTGGGCATGCCGCCGGGATACTTTATGAATCCGTGGTATATGAATCCGTGGTACTGGGGCTGGATGAGCCCGACGACACTCGGCTGGGGATTGGGCGGCCTCCGCCGCTGGGGTGGCACCTACTCACCGCAGTTTGTGATGACCGGCCTCCCCACGGATAACGAGATCGTCGAGATGGTCTACGATGCCATCGACGCCGATCCGCTCATTCCCTTCGACGCGGACATTAACGTCGAGAGCGATGCCGGCACGGTAACGCTGACCGGCACCGTCGCGACCAAGGAGATCAAGCACGCCGCGGGCGACGACGCCTGGTGGATTCCCGGCGTCGACGACGTCCGGAACGAGCTTCAGGTCGAGCGCCGTCGCCCGACGACGGAGCGAGCCGAGCAGGCTACGATGGGCCGCCCATCGGCGCGGGCGGCGGGTATGGGGCGCATGCGGCGGTAGCACCGCCGGTCTGCAGTCCGAGACAGCGACGTCCCTGGTACGACGCGGCGTGTCGTGCCAGGGACGTCGTCCACCGGTTCATCCGCCGATTGCTGATCACCACTCCCCTCCGCCCGTGGCTCGTGACCGCGTCCATCTCGCGACGAGGTCTCCTCTATCCCCTCCCCGAGCCACGGTGACGGATCGCCAAACGTCCCGGCATCATCGACGGCCCTTCCCGAGCACTGGATGGCGTTGGCACCAGGCTGGCTACGATCTAGAGATCCGTCGCCACCTCTGCCCCAAGGGCGCTGGTCGATCTCACATCTCTCGCGCCTGACATCTTCTTGGTCACGCCTTTCCCTTTGAGCCGATATCCCAGGCGCGCGAAGGGCGCGGGGCACGGACGAGTACGCCAGAGAGTGTCGTCAACGTTCTGCGCCCACGGCACCGGGCCAAGGCGTGCGAGCGCTCGGCCTAACGATTGATTCTCCCACGATTGACAGCCCTTGGTTTCGTGGTTATAAGGACATCTATCCACTTTCGGAAGAACAGGATGAACACGAAGCTGATTCACGTCCTCCACGATTATGTCGAGCTTCAGTACCGCGACCAGCTTCTCTTTCGCTACGTCTACGCTCCCCGGACCGAGTGGATCGAGTCACCCAAGCCTTATTTCCATCCACTGCGTACCCTCGCGGGAAACGAGGTGACGCTTTTTCGTCCGTACGATCACGTCTGGCACAAGGGCCTGGCGATGACGATGGCGCAGCTCTCCGGCCAGAACTTCTGGGGCGGACCAACCTACGTGCACGGCCAGGGCTACGTCCAGCTTCAGAACAACGGCCGAATCGTCCACCGCGCCTGGAACCACCTTGACCAGACTGACGACGGCGTCGACCTCGCCGAGCGGCTCGAATGGATCACCTACGATGGTCAGAGATGGATCGCCGAGGAACGCCGGATCGTCGTGGACGAGATCAATCCGGCCCGAGGCTACTGGAGCATGAGCCTGCAGTTCTCGCTGCGGAATACGAGCGGCCATCTGCTGACCTTCGGCTCGCCAACGACCGAAGGGCGTCCGCTGGCCGGCTACGGCAGTCTGTTCTGGCGGGGACCGCGATCGTTTCTGCGCGGGACGATCCTCGCCGCGGGCGACCTCGAAGGTCCCGAGGTGATGGGCAAGGCCGCTCGCTGGCTCGCGTTCGTCGGGCGCCACGACGGCAACGGGGACATTAGTACGCTGGTCTTCCTGGACCATCCTGGCAATCCGCGCTTCCCGAACAAGTGGTTCGTGCGTAACGATCCATACGCCTGCGTGAGCTTCTCCTTCATGTTCGACGAAGAGCTTCCGCTGCTTCCAGACCAGACCCTGTCGCTGACCTACCGAATCGTCCTGGCCGACGGCGAGTGGTCGCGTGCCGGGATCGAGGATTACGCCCAATCGGTGAAATGAGGAAGACAATGCAGACCGATTCGCCAGTTCGGACCATCCACGTCGGCGTCGGCGGACGCGGCGCCTGGCCGGTCGAGCTTCTGATCGACGATCCACGCTTCCAGCCCGTCGCCCTCGTCGACGTCGTGCCGGAGAATCTGACGCGGGCCCGCGAGCGCAGCGGTCTGCCCGAGAGTGCCTGTTTCTCGGACGTCGACGCGGCACTCGCCCACGTCGACGCCGACGCGCTGGTCGTCTGCACGCCGACCCGTACGCACGCCCGCTTCTGCCGGGCAGGCTTCGCCGCGGGCAAGCACGTCCTGGTCGAAAAGGGGATGACGCTCGACTGGAGCGAAGCCAATGCGCTCGTGCGCGAGGCTGCCGAGGCGAACGTCTGCTTCTG
This sequence comes from Chloroflexota bacterium, assembly GCA_902810745.1. Taxonomy (GTDB): domain Bacteria; phylum Chloroflexota; class UBA6077; order FW602-bin22; family CADDYW01; genus CADDYW01. The sequence goes on along the minus strand of CADDYW010000203.1, from coordinate 3,229 downwards.
CGTCAGCCAGAACTACCGCTACAACGTCGAGGTGCGGACGCTCAAACAAGCGCTGGACTCCGGGCGCTACGGCACGCCACACCTGATCGACCTGATCCACCATCGCCATCGACCGGAGCCACGAACACTGGACTACCCGGGCGCGGTGGTCTGGGACATGTCCTGCCATCATTTCGACAATCTGGTCTACCTCTTTGGTCCGGTCGCCCGCGCCACGGCCGTCACCCATAACGCTCCGTGGTCGGCCTACCCGTACGATGCGGGGGTGAGCGCCATCCTCGAGTTTGCCGCCGGACCGGTCTGCACCTACGAGACGACCCATCAGGCGGTGGTCAACGACTATCGCTGGATTCTCCAGAGTGAGCGAGGCACGCTGCGCAACCTGGGCGGTAGCGCCTGGGAGTGGCTGCCGCGCGGCGAGATTCGCCAGTTTGCGCCCGCTGGACCGGCGGAGCCGGTCGAAGCAGTGCCGCCAAAGCGGAGTGAACAAGGCGTCGTCGACGATTGGTACCGCTACATCCGCGAGGGCATCGAGCCCGGCATCAGCGGGCGTCACAATCTCGAGACGCTCGCCGTCTGCGAGATGGTCCTGCGCGCGGCGGCACAACGCCGATCGATCGCGCGGGAGGAGCTGGGGTAGGACTGGGCGCAACACCAGGACGGCAAATGGAGCGTTCTTCTGACCTCGACGTGGTCGTCGAGGACTTGCGCTGGAAATTTCGCTGGCGCGGCAAGCTGTTTCTCGCCTACAACCGCGGCAGCCTGCGCTGGGGCGACTTCTACAAGAGCAAGCCCGACTTCTATCCGGTCCTGACGCCGAGCGGCCGCGAGGTAACGATCTCGTCGGCCTATCGCTACAATCATCACCACTCGATCTGGATCGGCCACGGCAACGTCAACGGCGTGAACGTCTTCCACGACAACAACCCGACGCGCCCCAACCTCGGCGACATCGTGATCGAGCACGCGGACCTCGCACCGACCGGCGATAGCGTGACGCTCGACACCACGAACGCCTGGATCGGGAAGGACGGCCGACGACTGCTGACGGAGCGACGGCTCATCACGGTCACGCCGCGCGTGCACGGCGGCCGAGCGCACGCTCTCGACCTCACGTCCGAGATCATCGCGAGCGAAGGCAGCGTCCTGCTCGCAAAGGAGACTCACGCCTACCTTGGCGTCCGCGTGTCCGACACGATCGACGTCGAAGACGGCGGACGCATCGTCAATAGCGAAGGCGATGAGAACGAAGCGGGCGCGATGGGAAAGATCGCGCGCTGGGCCGATTACAGCGGCGAGGTCGCGGGCCAGCCTGTCGGCATCACGATCATGCATCACCCGAGCAATCCACCGACCCCGTTCTTCTGTCGGGACTACGGCTCGTTTCTAAGCAACGTCACGCTGCACGAGGCGTGGGAGATTCCGTCTGGTGGGAGCCTCGTCCAGCGCTGGCGCCTCCTGATCCACGACGGCGACGCCCGTGACTTTGATCTCGAGGCCGCCTATCACGCGTGGCTAAAGGGAGAATCGTCGCCGCGACGGTAACGTTCGTCAGAATCTCCTTCTCCGAACCGAACGGCGATACCTGGCAGCTTTGATGAGGTTCTGCTCCTGGACCCTCAGCTCCCGAGACCGTGCACCAGCCAGACGAAGCCAACCACGAAGAACCACCAGAAAACGGTCACAAACATAAAGGTGGCTAATGCCATCCCGAGCGCATTATCGTGCACCTTTTGCCACATCGTCGTCCCCCTTGATTCGAACCCGACCGCGTTCGGCTCGGATCTTCACCAAGGCCTCCGACGAGCGTCGCCGTCGCGACGGACCAGGACCCGGTCGCCTGGCCACGATTCGATGATGCACGGCAAAGGTCGCGCAGCTCATTAAGGATCGTTACAGGAAGGTTACAGAGTCCGAAAGGGTGCGGCGAACAGGCATCGGCGATAGTCCGGGTAGATTGGAAAACACCGGAAATATCTGAGGACGGCAATCCCTGTGCAATGCGGGTCACGGGGAGCACATCGTGTCGCTTGGCGGAGTCGGAAGGGCGCTATCGACCAGCCAGGCCGGTCAGGTGAATGCCCTGCACGAAGTAACGCTGGGCGGCGAAGAAGAGGGCGATCACTTGTATCTCAATCAAGCAGGTAGCGGGCACGCAATCACCTTTCCAGACCCTCGAGAAACTCGAGAACGATCCTGTTGAAGCTGTCCGGATCTTCCATGTTGCTCATGTGGCCGACGCCGGGCAAAATTACCTGACGCGCGCCGGGGATCTGGGCTGCGAGCACATCGCTGATTCGCCGGAAGTCGGGAACGTCCCGCTCGCCGACCAGCACCAGCGTCGGCGCGCGGATCTCGCCAAGACGCCTGGCCGGCGGTGGGCTGATGCCGATCTCCAGATCGGGATTGATCCAGTGCCAGCCGGAATACTCCTCGACCATCCGGCGGAGCCGCGCGGCGACGTTCGGCCGCTCCATCGCCGGTGCGAAAAACGGATGATTCAGCCACAGCCTTCTCGCCGCGTCGACGCCGTGCTCGCGCGCCGCCCGCTCAACTGCGTCCCACTGCGCCACGCCTTCTGGAGACCACCGCGTGCCCCACAGATTACTGTCCGCGAGGATGAGCGCGCGGGTCGCGTCGGGATAGAGCAGACTGAAGACCGTGGCGATGCCACCGCCCATCGAAAGTCCAAGGATCGCCGTCCGATCGACCCCCAGGTAGGATAGCAGCGCACGCAGGTCGCCCGCCTGGGAAAACGGCTCAGTCGGTGGGTCGCTGCGCCCAAAACCGCGGACGTCGCAGCAGATGACCTGGTATCGCCGCGCGAACACGTCGATCTGGTCCTCCCACATGCGCGTGTCGAGGCTGAAGCCGTGCACGAGCAGGAGCGAGGATCCACCCCCCGTCACCTCATAGTAAATTCGGCCTCCGTTCACAGGTGCGTAGCCCTGGCCTCGCTGCATCTTTCCCTCCGTGTGTGCGACGCGCCCCGGTCACTTGCACAGGTGCATGGTGCACGAGCGGAACCGGAATGAAAAGCCCGACCGGTCCAGAACGTCCCCGAAAGATAGCTGGGAACCTCCCCGAGCTTGCGCCACGATGATCACGCGCGTACCCCTTGACACGCGGTGGATGGATACGTAGACTGCCAGTCAGTCAGGCCACGAGCATCCGGGAAGGTGGACAGCAGGCCTGTTCACGCTGGGTCGGGACCATACCTCGATGCTTG
>CADDYW010000202.1 GCA_902810745.1 Chloroflexota bacterium | reverse complement strand
GGGTGCTCTGCGAGCGGGACCCAGAGGGTGCCCCGAAGTTCTTGCCGGAGCTGTTCGTCTTCGTGGCGGACCCGCGGGTGCCCGCGACCAACAACGCCGCCGAGCGGGCCTTGCGCCCGACGGTCATTAGCCGCACGATCAGCGGCGGCACGCGCTCCGAAGCTGGCAGCAAGACCAAGACAGCGCTGGCCAGCCTCTTTGGGACGTGGCTGGCGCGCGGCCAAAATCCCTACACGGCCTGCTTGGCGGCCTTAACTTCCCAGGAAATCTGAACAGTTACGCCGGAAGGACGCGAGGGTGCCGGTTGTCCGAGATGGGCCTCGCGTCTACAATGGGAATATCCATACCGTAAATGGGATTGATGTTCCCGAGAGAGATACTATGGGTGGCCACTCCGATCAAAATAGCTCATCAGCGAACACGTTCGATCTCCACGAGCTGCGGGCTGAAACGCTCGCTCGTCTGAGATGGCTGCTTCTCATCCTCGTCTTCGTGGTCCTGGCGGTGACTGCCAACCAGAACGAACCCCCGCGCCACCTGAAGTGGCTCGTTCTAGCGCCGGTTCTCGCGGCAGCAGGAGCAAGCCGGCTCCGTCGCTACAATCTCTCCCTGGCATCAATCCTCGTAGTTAGCTGCCTGACGCTCAGCGTCCTGGCGGCAATCATAGTCTTTCCCGGGCAGCAGTTCGAATTCGGATTCGCGCTGCTCGTCTTTGTCGCCGGCTATTTGTTCGGCGATCTCGCTGCAGTGGCGACCGGCGGGATCGGCAGCGCCTTCATCCTACTCTGGCTCTCGACCCTCGCGGGGACTGAAGGTGGATCGGCGCCGCAGACAGCTCTCGTGATGATCTGGCTTGCCACGTCGCTGTTCTGGCTCGGCGATCGTTCGCGGCGAACTATCCTTGCCTGGTCCTGGAGTAGCTACCTGCTCGCCCTCCAGAAAGCCGAGGAGCTGCGCGAGCAACGCGGAGAGCTTGGTCGGCTGGCGAAGAGTCTCACCGAAACCTGCATTCAGCTTGAAGAGCTGAATCAAGAGCTCGAGCGAGCCAGGCGAATTGCCGACGAAGCGCGCCACCTCAAAGCCGAGTTCGCGGCGACGATCAGCCACGAGTTGCGGACACCGCTCAACCTGGTCATCGGCTTCAGTGAGCTAATCTTGCGTGATCCGGATGCCCTGGCCGGCGACGACCTCCCCGGGCGGTATCGGAACGCCTTGAGCGCGATCCACCGAAATGCCAGCCACATCTCCCGGTTGGTCGACGATATCCTGGACCTGAGCCAGATCGAGGCCCATCGGATGGCGCTCACCAAAACCTGGACGTCCCTCGTCTCCATCGTCGATGACGCCGTCAGCACTATCGCATCGCTCTATGACCACCTCGGGCTGACCCTCGCGGTCGAGATTCCCGACGACCTTCCTCCTCTGTACGTTGACGTCAACCGCATCCGCCAGGTTCTCATCAATCTGCTCAGCAACGCCGCGCGCTACACCGATCACGGCGGCGTGACGATTCGCGCGATGCACGATGGCCACGATGTTCGAATCGTGGTTTCAGACACCGGCGAAGGGATTGCTCCAGACGACCTGCCGTACGTGTTTCAGGAGTTTCGGCAGGTCGGAGGGCCCGGGCGGCGCCGGGGCGGGAGCGGTTTGGGTCTGGCCGTCTGTAAGGCCTTCGTCGAGATGCACGGCGGGTCCATCTGGGTAGAAAGCACCCCGGGGCAGGGAAGCGACTTCTCCTTCACCTTGCCAATCTCGACCACCGTCGTGAGCGTCCCGGTCACCTTGCCCCCTACCCTCTCGATCACCGACGCGCGAACGATACTCGTTCTCGATCCGGACCCTGACGCCGCCAAGCCGTTCCGACGTTATCTCGATGGCTATCACGTTGTCTGGGTCGGGGGAATGAAAGACTTCGAGTCCTTCGTTGCATACCATCCGGTACACGCGGTTATTGTGATAGATGAGGCATTCTTACCGTGGGTGCGATCGGTTCGACGGGTGAACGGCCACCTTCTTGAAGTCCCGCTGTTTACCTGTCCACTTCGAACGCCTCGAACCATGGCAGAAGCGAGTGGTGCGAATGAATATCTAGTCAAGCCGGTCAGCCAGGATGATCTGCTCGCATCCCTGCGACGCTGGGGAAACGACCCCCAAAGGATTCTGATCGTTGAGGATGATCCAGAGATGGCTGGGCTCCTGGCGAGCATGGTGCGCTCGACCCTGAGGACCTGCCAGATTCTCCTAGCTGGTGATGGCGAAGGTGCCCTGGCGCTCGCTCGGCAGGAGAAGCCGGACGTCATCCTTCTCGACCTTCTTTTACCGACGACGAATGGGTACCAGGTGATTCACACCATTCGGGACGATCCGGCCCTCAGCGCCATCCCAATTATCGTCGTGTCGGCAAAAGGCCCGACCACGGAGCTGGTGCGGGTGCAAGCCCTCAAACTCAGTCGCGTCGACGGCCTCACCATTGGTGAAGTGATGCGCTGCCTCAAGAGCAGCCTAGATCAACTGCTCCACGATGCAGGTGCTGACAGCGATCCAAGGCTGCCAACAGCGCTGGTCGGGTAACCGGCTTGGCGAGAAAGCCGACAACGCCCAGGGAGCGAGCGAGGCTCCGTTCCGGCAAGATCGAGCACGCGATCACCGGAATGTTCCGGGTCTGGCTGTCCCCGGCCAACTCGCGCAGAAGCTGCCAACCATCCTGCCCCGGGAGCACCACGTCGAGAATGATCACGTCAGGCTGGAGCTCGCGGGCCAGTCGCAGAGCCGTCGACGGAGCGCGAGCGGGAACAACCCGGTGAGCCGTCCCGGCGAGGTAGCACTGGAACAGGTCAGCGAGGTCTGGATTGTCATCGATTACCAGAACCGTCGAGGGATGCGCCGCGCGGAAACGGAGCACGAATCTCGTCCCATCGCTGCTCTGGAGTACGCCACCGCATAGCTCGACCAGGCGGCGTGCGCTTTCGATCAGCGCCTCCACCTCGTCCCCGGCCGTCTCTCGGTCGAATGACGGACAGTCCCCGGTCCGGACGCTAAAGATCAGGTTTATCGTATCGTCCTGAGCGGTCCCATGGATTTCCAGGCGAGGCTGGGTGCCACCGAGGAAGACGGCCGAGAGAAGGCAAGTGAGAATCTGCTGCAGAACCGAGGGCTCCACTGGCACGGTGATCGAGCCAGCCGGCAAGGAATATGTCACCTCGGCACCGCGAGTAAGGGCAAGATTCCGTGTCGTGAGGAGAGCGTTCCGCAACGCCTCGCCAAGATCCGTCGTTACCTGCTCCGAGGACAGGGCAGAAACTCGGGCGAACTCACCTTCTAGCTCCTCCGGAAGCTGGGATGCCGAGCGCTGAGTTCCAGTGATCGCATCGGCGGTTGCGCGACAGTAGCCTTCCCAGAGAATCGCGGCAACTGCCTCGATGCCGCTCTTGTGGTCGCGCAGCGCCTGGCGTTCGCTTACCTGGATCTGCTGGGCGATCTGCTTGAAGGAGTACCCTTCGACGTGCCGCAGCGACAGAGCTCGCCAGCGCCGATCAAGGCTCGACCCCGCGGGGGTCCCGGGCGGGGGGCGTAATTGGTCGATTGCCTGTAGGATCGCTTGCCGGAGGCGTCCTCCCGAACTGATCTGCCCGCTCTGGACGAGCAGCCTGGTGAGGGGATGGTTAACCAGATATGGCTGATCTTGAAGCCGATCGAAGACCTGATGGACGTACCAGAAGAAAGTTGCCTGGCCAACCATGGCTTCAGTATATCTTTTCTTGGAGGTGAATACAATGGGTAGCACCGCAGCAAAGTGTGGTGAGGTGCTTGGTTCGTTGAAAAAGTGGGTCCGCGAGGCATTCTGACGAACGTGAACCTGCAATCGCGTTCGGAGGCTGCTCGTGGACCCCTCGCAGCAATTCTGCCACAATCCGCGCTGCCCGGTGTGCGGGCAGGTCGGCCAAGGGAACATCCGGGTGCATAGTCAACGAGATCAGCGCTTCACGTGTGCGCGCTGCGGCAAGACCTTCCGCGCAACCAGAGGGACGGTTTACTATCGGCTTCGCACGGCGGTGGATACCGTGCGCCGCGTCCTGCCCTTGCTCTGCCATGGCTGTCCGATCCAAGCCGGCCCAGTGGGCGCCCCCGCAGGGTTTGGCTTCGCTGAGCGGACCATTGCCTCGGGGCAAGCACGCGCCGGGCAGCACCGTCAGGCGGTTCACGCCCCCCTGGGGAAGCCGGACAGGTCGACGTGGGACACCGGCAAGCCGACGAACTCTGGGGGAAGCTGGTGGGGAAGAAAGTGTGGATGGCGCGGGCCTTAGCCGTCCCCTCGCGCCTGTGGCTGGGCGGCGTGATCAGTGCCCACCGCGATCGGCAGCTGATCACCTGTTTGGTCCAGGGGATTCGCCGCTGTGCCGTCTCGGCCGCGCTCCTGGTCGGCGTCGACGGACTGGCGAGCGACGTCACTGTCTTTCGGCGGGTCTTCCGCAAACCCGGGCCCACCGGTCGCCGCGGCCGTCCCCGCGTGCGTGCGGAGCCGGGGCTGCTCATTGGGCAGGTCGTCACGCAGGATGCCCAGCGGCGCGTCGTGCGCGTGCGGCGGCGGGCGGTTCAGGGAACGAGCACGGCGATCCGCGCCGTGCTCGCCGCGACCCACCGCGGGACGGACATCAATCCCGCCGACAGCGAGCGTCCGAAGGCGACCTTTCGGAGTTCTCTGGCTCCCTTGGCCCGGCGCGGTCGGGCGATCGCCCACACCAACGCCGTGCTCACCGCGGGGATGGACCTGGTTGGGTGCACCGACAACTTCTGCTGGGTTCACGCCAGCCTCCGCCAACTGGCTCCCGATGGGGCGCGTCGCCAGTGGCCGGAGCGTACCCCCGCGATGGCTGCTGGTCTCACCGATCACTGTTGGACGATGTCCGAACTCTTGCACTACCCGGTTCCTTTGCCGATCTAGGTCGCTCCCCAGCGTCGTGGCCGACCACCAAAAGCAGGTAACCTGCCTGCGAAGGCGGTGGCAGCATGACCACAGTCTACTGCGGTGCTACCATACAATGTTTGGTTTACCGGAAATCTGCTTGGCAGCATGGAGAAGACCTCGTGAGCGTCGAGACGTGGTGCCGCCCCGCAACCCTCTCCCCATCAGGCGCTGCGAATCAGAGCGATGACGTCGCCAGTATCGATTCAGGTTTCGGAGGATGGACCCGAGCCGCTGGCGAGGAGTGGGTCCGGGCCGTCACTCTGTCGAAATTTGTCAGTGATCTGTCACCTGGAGCCTTGGATCAGGCCCACATTCCGTGTACAGTGGGGACGAATCTGATCGCAGGCTACGGTATGGAGGAGACACTCGTGAAAGACGTTCAAGATGTTCGTCGAAATCGTTCATCCCGCCGCTCCTTTTTGGCCGTGGGTGGGGGTGCTATCGTCAGTGTGCTTCTCGCCAGCTGCAGCTCCGCGCCAGTGACGCCAACGAGCGCGCCGGCGACGCCAGCAACGGCCGGCGCGCTGCCAACGAGCGCGCCGGCAACGCCGGCCAGCGTGCCAACCGCCGTCCACGTCGAGTACTACGCGCGGATCGTCGAGCGCACGTCGATGCTCCGGCGCCTGATTGACGCCGGCACCTCGATCGTAGGCATCGGCTATCAGGACAACGTCGAGACTGAGGAGGCGATCGAC
>CADDYW010000201.1 GCA_902810745.1 Chloroflexota bacterium | reverse complement strand
CCCTCACCGGCTTCCACGGCCTCCACGTCCTGGTCGGCCTGATCGCCATGGCGATCAGGCCGACCAGGACGTGGAGGCCGTGGAAGCCGGTGAGGGTGAAGAACGTCGAGCCCCAGAGGTTGCGGCTGATCGTGACGTTGTCGGCGTAGAGGCGGAGGTACTCGTAGCCCTGGCCAAGGAGGAAGATCGCGCCGAGCAGAATCGTGACCAGGAGCCAGCGACGGACGCCGGGAGCGTCGTCGTGGTGGAGGCGGGAGGAGACGCGGGCCATCGACGCACTCGAGGAGAAGAGAAACAGGGAGAAGAGAGTAGTGAGGGGGACGTTGAGGACGTCGCGGGGCTGGGGGCCACTGGTGCTCTGTCCGTGGTAGGCGATGTAGGTGATGATCAGCGTCAGAAAGAAGATCGCCTCGGACGTGATAAAGACGGCAACCCCAAAGACGTTGCGGTCCATCGTCTGGATCGGTTCGAGCGCGGGCGTCTCCTGACTGGCAGCGCCCGAGGTTGCTATCTCCCGAGCCATGGGGTCATTCACCTTCGATCGGGATGATCTGGATGCTTGGCGTCCCAGAGGGGGCGGCGGCTGTGGACGACCGGGATGGTAGCGAAGTTATAGGGAGGTGGAGGCGAGGAGGTAGCCCATTCCAGGGTCCAGGCATCCCACGGATCGTTTCCGGCTGGCTCGCCGTGCCGCAGGCTGATGATCACGTTGTAGAGGAAGACCAGGGTCGCGATGGCGAGAATGAGAGCGCCAATCGTGGATGTCAGGTTGAGGCTGGCGAGGCCGGGCCAGTCCGGATAGGTGTAGACGTGGCGGGGCATACCGAGAAGTCCGAGAAAGTGCATCGGGAAGAAGGCGAGCGTCATCCCGAGGTTTTCGAGCACGACGTGCCAGCGGCCGATACGTTCGGAAAGCAGTCGCCCCGTGACCTTCGGGAACCAGTAATATGCCCCGGCGTAAAGACCGAGAACCGTGCCGCCGTAGAGGACGTAGTGAAAGTGGGCGACGATGAAGTAGCTGTCGTGGACCTGCCAATCGACGGGAACTGTCGCGAGCATCGGCCCGGTCAGTCCGCCGATGACGAATTCCACGAGGAAGCTGATCGCGAACAGCATGCTCGTCGTGAGGCGCAGGGAGCCCTTCCACATCGTCGCGGTCCAGTTGAAAATCTTCACGCCGGTCGGCACTGCGATGAGGACGCTGGTGCCCGCGAAGACCGCGTTGACGGTCGTGCCCAGGCCCGAGGTAAACATGTGGTGGCTCCAGACGAGGAAGCTCAGGAAGGCAATCGCCACCGATGACGCCGCGATGAACTCATAGCCGAAGATCGGTTTGCGCGAGAAGACCGGGAGTACCTCGGAGATGATGCCGAAGACCGGCAGGATCAGAATGTAGACCTCGGGATGACCAAACGACCAGAAGATGTGCTCCCAGAGGATGACGTTGCCTCCGGCAGGAACGTTGAAGAAGTTCGCGCCCAGGATGCGATCGGCAAGCAGCATGACTGCTGCGCCGGTCAGTGGCGGTACTGCCCAGAGGATGATGAACGAGGTCGTGAGCGCGGTCCACACGAAGAGGGGCAGGCGACTCATCCTCATCCCCGGGGCGCGGAGCAGGACGATCGTCGCGATCAGGTTGATCGCCGCGATGATTGTTCCGATGCTGGTGACGACGATTGCCGCCGACCAGTAGTCAGGGCGTGGCAGTGTGGTGAAGGGGCGTTCGGTGTATGGCGGGTACATGAACCACATCGCGTCTGGCGCCGCGCCGGCGAAGAAGCTGAAGTAGAGCAGCAATCCGCCGAACAGGAAGAGCCAGTAGCTCAGCGCGTTGAGCCGCGGAAAGGCCATATCACGCGCCCCGATCATGAGAGGAACGAAGTAGTTCGCCACGCCAATCAAGACCGGCATTCCCAGCAGGAAGATCATCGTCGTGCCGTGCAGGGTGAACAGCTCGTTATAGGTCTGCGGATCCAGAACGTGCTCGTTCGGGGTGGCCAGCTGGATGCGCATGAGGACCGACTCGACACCGGCGAGGAGGAAGAATATCAGGCTGGTTCCGATGTAAAGGAGGCCGATGTCCTTATGATCGACCGTCGTAACCCAGCGATAGATGCCCTGGTAGGTAGGCACGGATATAGCTGGCTGCGCGGTCTCGACGTACAATCTCGCCTGTTCCGCCATTCATCACCTTCTAACGTAAGCTTTCCATGTAGGCGGTGAGTGCCCTCACCTGCTCCTCGGTCAGCTTGGAGTTCGGCATAAGGTTGCCGGGCTTGACGTCTTGAGGATTGCGGAGCCAGCGCTCCATGTTCTGGGGCGTGTTCAGAAGAACGCCCGCCCCGAGCGTTGCGCGGCTTGCCACGTGGGTAAGGTCCGGGCCGGCAATGCCGTTTGCCGTTGTCCCGGCGATGGTGTGACAGCTCGGACAGGTCTGCTGCATGAAGATCTGCTGCCCCTGAGCCGCGAGCCCGGTGGGGGCCACCGCGGCGCGCTGCTGCTCACGAACCCACGCGGCGTACTCCGCGGGGGTTTGCACGACGAGACGAATCTGCATCCACGCGTGCTGGATCCCGCAGAACTCGGCACACTGCCCGAGAAAGACGCCGGTCTGTGCTGGCGTGAACCAGAGGGTTCGGTCGTGACCCGGGATCAGGTCGAGCTTCCCGTTCATCTCGGGAATCCAGAAGCTGTGAATCACGTTGTCTGACTTCAGGTGCAAGATCACCGGCTCGCCGACTGGAACGTGGAACTCGTTCGCCGTGGTGATCCGTTCGGCGGGGTACGTGAACTGCCACCACCACTGGTGGCCCGCGACGGTAATCTCCACCGGGTCGCCAGACGAGGACCCGAAGGTGGGTACCTGAAGATCCACCATGGTCCGAACCGTCAGATAGAAGATGACGATAAGAAGAGCCAGGGGCACAGTCGTCCAGGCGACCTCGATCGGAAGATTCCCTGTAAACTGGGCCGCGGTTCGTCCCGGGCGTTGTCGGAACGCAAAGGTAGCGTAGATGATCGCGCCCCCGACCCCGACGAAGATGATTCCAGCGATTGCGACAATGAGCCAGAAAAGATTGGCGATCGCGGTGGCCTGGGGGGAGGCCGGGCTGAAGGGAGAGCGTACTTCGGCCAGGACAATGCGCGGCTGGAGACCGAGCTCGAGTGCGACCAGGAACCCGGCAATCCGCCTTGCCGCGCTCGATTCGAGCTTGCGACTCACGCCACGCTCCCGGGCTCCGATGGCCCCTTGGAATCAAGGAGTCCCAGCAACGGCATGGGAGGACCTCTCACGACGACGACGATTGGCGGCAGTTCACACGGGACACGAGATCAGGGGACTTCGGGCTGGTGCGCCAGGCACGATCGGCTACCTTGGTGGCCGAGTCGAGGCACTCCGAGAGTAGCTCCTGGTGTGCCCGCATCGTGAAGAGACGGATCAATCCAACTTCGCTCAGAACTCGGTGAAGGCTGCCGGTAAGTAGGCGAGCAATCTTCCCGTCATACCCTTCGCAGCAAAAACCGTGCCTTCAGCCGGTCGGAGCTACCGCTCGTAGCGTGGCCACCCGCAGGCAGGCACGGGCCAGTGGCTCACGAGGCGGTGCAGTGACCGTCGGTCACTGTGCTCATGCTCTCGCCCTGGACCAAGATCAGGGCGTGGGAGGTGGGTCAGTCCACTGGCGGAAATGCCGACGGAATTCCTCCTGTCCTCGGCTGGCAAGGAGTACGCGCGCAACGTGACTTACCCGAAAGCCAAGCGCTCGCGCCATGGCAAGATCCTCCTCGGAGGGTGGAATGTCGGCGTTCGGACCGGTGACCGCGCTTGCGCCGTAGGGCATCTGATTGCGCCGTAAAGTTGGGACGAGATACCCCGCGGGACTGATCACGCAGCCGATGTGCATCAGCACGGTGAGCATACCAAGGATCGTTTGCTCATTCCCGCCGTGGACCGTGGACGTCGTGCAGAAAGCGGCTCCAGCTTTCTCCTCGATCTCCGCTCCCTGCCAGAGGTTACTCATCGTGGTTTCCAGCCAGTGTTTGAGGGCAGCGGCCATCGTGCCGAAGTAGCCAGGTGACCCGAGGACCAAAGCATCTGCCCGCTGGAACTCGACGATCTGCGGCTCCGGAAAACGGGCGCGCAGACTTTCGCGCGTTCGCCACCATCGCTCGTCCTGCCGGATCACGTCGTCAGGCTCGAGGTCGGGCACGCGTCGGATCCAAACCTGATCCTGAGGAGAGATCTGAGCACCTTCACCCACTGCCTCGGCCAGCTTCGCCGTATTGCCGTATCGGCTGTAAAAACAGATGAGGACGTTTACGCTTCGCCACGCTTGCATTGCTCTCTTCCTTCGCCGAGATCGACGAATAGTCGTGCAAGAATGGCGCCGATGGCGAACGATGCTCTCTCACGCCGCGAATGTCGCCCTCGGACCACGGACAGGGATGTACCCTCTACTTCAGTGCCTGGAGAAAGTCGACCAGATCGGAAAGCTGCGCCGAGGACATATTCCCGGCGTAGGCCGGCATGTTGTTCCCGCCGTTCATGACTCGGCTGATCAGCTCCGTTCGCGTCAGACGGTCGCCGACACGGGTAAGGTCGGGGCCACGCTGCCCACCGGTTCCGGCGATGGTGTGGCACTCGTGGCAGCCCTTCTGCTGAAAGATGGCAACGCCTCGCTGGGCCGACGGGCTGAGATTGGCTGTCACGCTGGCGGGAATCGGCCCGGGGTCAAAGTTCGGCGACCACGGCGCCACCTCTCCCTGGCGGACGAGGAGGGCGATCGACAGGGCGGTGACGCCGACGATGGCGGGGGCCCAGGGACGACGCCACGGACTGCGCTCCCCGGTGCTGGCGATAAAGGGCAAGGCCAGCATCAGCACGGCCACGAGCAGCGGAAAGCCGAGAATGAACGCGTCCTCGATGCTGTTCGGGATCAGCGCCAGCAGCGCGAAGTACCAGAGGAAATACCAGTCCGGTCGCGGGTCGGCGTGAACAATTGTCGGATCGGCAGGTGCGCCGAGGCGCGGCGGTCCAACCACTGCCGACAGGACCACGACCACCGAGCCGACGACCAGGGCGAAGACGACGTCCTTCCAAACCGCATCCGGGAAGAATGGAATGCCTTTTTCCAGGATTGCGCGGTACCGCGCCTCGTAGGTTGCCGGTTCCACCGGCTCGCCTGGCGTCGGCCACTCGGAGATTCCCAGGCGGACCACCAGGTAGAGGTGGATGCCGATGAGGAAGAACATCAGAGCGGGGAGGAGGAAGACGTGGGTAGCGTAGAAGCGCGTCAGCGTCGCTCCCCCGACCGTCTGGCCCGCCACGACGAGCTGGGCCAGCTGCTGGCCGATGAAGGGGGTTCGCCCCACCTGCTCAGCGGCCACGACGACCGCCCAGTAGGCATCCTGGTCCCACCGCAGCAGCTGCCCGGTAAAGGCCATCCCCAGCGTGAGAAAGAGCAGGAACACGCCCGAGAGCCAGTTCAGCTCGCGCGGAAACTTGTACGAAGCAGTCACGAACACACGGGCAGTGTGCACCGCGATCAAGATGACCATAGCGGAGGCGCCGAAGTAGTGGATGCCGCGGATCAGGCTGCCCAGGACAGCCTGGTTGGTGATGAAGTTCAGCGAATCGTAGGCACTGTTGGGTGCTGGAACGTAGCTCA
>CADDYW010000200.1 GCA_902810745.1 Chloroflexota bacterium | reverse complement strand
GGCACGAGCTTCGCAAGGATGTCCACCACCCCCGGCAGGTCCGTCGGCGATGCGGCGGGGATGGTGACGTCGGCGAGTGTGTCCAGCGTGCCGAATCGATCGACGGCGATAGTGAGCTTGTGCGCGACCGTATCTGTTGTCCAGGCGACTATGGCGTCAAAGCGGACCGTCCTACTGTCGGGCCCGAAGAGTGTCTTGTTTGCCGGCGGCGTATAGCTCGAATCAAAGACAGCGTACTGCCACACTAGGTCGCGTTCGTCGAACTGCTGATTGGGCACCGTAGGTTCTCCATATATAAAAGTAGCGGCGCGGCCGCGAGGACCGCACCGCTCCGCCAGTGATTCTAACAGAACCTAAAAGGTCGCCGAATCCAGCTCACTATCGTCGACGTCGCCGACGGCAACGCCGAGAGCTTCGAGGATGGTATCCAGCCGATAGTGCGACTGCAGATGATCTATCGCCGGCGCAACGGTGGTACGTAGCCAGCCTAGTGTGCGTTCAGCGTCCGGCACGGGGCGCGGATACGGGCGCCAATCGATATCCTCGGATGCGGTCCAGATAGGATTCAGACCGGCGCGCGCGAAGGCTTGCCAAGCGATGGTCTGGATGGCGGACCGCGCCCAATTGTGCTCAGACAATTGAGCGACGGCGTTGCGCGCGGCGGTGGCCTTTAGCTCAGCTTCATAGCGCCAGGTATTGGCTGGCCAGCAGTAGCCACTCTGCCGCCACTTGTCGTAGACCCTGAGGAACACAGGCGACGTGCGCCGACCAATGTAGAGCGTATCTCCCGAGTCAGCCGACTGGATGAGTGAGAGCGACCGGCGGGCGCCAGTCTCGCCGTAGGCGGCGCGTAGCTCATCGTAGGCGCGCCGGGCCGCATCCGGCACGTCACGGTCCGCCTGTATCGTGACGGCCAGGTCGATTCGACTAGGACGGGCGCCCGCGGCGACGAGCCCCTGTCCCCACATTTCCGCGGCCTCTCCCGCTACTCGCACGATCACGCTGTCGTCGCGGCGCCCGTATGCGGCGTCGCCACAGACCGCGCCGACGTAGCCTCGCCAGGTCCAGGCTTTTAGCTCGTTCCCAACGTCTTGTTGGTCCTGGATGATGACGTCAGCCAGATTGGCGAGAGAGTCTTGGGCGCGGTCGTCCAGCGCTACCGCCGTGAGGTAATCCACTCCTACCTGGACTACGCGATGCCGGACTGCCGCCGAGGGACGGTGCGGTGGTGCGATGTATAGACGCTTCCGAGACATCGTATCTCCTGCGCGGGGGCGTGATTTGTATGACCGCTATTAGAAGCTGCGGTCATAGGCGCAACTCCCGTCGCGGTGCGGAAAATAGCACGGTACGGTTGAGATTTCGTCGCGATTGCGGTTGAGAAAAAGTTGAGAAAAAGTTAAGGCGAGCGAGCTGATGAGGTGTTGTACGATTGTCCGCGCCCGCTCAGCACTTGAGCGGGCGCGGCACGAACAAGTATGCCCTAGGCGCGAAAAGGCGCTGTCAAGGCACGCTGCGCTCTTGGCCTTGACAGCGCCGGGTGGGGGAGAAGTGAGCGCACGTCGGGGCGCTCACGATCAGGCTGGCTAGGTAGACTGTTTGGTCACGTTATGCCTGATATGCCCCTCGGGGATTGTGTTGCCGTCGCTGACAAAAGCATAGCTGTCCACGTTGAGGTGGTTGAGGTTGATTGTCGCCCCGGGCGTCTGAATGGGCGCGCCGGGCGCGTACACAGGTACCACGCGCGATACGCCGAGGCTAGCATTGCGGACCGTGATTCGGCGCATTTTCAGGCTGGCCGGCTTCGGCGGGGCGGTGCCGGCCCACGCCTCTCCGCCGAGCTTCCCCTGAGACGTGATATCGGCGACGGCAGCCACACGCCACACGTTGCCATTGTCGTCGTGATACTGCCAGGCTATACGGTTATTGCTTAGAAGCGCCATTTGCACTCTCCCTTAAGGTCGCGCGTGCCGCGAATGGCGGACTAGTCGTATCGTCACGGCGTCCTAGTCCATGGCGTGATTGTACCAGATGTTCCCTGGACGATCCGGAGCTTCGCCGCGGCCGCCCGAGTCATGCTCCTCGGACAGTAGACGGCCTGCTGGAAGCCGAGGAGCTGCGGGAACTCGTCCTGGCCGTGGTCCGACGTGAAGGTGATGGCGCCGATGTTGCGCACCGATACGTCGCCGGCGAAGTTGAACGTTCCTTTGTATGGCGGGTAGGCACTGATCGCGACCAGCACGCCGTCGAGTGGACCAGGTACGGTGACTCCGATGTCATTGGGTCCGAAGGTGACGGGAGTGCCGAGAGTGACGTTCGCCAGCCCGGGCCAGACGGGCGCGGTTGTAGTCGTTGGGGGCGCCGTGCCGGCGAGTTGGTGGAGCTGCTCAGTCGTGAGCGTACAGACGACTACGACGCCGGCCGCGTACTCGTTGGTCCATACGAAGCTCGTGGTAGTCCCGACGTTGTACAGCGGATAGTCGTGCCAGGTCAGACCAGTCACTCGCTCGAGCCAGGATTTCACCGTATCGGTGGGCAGTACCGTCGAGAGATCCTCGACGGGCGCGCCGTAGTTGGCGAAGCTGAGATTGTTGATCGGATAGTTGTAGCTCACTGCGAAGATCGGACTGTCAGCCATCCGCCAGAGCCCCGATATGGCGCGGTCCCAATCGTGGAGCGTCATCATGACGAGGCCGTCCTTCAGGTTCGTTGGCTGCCCGCTGTCGAAGGACGATTGCTCGTAGCTCAGCGGGACGGATGCCAGGTCAACGCCGTAGCCTGACGGCGGCGTGGGTGGGAGAGTGACGGGTTGGTTGCGTTGCTGGTAATCGCCATAAATAGCGGTGACCTTCGTCTGAACGTCGGCAAGCATCGTCTCGATGGCTTGGAGCCCGTACGTAGGGTTTGCCACGTTCAGCGACGTGGCTACAACGGCGTCCTCAATCAGATATGGGATATGTTCGCGCGCGACGATGCGCTGCTCATCTTGGATCACTCCTATGAGCGCGAGGATTCGCTCGACAATGCCGACGATCCGGAGCGCGAGTTGGAGTATTTGCGCGAGCATAGCTCTTCCTCCCGCGTTAGAACGTGCCGCCCATAGCGAGTACCGTCACCCGGGTGTTGGTGCTAGGTGCCGCGTCCAGGGACACTGCGATGAGATTGAATCCCGGCGCCGACCAGTACGGGCCGCCGGCGATCGGGACGAGCTTCGCAAGGATGTCCACCACGCCCGGCAGGTCCGTCGGCGATGCGGCGGGGATGGTGACGTCGGCGAGTGTGTCCAGCGTGCCGAATCGATCGACGGCGATAGTGAGCTTGTGCGCGACCGTATCTGTTGTCCAGGCGACTATGGCGTCAAAGCGGACCGTCCTACTGTCGGGCCCGAAGAGTGTCTTGTTTGCCGGCGGCGTATAGCTCGAATCAAAGACAGCGTACTGCCACACTAGGTCGCGTTCGTCGAACTGCTGATTGGGCACCGTAGGTTCTCCATATATAAAAGTAGCGGCGCGGCCGCGAGGACCGCACCGCTCCGCCAGTGATTCTAACAGAACCTAAAAGGTCGCCGAATCCAGCTCACTATCGTCGACGTCGCCGACGGCAACGCCGAGAGCTTCGAGGATGGTATCCAGCCGATAGTGCGACTGCAGATGATCTATCGCCGGCGCAACGGTGGTACGTAGCCAGCCTAGTGTGCGTTCAGCGTCCGGCACGGGGCGCGGATACGGGCGCCAATCGATATCCTCGGATGCGGTCCAGATAGGATTCAGACCGGCGCGCGCGAAGGCTTGCCAAGCGATGGTCTGGATGGCGGACCGCGCCCAATTGTGCTCAGACAATTGAGCGACGGCGTTGCGCGCGGCGGTGGCCTTTAGCTCAGCTTCATAGCGCCAGGTATTGGCTGGCCAGCAGTAGCCACTCTGCCGCCACTTGTCGTAGACCCTGAGGAACACAGGCGACGTGCGCCGACCAATGTAGAGCGTATCTCCCGAGTCAGCCGACTGGATGAGTGAGAGCGACCGGCGGGCGCCAGTCTCGCCGTAGGCGGCGCGTAGCTCATCGTAGGCGCGCCGGGCCGCATCCGGCACGTCACGGTCCGCCTGTATCGTGACGGCCAGGTCGATTCGACTAGGACGGGCGCCCGCGGCGACGAGCCCCTGTCCCCACATTTCCGCGGCCTCTCCCGCTACTCGCACGATCACGCTGTCGTCGCGGCGCCCGTATGCGGCGTCGCCACAGACCGCGCCGACGTAGCCTCGCCAGGTCCAGGCTTTTAGCTCGTTCCCAACGTCTTGTTGGTCCTGGATGATGACGTCAGCCAGATTGGCGAGAGAGTCTTGGGCGCGGTCGTCCAGCGCTACCGCCGTGAGGTAATCCACTCCTACCTGGACTACGCGATGCCGGACTGCCGCCGAGGGACGGTGCGGTGGTGCGATGTATAGACGCTTCCGAGACATCGTATCTCCTGCGCGGGGGCGTGATTTGTATGACCGCTATTAGAAGCTGCGGTCATAGGCGCAACTCCCGTCGCGGTGCGGAAAATAGCACGGTACGGTTGAGATTTCGTCGCGATTGCGGTTGAGAAAAAGTTGAGAAAAAGTTAAGGCGAGCGAGCTGATGAGGTGTTGTACGATTGTCCGCGCCCGCTCAGCACTTGAGCGGGCGCGGCACGAACAAGTATGCCCTAGGCGCGAAAAGGCGCTGTCAAGGCACGCTGCGCTCTTGGCCTTGACAGCGCCGGGTGGGGGAGAAGTGAGCGCACGTCGGGGCGCTCACGATCAGGCTGGCTAGGTAGACTGTTTGGTCACGTTATGCCTGATATGCCCCTCGGGGATTGTGTTGCCGTCGCTGACAAAAGCATAGCTGTCCACGTTGAGGTGGTTGAGGTTGATTGTCGCCCCGGGCGTCTGAATGGGCGCGCCGGGCGCGTACACAGGTACCACGCGCGATACGCCGAGGCTAGCATTGCGGACCGTGATTCGGCGCATTTTCAGGCTGGCCGGCTTCGGCGGGGCGGTGCCGGCCCACGCCTCTCCGCCGAGCTTCCCCTGAGACGTGATATCGGCGACGGCAGCCACACGCCACACGTTGCCATTGTCGTCGTGATACTGCCAGGCTATACGGTTATTGCTTAGAAGCGCCATTTGCACTCTCCCTTAAGGTCGCGCGTGCCGCGAATGGCGGACTAGTCGTATCGTCACGGCGTCCTAGTCCATGGCGTGATTGTACCAGATGTTCCCTGGACGATCCGGAGCTTCGCCGCGGCCGCCCGAGTCATGCTCCTCGGACAGTAGACGGCCTGCTGGAAGCCGAGGAGCTGCGGGAACTCGTCCTGGCCGTGGTCCGACGTGAAGGTGATGGCGCCGATGTTGCGCACCGATACGTCGCCGGCGAAGTTGAACGTTCCTTTGTATGGCGGGTAGGCACTGATCGCGACCAGCACGCCGTCGAGTGGACCAGGTACGGTGACTCCGATGTCATTGGGTCCGAAGGTGACGGGAGTGCCGAGAGTGACGTTCGCCAGCCCGGGCCAGACGGGCGCGGTTGTAGTCGTTGGGGGCGCCGTGCCGGCGAGTTGGTGGAGCTGCTCAGTCGTGAGCGTACAGACGACTACGACGCCGGCCGCGTACTCGTTGGTCCATACGAAGCTCGTGGTAGTCCCGACGTTGTACAGCGGATAGTCGTGCCAGGTCAGACCAGTCACTCGCTCGAGCCAGGAT
>CADDYW010000199.1 GCA_902810745.1 Chloroflexota bacterium | reverse complement strand
CGGCTACCCCACCGCCGACCGCGGTCGCCCAGGCGATGTCGCACGGCGTGGTGGAGACGCCGTCTCCGGCGGCACGGGTCACGCTCGCGCCGCGCTCGATGCCGACGAGCGTCGACGCCTACCTGCACCTCGGCACCGACGGCAAGATTACGCTCTTCACTGGGAAGGTCGAGTACGGTCAGGGGATTCAGACCGGTTTCGCGCAGCTCGTCGCCGAAGAGCTCGACGTGCCGTTCGAGAGCGTTTCGGTGACCATGGGCATCACCGATAAGACACCCTGGGATCTCGGGACGTTTGGCAGCTTGAGCACGCGACGGACCGGCGCGGTCATCCGCCAGGCAGCCGCCGAGATGCGCCAGTGGCTGGTCGAGCTTGGCGCGGCGCGTCTCGGGCTCCCGGTCGATCAGGTGACGACGAAGGACGGCGCGGTGATCGCGAAGAGCGATCCGACCAGGTCGATCGGCTACGGTACCCTGGCCGGCGGCAAGGCAACAAACCGCACCACGTCTGGGAAGGCCCCGCTCAAAGACCCGGCGCAGTATCGGATCGTCGGACAGTCGATTCCGCGCGTGGATATACCCTCCAAGGTCAACGGCGAGATCAAGTACGGGTACGACGTCACCGTGCCGGGCATGGTTCACGGGAAGATCGTCCGGCCGCCGTCCTGGGGCGCCACCCTCGAAGACATCGACTTCTCCGAGGCGCAGAAGATGCCAGGAGTCGTCGGAGTCTTCCGCGAGGGCGATTTTGCCGGCATCGCCGCGGAGCGCCACGAGCAGGCCGAAGCCGCGCTGGCAGTCGTAAAGGCGACGTGGAAGGAGAAGGACTCACCGTACACCTCGGAGAACATCTACGACGCGCTGAAGGCGACGAAGGACCGGGGTCAGCCCCTCAAGCAGGCAGGCGACGTCACGCGAGCACTCGCCTCGGCGGCGAAGAAGGCGACGGCGATCGTCCGGGCGCCCTACGTCGCGCACGCGCAGATCGAGCCGATGACGGCGCTGGTCCACGTCCAGCCTGATAAGGTCGAGGTGTGGACGTCGACCCAGGGTCCTTTCGCGGTTCAGGATGCCGTCGCGGCCACGCTCAACGTGCCGCGCGAAAACGTGATCGTCTACCCGATGATGTCCGGCGGAGCCTTCGGACGCAAGAATCTGACCGATGCCGTGGTCGAGGCCGCGCGGCTCGCCAAGGCGATTGGCCGACCGGTGCGTGTCAACTGGACGCGTCCCGAGGAGTTCCAGTGGGATCACCCGCGACCGGCGATGCTGATCGAGGTCACCGCGGGTCTTGATCCGCAGGGCAGCCTCGTCGCCTGGGACTGGGCGTCCTACGCGGCCGCCTACTACCCGCCGGGGGCGAAGCAGCCAACCTCGAGTGGCGCGTCAGATGCTGCCGACGTGCTCGACTTCTACGCGATCCCGAACGTCCGGAGTATCTTCTACCAGTCGGTAGCTCCGCTCCCGCCTGAGCACTGGCGCGGCAATGGCGCGATTATCAACGGTCTCGCCCGCGAGTCATTGATCGACGAGCTCGCGGAGATGGCCGGGACCGACCCGGTGAGCTTCCGAGAGAAGCTCCTGAAGAACAATCCGCGGATGCTCGCGGTGATGCACGCTGCCGTCGCCAAGTCGGGCTGGAAGCCCGGGAAGGGCTCGACCGGGCGTGGCTTCGGCCTCGGCCTGAACTACACCGACGGGACCTACATCGCCGAGGTCGCCCAGGTCGAGGTCGATCGGAGCAGCGGCAAGGTCCGGGTCAAGCACGTCGACGCGGCAGTCGACTGCGGCCTCGTCGTCAATCCGGCCGCGGCCGCCTCCCAGATCGAGGGCTCGATCGTGATGCAGGGGACGAGCAGCACGCTGAACGAGCAGGTCACGTTCAAGAACGGCAAGGTGACCAACGCCTCGTTTGCGCAGTATAACCCGATCGGCTTCCTCGACGCGCCCACCGTCGACGTCGTCTTCGTCGAGGATAAGAAGCAGCCGATGCAGGGAATCGGAGAGCCGGGCGTCGGGGCCGTCGCCGCGGCGATCTCGAACGCGATCTACGATGCCGTCGGCGTTCGCATGCGCGACCTGCCGTTCCTACCAGGCAAGGTTCTCGAGGCCTTGAAGATGCAGGGGGGCTAGAGGGTGCCCGGAAAGCGGCAGTTTAGGAGAGATTTGCAGAGCAAATCTCTCCTAAACCTGGCCATTTCAGACTCCCTTTAGAGCACCGGGCAGTGTGAATAAGCCGTCAGCCTTCCAATTCCCTCTCCCCTTGGGAGAGGGTAAGGGTGAGGGTCGCAGACCGTGCGCCGCGGATTCACACCCTCACCCCGGCCCTCTCCCAGAAGGACAGGGAGATCGCCGCCTCCCCGGCGGCCCAGCCTGTTTGCCCGATGCTGTAGGCTACCGACCAGGCAAGATGCAGTTGGGCGAACCCGGGAGCGGGCTGCCGCACGATACGGCCATCGGCTCGCCACCTGGGCCATCACGAGCCTCGCTGAGGAGTCTCTGACCCGGCGCCGCCCGTCCTCGAGACTCCTCGCCGACGGTCAGGGCGACCGATGGAGCCCTGCTTCGGCGCGGATGCCCGAGCCCGCGAGGCAGCATCCCTTCATCGCGGCGATGGCTGTGCCGCCGACGCGGGGATCATTCCGAGCTGCTTGAGGAGGTCGCCGCCCAGTACCCGGACGACGCTGCCGGGCGGCGGCATCCCCGGAACTGACTCGATCCAGTGCTGGAAGGTGATGCGCTGGAAGCGTTGGGTGATGAACGGGCCGTGGCGCTCCGGGCGCGACATCGGTAGGCCGTAGAGATCGATCGCCCGATCCACCGAGCCGGCCGAGAGGAACTTCTGGCGAATCGCGTCGTCGGTGAGCCAGCTCAGACGAATCTGCTTCGCCTTCTGCCAGTCGCCTCCCGAGCCGTCGTCACGAATCGGCTTGGGGATACCGGCGGTCGCGAGGAGATAGTCGTCCTTTCCCGCCTCGGTGAACCACTCGAACGTATTGGCCAGGACGGCGTGGCCATAATCCGGACGCCACTGAAGCACCGCCCCCTGCGTCGCCTGGTAGATCAGACCGCCTTGCACGAAGCGCTGCGTCGACGGATAATCCAGCGCGTTCACGCCGCCAAACCACTGGAACGCGTCGTCGAACAGGACGCCGCCGTCGTCGGTCACGCAGTACACGCCCTTCCCTTGAGCTGCCTCGGAGAAGCACGCCCGTGCCGATGACTGGCCGCTACTGGGCGCCGTCGAGACCGGCGTCGATTTGTATTGATCGCTCATCTGCCTGGTTAGCTGAAGATACCGGTCGCCGTAGCCGCGGCTCGGCTCGATCTGCGACCCTTCCAGCCACTCGTTCCAGGAGGTGATCGAGATGAGGTCAGGATGGGTGGCGATCGCTCCCTGCCAGACCCGCGTGTAGTACGCGCCACCTGCCCGGTCGACCGCGAACCCGCCGGGCCGGCCAAGCCGCGTGTCGTCGCAGCCGGGCATGACCGTCGCCATCCAGAGCTTTCCCGGATAGGAACGCGTCCGCTGCGCGTAGCTGGCAAGCTGGCTGGACGGATCTGGCGACCA
This sequence comes from Chloroflexota bacterium, assembly GCA_902810745.1. Lineage (GTDB taxonomy): Bacteria > Chloroflexota > UBA6077 > FW602-bin22 > CADDYW01 > CADDYW01. Next base: position 2,165 of record CADDYW010000199.1, on the reverse strand, counting down.
GGCGATGGAATACGGATGGATGCCGTCGAAGACATTGAGATAGGAGAAGACGTCGCCTTCGCCGATCCAGATCGCCGCGTGGCCCGGATCCACCTGATTGCGAATCGCGGACCACGTCCCGACGTCAAACCTGCGGTTGCCATAGAACACGACGACGGGCTTTCCATTGAGTCGGAACCAGGACGGGTCGCCAAAGTAGCGCTTCAGATAGTTCAGAATGTTGGTCGCGTCGCCCGCGTTCTGAACGAACGGCGAGTTCAGGTCGACGTCAGCCGTGACCTTGAAGCCGTGCGCACCCGCGACCGAGAGAAGCGTCTGCAGATTCGAGTCGGTGGGATTGCCTGGCCCCCACCAGTCCAGCTCGAAGCCGTCGATGCCGGCGCTCTGCGCCTGGGTCACCTGTCGATCGATCACTCCTCGATCTGCCGACACATAGGGGCTCGTCGGCTGATCCGACAGCTTGCCACTCCCCCAGGTATTGATATCGAACCAGGCATAGTACATTGCCAGCACCGGCGCGGATTCGGCTGCCATCGTCGGGGCAGGCGGGAGCAGAACGCTACCAAGGGCCACCATCGCCAGGAGTCGAAGGATCGCGGGCCGAAAGCCTCGACCGAGCACGTGCATCTCGAACCCTGCGTACGTCGATTCTTGCGATCGGGGAAATTATGCCGGGCCAGTCCAGGGGAAGGGCCCTCGGTCCGTCAACTGGCCCGATATAGGTAACCCAGAAGTACTAGACCGGGAGACACCGTGGCGAGAAGTGGCGGGAATTGAAGATCGGCCCGGAGGGCTCGGGCGGCACCACCGCTCGCGGGCCGTCCCGGCGCTCCGGGCCGATCCGGGGAGAACGTCTCACCCGAGGCGCAGGCGGACCTGCCTCGCTACGCGGTCTGGCTGCCGATCTGCCGACCACTGGACCGCCACGCGACGACGAAGCGCAGCGCCATGGTGACCACCAGGGCGGCTCCGAACCCGAGGACGTAAAGATCAGGTATCGGGTAGGACAGGTTCCAGTACGCGTCGAGCGAGTACGGACCGGCGCCCGCGAATCCGAACAGCGAGCAGATGCCGATCAGGACTAGGGGGTACTCGTAGCCACCGGCAGCCGCCCAGAATCCCTTGGGCGCGTGAACAAAGAACGTCGCCGCGAACATCACCGCGGTCAGGCCAATCGCGGCGATCGGGGTCGCCAGGCCAAGCGCGAGCGCCAGACCACCGAGTGTCTCGAGCAGGCCGGCCACGACTGCCCAGGGGACCGCCGGCTCGAGTCCGATTCGACGGAAGAACGCGGCGGTTCCCTGAAGTCCGTGGCCGCCGAACCAGCCGAAAAGCTTCTGAGTGCCGTGACCGGCGAAGATGAGGCCGACGATCACGCGCGGAATCACCACCGCCAGGGTCATCATCAGCATTCACCTCCTTACCTATCGCATCGCTTTGGCGGTGCCTCCTGCACGGCTCGTCCAGAGAGATACCATGGCCGCGGTCAATTTCACGTAACAGGGAATTTAGAAGTCGATAAGAGTCTCGTCGGAGCGAGACCCGCGGCGCGAGATCCGACTCGACCCGGGCGGATGCCCGGGAGAGCAGCTACGGCCGCGACCCGCGAATAATCTCCTCGAGCGCTGCCCGGCTCGGTGCCGGGATAATCGTCCCGTCCACGAGGAGCGTGGGGCGTCGGATGAGCCGTGGCTCGCGTGCCATGTAAGAGATCATCTCGTCGTCGGTCAGACGATCCGGATCGATCCCGAGGATCCGGTTCTGCGGGCTCCGTCGCGCGTACAGCAGTGACGCGGGACGACCACCGAGGAGCGCACGGAGCTCAGCCTCGGTCAGCGGCTCGCGGATGAGGTCGCGCTCGGCGAAGGAGACGCCAGCCTGCGAGAGCACCTGCCTCGCTTCACGGCAGGTCGATCAGGTGCGGGACCAGTAGAAGGTGATTTGCGGCATCGTGCAGCTCCCGGCGCTCAGTGCTCATTTTCAGGGAGGGTCAGGACGGCTGAGACGTGCTGTTTCAGCCGAACGTAATGGCGATCGATTATAGCATCGAGCAGAAAGGTTGAACTATCGGGCAGACGGCTGTCTCCCTCTCCCCGTGGGAGAGGGCCGGGGTGAGGGCGTGGATCCGCGGCGCACGGTCTGCGACCCTCACCCTTACCCTCTCC
>CADDYW010000198.1 GCA_902810745.1 Chloroflexota bacterium | reverse complement strand
ATATTTGCGTATGGCCATACTAGGCACGCCGTCCCCCCACTCAACCCCGCGGAGGTCACGACGAGGCCATATCCGGGCCATGGGCCGACGCCTTGCCACCCACGCCTGGCAGACCGACCCGTACCTCTTCCTGTTCCTGCGCGACGTGACCAGTCAGCTCGGCATCAGCGCGCGCCAGTCCCGCGCACCTTCCGGCTGATCGAATGGACTACCAGGGCAGGCGAGCGGTGGCGGGGCGGACCCAGCGGCGCATGCCGAGCTCCAGTCGCGCTTCGCTCAGGGGTGGAAGCCGCAGGGCAAGCCATGGCTCGTTCACCTGGACGCGTTCTTCCCGAACCGGCACCTCCCAGAGGCCGGCCGGCCAGCTTGGCTCCCAACCGTCCGGGGGAACCTGGTAGCGTACCTCGGTGAAATCGTGCTCGGCGCCCGCGCCGGCCTGGACGATGACCTCGGCATCCCGGCTGGTGCTCAGGTTGATCAGGTGAACGCGAATCCCCGCCGGGTCGATCCGGTCGACGAGCGCGACGACCCCCCGAGGCAAGCCGGGGCGGAGCAGGCGGCGATCCCAGTACCGGACCTGAGCAATGAGCAACCCTCCGTTATAGATGGGGAGCGGCGCCCCCAGCACCAGCTGGGCGAGCGCTTCCATCACCACCGGGTTCCGTACCTGGAGATAGGCATCACTGTACGCAGTCGGATCCTCGCGATCCGCCATGACGCGGTGGAGGCGATGGGCGCACAATCCGAGATCGTAGCGCAGGATCTCCTCCGGGTAGTCCGGTTCCTCCCCATCCAGGAAGGCCAGCCAGGCGGCCTCGTGTCCCCCGAGGTCCTTGCCGTGCTCGGGATGGATGCTATCACCGACGCCAGCGCGCACCAGGCGGCGTACCCGGGCCCGATCGGCTGGGTCCATGGTCATCGCCCACAGGTGGGCCAGGATCGACGGATCGGGTGGCCGGAAGTCGAACCAGCCGTTTCGCCAGAGCACGTCTCCCTGCTCGTCCCGTAGCACCCGACCATCTCCCTGGCCATAGCCATACCAGCCGGGATCGCCGTACCGATACGGCAGGTAGATCGTTCCGTCGACCTCGATCGCTTGCTCCTCCAGGGCCTCCAGCTGCCAGCGGAGGAGCTCCATGAACGAGACATCCCCGGTGAGACGGCTTGCATTCTCGGCGCCGATCGCCACCGCCGGGCCCACGCTGTGCCAGCCACACGGAAACGTCCAGCCGTACCATCCCCCGTACCACTTGCCCCCCAGGCACTCGCCCACGATCCCATTCGGCCCGACGTTGTCCGGGATGATCCCCCGGTTCGCCCGGGCCCGCTCCCGCCACGCCGAGACGTATTCAAGCACCCAATCGCGGTATCGGGACGCCCCGGTGAGGAGATAGGCGTTGGCGACCATACTGGTGGCCGCGAGATTCACGACCGTGTCGGAGGAGCCGAGCCGCTCGCGTAGCGCCCGGACCATCGCCTCGGCCCGATCCGGATCTTCCAGATCGGCCGCCCGGGAGACCCCCGGCACATCCTGGAACGGAAGGCCCCATACCCCGATCCACCAGGCCAGGACCTGGGGCCAGGGCCGGCCGTACGCCCGGGGGAGATCATGCGGCAGGATCGCGCCGAATACCAGACGGTTCGGACCGGTACTGCCGACGTAGGGACCGCGGATGACACGATGGTGGGGATCGTAGTTTGGCTCCGGCAGGTCGTGCTCGTTCAGGTAGTAGCCGGCGTAGTGGCAGGCGCGCTGGATCTGGCTCCGGTCGGACGGATCGGCCAGGCACAGGTCGTAGAAGAACCGGTATCCTTCGCCCTGATGGAACCAGTCGTAGCCTCCCTCGTACTCGTGCACGACCATCATCCGCCCGAAACCGGTGGGATAGCGCGCGAACTGATGGGTGATCGCCTCGAACTCTCGCTTGCACAGCTGCAGCAGGGCCTCATCGTGGCGCGTCAGACAGAGCAACGGCCAGTTGTGGAAGCTCTCGTAGGCATCATCGAGCCCATCGACCCCCTCGTGATCGGGCCTCGTCGGCCAGAGGAGGGCGCCATCGCGCGCCACGTACCGCTCCAGGATGGTCCGGGGAGCCGTCTCCAGCATCTCCAAGAGACGCTGCTCGAGGAGCGCCCAGGTCGGCGGGCGCAAACAGGGAAGCCGGGCCAGGATGTCCTTCATCTGTCTTCACACCTCGCCGCGACCGGTGGTCGACGAGTCCGCCACGGTGCGGAAGCGGCAAATTCTGCCACGGGGAGTGCGTTCACCGGACGGGGCCTGCAGCTTGCTCAACGGGCGGTCGGCCAAAATCGGGCACCTCCAGCATCTCACCACCTCGCCTGGCCGATTCATGGGCGATAATGCCGGGCGCACAGTAGGCTGCCGCGACCCAGGCATTGACCGGCGGCAATCACAGATCGCGGCACGCCCGAACAAAATCATCGACCAGGAACTGGTGGGATCCCTGGTGGCCGTTGGGCATGCCCTGGAAGGAATCGGGCAACCGCTCAACTGGGTGTGCTGGCGCTGTCCCAGGGTAGCCGGTGCCCCGGGGAGCTCCCGCCTCGAGCCACTGCGCGATCGTTGGCGATGGTGTGCAGCGAAGAAGATCGCTGATATCCTCGACCTTTTCTTTGGTACACCAGATACTCGCTCGGTGGCCCTCTTGCTCGAAGGCCTGGTGCTCGAAGCACGCCTCGGTACCGTACACCCCTAAGCGCACCGCGGTGCGCATACCCACGCGACGGAATTCGTTGATGCGCACCATCCCCCCACCAGAAGTCCTACACAGAGCCGTCTCATTACTGAAGGTATTACCCCACCGGCTCACCTCGCGTTTGAAAATCCCATCCTCGTGACGGTCCTCGACCCCCAGGCAGGCCACCTGTGTAACGCGCGCACCGGTCCCCGACAAGACGAATCCGATCGAGTGGCTTGGATACAGCATCGGCGGGAAGCTGGCCACGGACTTCCACTGGTCATATCGTTGATAGAACCAGTACAAGTGTGACATATCGTGATAGTAGCTTCCTTCGCCGTACACGAAGTCCCCGAAATCTCCCGCCCGAAAGCGCTCGCGGCAGTAGACCGCGGCGGGATAGTAATAGCTCGTTTCCCCCATCATATAGATCCGCCCGGTACGCGCGACGTGATCCACGATATCTCGCAATTCCTCCAAGGTCACGCCCATGGGAACTGCCGAGTACACGTGCTTGCCCGCGCCAAGTGCTTGAATCGCCTGAGGGCCATGCGTCCATTGCGGGGTAAAGAGAGCAATCACATCCACGTCTGAATCGCATAGCTCATCGAGCGACGACATGATGCGCTCAATACCAAACCGCCGTGCCTGGGCCGCGCATCGCTCGCGGTCGAGATCGGCAAGATACACTGCCTCGACGTCCGGGTGCGCCTTGAACAGAGGAATGAAACACGCCGCGAAGGCCCCGGTCCCACACACTCCTACCTTGAGAGCCATTCGTCCAATACCCCTCCGCTGGATTTGAGCGCCTGCCGCCGCCTGAGCTTGGGTGTCTGGCGAGAAGTTCTGGCTGTCATGGTCGATGTCACCTCCCCATATCATCAACTGGTCACGCTACGGCCGATACAGCACGGGCTCTCTCGCTCGATAGGGTAGCCATTCCCTCCTTTCTCGTGCTAGCGACCGGCCCGGTGCTCTAGACAGAACGCCGGCATTGTCCAGAGGCCGAGCTGGTCGTCACCCTTTGACCGATCCAAGGGTGAGGCCGGTCACGAAGTAGCGCTGGAGGAACGGGTAGATCAGGACGATTGGCATCGCCGCGAAGACGATAAACGTCGCCGTCAGGCCATCCGGGGTGATGTTCCGATACTGCTCCGAGGGACCGGTGGTCCACTGGACGGTCCCGGTCGAGATCCAGCTATAGAGATAGGCCTGTAGGGGCCACATCGTCGAGTCATTGAAGAAGAGGATTCCGTCAAACCAGGAGTTCCAGTGGAAGATAGCAGCGAACAGCGCGACGGTTGCCAGAACCGGCGTGGAGAGCGGCAGGTAGATCTGTACCAGCAGATCGAGGTGCGACGCCCCGTCGATCGCCGCCGCGTCTCGCAGTTCGGCCGGGACGCCGCGGAAGAAGTTGATGATAAGGATCGTTAAGAAAATGGTGAGCGCGTGGGGAAGGATCAGCACCAGGAAGTTGTTGAGCAGGCCAAGATTCCGCATGCTGAGAAAGAAGGGAATCAGGCCGCCGTTAAACAGCATCGCGAAGAGCATAACGAACTTGAAGACGGTCCGCCCGGGCAGGTAAATATCGTCTCGAGAGAGCGGGTAGGCGGTGAGCACTCCAACCACCAGGATAGCCGAGACGCCGACCACGACGCGCGCGACCGAGATCCCGAAGGACACGAAGAACTGCTGGTTCTGCATCAGCCAGAGGTAGTTATCCAGGGTGATTCCGACCGGCCAGAGACCAACCAGATAGGCCAGGATGGCCGGGCGGCTGCTCAGGGAGATGGCCACGACGTGGAGAAAAGGCAGCACGGTGAGCAGCGCCGCCAGCGCCGTCCCAAGGTAGAGTGCGAGCGTGACCACGCGGTCGGCCAGGGTTCGTTCCGCGACCATCCCTGTTCCCCTCTCAGAAGATCCGATAATTCGCCAATCGATCGGCAAGCCAGTAGGAGAGCAGAATCAGCACGAAGCCGACGGCCGATTTGAACAGGCCAACGGCGGTAGCGATGCTGAAGCTCGTCTGGAGAATCCCGATCCGGTAGACGTAGGTATCCAGGATATCACCGGTGCTGTAGACGACCGGGTTATAGAGCACGAGGATCTGCTCAAAGCCGGCGTTCAGCACGTTGCCCAGGCTCAGGCAGCTCATCAAGGCAATCATGGACATGATTCCGGGCAGGGTGATGTGCCAGAGGCGCGCCCAGCGCCCGGCCCCATCGACTGCCGCCGCCTCGTATAGCTCCGGACTGATGTTGGTCAGAGCGGCCAGGTAGATCACCGCTCCGAACCCGAACTCCTTCCAGGTGTCCAGAACGATCATGGTCACCGGGAAGATCGCCGGATCCCCGAGAAAGCCGATCGGCCGAGCCCCAATCAGTCCGATGGTGCGATTGACGACCCCGGTGCTCGAGAGCACCTCGACCGCGATGCCCCCGATGATCACCCAGGACAGATAGTGCGGGAACGTCGTCACCGTCTGGACGGTACGGGTAAAGAGACGCGAGCGGAGCTCGTGGAGCACGAGCGCAAAGGCCACCGCTGCTGCCTGCCCGATGACGATCTTGCCCGTCGCGATAAGGACGGTGTTCCGAAGGATCTCCCAGAAGTCCCGGCCAGCGAGAACCTGCTCGAAGTTCGCGAGTCCGACGAACGGCGAGCCCGCCAGGCCAGCAAAGGGATTATAGTCGACGAAGGCAATCGCCACGCCCCAGAGCGGATAGAAGTAGAACAGCGCGAGCAGAATCGCCGCCGGCGCCAGCATCAGGTAGAGCATCCAGTGCTGCTGCCAGATCAACCGGAATGGGCGATGAACCCCGGCCACCTCTCCGGTTACCTTGCCGGCAGGCATCACCTCGGCCGGACGAAGCTCGGCCAGACTCACGCTATCCTCCTCCTATCCCCTCCGAAGCGCGGGGGTATCTCAGGGTCGTTTGTGCTCTTTGTACCAGGCGTTCACGTCCGCCGTCACCTGATCCCCCCCGCGACTCTTCCACTCCTTCACGAAGGCGTCGAAGTCCGCCACCGGCCGCTTCCC
>CADDYW010000197.1 GCA_902810745.1 Chloroflexota bacterium | reverse complement strand
CGAGGGAGCGAGAGCAGGGTGAGCGTTTTGTGCGTGGGATCGACGATCACGACCATCATCGAATCGGTCAGGTAGGCCCCATCGTGATTCCCACCCCCGTAGCCCAGCAAAAGAACGGCAAACCGCGAATCGTTCGGCGCGGTGGTGGGTACAGCCTCGGGCGTCAGGACCGCGCGTGGGGTCGATACTCCGCCGGGTTGTCCGGCGACGACCGTCGGGCTGGACCGAGGCTGAACCGCGGCAGCCGTTGCCGATGCACTCGATGGGGGGCCCGGGAGGCGCGCAAGCGCCGGCCGGTGCGCCATGGCCAGAAGATACAGTGGAATCAGGCCGATCGCGAGCAGAAGGATACCGACCACGGCTACCCAGACGAACCGATCGCGGCCACTAGGCGCGGGCGTTCGCGGCCGAACCGGGGGGCGCGGACGAAACACGTGGATCCGTGGAACGCGGATGCCCAGACGTAGACGCATGTTTCAGTCCATCTCTCAGCATTTGGTCGCGGGCCTCGGGCCGCCGCGCCTGGGGAGGCAACCTCTTCCCCTCGCCTGACACGCTAATCATTCAGACGCGGAGAGGGCGGACGGGAGCCAAGCACACGCAAGAGCCACACTTATAACGCTTTCCGGGTGACCAAGGTTTCACTTTTTCACGTTTGCCAGACGAGATCCGTCAACCGGGGGCGCTCAGGCCGCGCGAGCTCAGTTTGCTCGGTGGAATCGGGAGGATGGAAACTCGAGCTCATTGAGAGGTGTGCCAGGAATCCTGGGCTGAGGACTCCACGAGGACGAGCTTCGGACTCGATCGTCGCTGGTCGGGCCGTCTCCTCCTGATAGTGCTAGGATGCTCCCTAGTATAGCACGCGCTCAGCGAAAGGAGAGATCCTGCAGACATACGAACTTTCCGACACTGGCGGGCTCCGGACGGATCAGAACGCCGCTCACGACAGTATCGACGGCGCCAAGGCGCGGGAGAGGCAGGTTGACGTATCTCCATCCAGCGGCACCTGGAGCAGTCTGAACGCCGTCGAGAGAAACCGATCCAAGGCTCTGGCCGGTCGCTCCTCTTAGGTCGACGATGAGGGAACCTGTCGGCGCACCCGCTGGCCCAGCGAAAAAGGTCAGCGTCGTGTAGCCGCGCGTGGAGAAACCGGGATGGTGGGCGAAGAAGGCAGCATCGACGCTCGCGAACGTGAAGCAGACGGACCGCGGACCAGCCGGACCGGCTGGCGTCCCGATCTGGCTGACGGACGTACCCCAGGACCAATCGTCCCATTCGAGGGCCGTACCGACGACGGACGGACCGGGCCTCCTTCCTCCTCCCAGATCGGCCTCGACGGGTGTTTCGTTCCAGTGCCCGAGGAGCGGAAGCTCGACCGCGCTGGTGGCGACGGCCAGAAAGACCAGTCCGCCGACGGTAACCGGCAGCGCCGAGATCTGTAGGCGGCGTCGCAGGACGCCCATGGCACCAACGGCCAGAGCCGGTGCGAAGGCGATCAAGGCAAGGGACGTGGCTACATTCAGTCCAAGAATCTGCCGCAACGTTCCCGCGAGATAGGCGGTACCGCCGTGGAGGCTCAGCAACCAGGTGACGCCCGCGACCGCGGTGACGTCGAGCCACCAGCTCCCCAGCAGGGCACTCAGGCCCAGCGCCGAGGTCAGGTACCACGGAAACCAGTCCCGCGACAGAAACGCGAGATAGGCGAGGAGTGCCAGGGTTCCCGTTTCGATGATCCGTAGGAGATGGTCCACGCTCTGGAGAGAGGCAACTCGGATCCCGACGATGGCGAACAGAATGGCCAGTACTTCGAACGGGACCTGCTCCACGCGGGCGAGGCGCCCCGACTCGTTGAGATAGGTGGCGAAGTGAACGGCCGCCACGGGTGGATCGAAGGGAAGCAGCGCCAGCAAGAAGAGAATCACGGATACGGTCGGCGCGAGGTAGCGCTGGGCACGCCTGTCGCGGGAGGCTCGCCAACGCCAGAACAGGTACGCGAGCAGTAACGGGGCAGTGAAGTACTTGATCAGGGCTGAAAGGGTCAGTGCCGCGACCGCGAGCGTCTGGTGTCGGCGAGTGTGCAGCCAGAGACCGGAGAGAGCGAGGACCAGCATGACGCCGTCGTTGTGATCGACCCCGAGCAGGAGTACCACGGGATTCCAGGCGTAGGCGATCGCTCCGAGCAAGCGTCGCTCAGGTGCCAGATTTCCGAGGAGTAGCCAGATCAGACACGCGCTGACGACGTTGGCCGTCGCGAAGAGCACTCGCAGCGCGAGAATCGTGCGAATGAAGTCGGGGACCGCTCCGCCCCGGTCCGCGAGGACGTCGATGCCAGCGGTAATGAGCAGCCAGACGGGGCCGTAGCCCGTAGGGAGATCGCGCCAGACACGGCTCACGAACGGAAACCACGCATCTGCCTCGATAGCGCGTGGAGGCAGGATGTAGGGGTTCAAGTGGGCCCGCGCGATCATGCGTCCCTGAAAGGCGTAGTAGAACAGATCCTCCTGGCGGATTGGCAATGCGAACACGAGCAGGACATTCAGAAAGATCGTCACGATCAGAACGACCACGATCGCCTGCTGGTAGCCCTCGTGGGCTCTTCCCAGATAGAGGCCGAGAGCATAGGCTGCGGCGAGTCCGGCGAGCAGCGCGATGCCGAGGAAGACGGGAAGTGCTGCTCCGCCTGCTGATCCAAACGGCTCAAGGAGCGACCATGCCCATGGACCCTGACGGCTGAGCGCTGGCTCGGCGGAGCCTTCGATCCGGGGAAGGATCTGGCCCTCAGCAAAGACCAATCCGATCAACAGCAGCCCGACGAAGAGAAGAGCCGACGAGCTGGCGCTCCGTGTCCTGTCCGTGGGCAGGTTTGTGGCGTGATCCATTGTCGAGGGAAAGTGACGCAAGGGCCACGCCACGATCTTTATTCTCACCTGGTTGAACACGACCATGGCGTAACGATGGGATGGTCCTAGTACTTGATGGGGATTGCTGCCGCAATCGGTGTGGCGTATTCAATGCTCATGGTTACGTTCAGTCCCTCGCGAGTGCTTGCGCTGTTTGCGCTCGCTCCTTTGCTTTTTTGGGGAGGACTGAGCTCGCCGCTCGCGGTAACGCCAACTGCTGCCCGTGCGGTCGCTGACGAGACGGTCATTGGCGAAGCTGCGCGACCCCAGCCGCCGGGCGAGCGATTGGTGCTCTCGTTGAGCACCCCGACGCCGCGGGCGACTCCGACGCCGTCCGGCCTTGTTGCGGCGATGGCCGAGCAGTCTGTCCAGTTTGTCGTGCGCGCCCGCAAGGGTGGGCCGGTGGTTCGGAGTGCTCCCAGCGAGACCGCGAGCCCGCTGAGCGGCCTCTACTACGATACCTATCTGCCGGTGCTGTCGCAGCAGCCAGACGCGGCGGGTGTGCTCTGGTACCAGGTGCGGCTCTGGGGAGTCCTGAACGGGTGGATTCGAGCCGACCAGACCGAGCCGGGCGATCCCCCCCTGCCAACACCACGCCCTCCACCTCCGCCGGCCCCCTCGATCCGACGGCCGGGCCGCAGCGCGATCTTCCCACTCACTGCACGAGCACGGACCAACGACTGGGTGAACTTCCGAAGCGACTCGGATGTCGATAGCGAAAGGATCGATCTGCTGGCGCCCGGAACGCTACTGAATGTTCAGGCGTGGCAGACGGACGACGAGTCGTCCGCGTGGTATCGCGTCTCGACCGGAGGGGTATCGGGCTGGGTTTGGAGTGGGGCAGTGGACCTGCTCACGCCGAACCCGGCGAAGGTGAACGTCGGGGGAAAGCCGATCTGGGCACCAATCGCGGGCAAGGGCATGTGGATGCCGGTTCCGTTGCTCGACATGGCGAATCCCGATGCGGTGGTCGCGGCCGCGCGCGCGCTCGGCCTTACCCACGTGTACCTGGAAGCTGGATCCTCCCAGGGAGGATTCTACGGACGTGATAGCGTGGACCGCCTCCTACCGGCGGCCCATCGAGCGAATATCAAAGTCATTGGCTGGGTTCTGACCAGCTTGAACGATCTTCCGAGAGATATCTCCGTTTGTACAGAGATCGCGACCTATCGTACTTCCACGGGTGATCAGCTCGACGGAATAGCTCCCGATATCGAGGATAACCTGGATGCATCCGACGTTTCTGCCTTCTCGCAGATCCTGCGGGCAAAGCTGGGACCGAATCGGCTGATCGTCGGCGTGATCTTCCCGGCGGGAACCTGGATCGGCCGCCAGCATCCCGTTGCCGACATCCTGGGCCGCTCGTTCAACGCACTCGCCCCGATGGATTACTGGCACGACGCACAACGCGCGTTCAGCCCAGCACTCATTTCGGATTTCATCCGCCAGTCGGTGGTCGATATTCACGCCGCCGTCGATGATCCACAGTATCCGGTCGCGGTGATTGGCCAGACCTACGATTACTTCAGCCGCAACGGCGCCGGTCCGAACAATCCGACGGGCGAGGAGATTTCGGCTGCGCTGGAGGCAGCAAAACAGGCTGGCGCGGTTGGAGTCAGCCTGTTCCAGTGGGGAACGACGACACCCTCGGAATGGGATGCACTGCGCCTCTTTCGCTGGCACTCGGGCGGTTAGAGGTGCCCCCAGCACGATATCGAACCGTCGTTCTGAAGAGCGCGCACTCTCTCTCCACCAGTGTGCGTCCCACGCGGAGGGGCGTGTCGATCCCCGTTCCCTGCGAAGGATCGTCCGCCACGCTGTTCCCTCTCGTGCCGGGGCGATACGGAGTAGAGAGACCAGCCGGCCATGTGATCGAAAGCAGCACGGATTGCCAGAGGCACTCTCCTGCTTTTTGGGATCGCCGTCGCCCGGCAGCAGCGGTGCCGACCGGTACGGTGCTTGCGCATCGACCGGGCGTTGTTCAGCGAAAAGCGGAGATGTTTTGGTGAGACCTGGAGACGACGAGCGCGGAACGTCCTCCAGCCGGGCGCCGCGTCGCCGCGCTCCCGAGTCTGAGACCTTCGCCTCTCGTCTCGGTAGGTTGCTCGACCCGCTCCTGACCTTCCTGGCGTTCGCCTGGACCGTGGTCGTGATCGCCGAGCTTACCCTCGAGCTCACGCCGCGTGCACGCGGGTTTCTCGCCGACGTCGACGCGGCCATCTGGCTGACCTTTGCTGTCGCGTTCTTCGTCCAGTTTGCACTCGCGCCCGATAAGCTCACCTATCTTCGTACGCACGTCGTCACCGCAATCGCCGTTCTGATCCCGGCTGCGCGTATCGTGCAGGTCGCCGGCGCAGTCACGTTGCTTCGACCGGCGTGGCTTGCGCACCTGATCGTGGTGGGTGATCGCGCGATCCGGGAGACGGGTGAGCTGTTCCGTGAGCAGCGCCTGCTCTACGTGCTGGCGCTGCTGGGGATCTCGACACTTTTGAGTGCGTCCGGGGTCTACTTCTTCGAGCGCCACGTCCCGAGGTCAGGATTTCACGACTTCGGAGATGCATTGTGGTGGGCGGCGGCGATGGCGACTACGATCAATACGTCCACGGATCCGGTAACCCCGGAAGGGCGCGTCATTGGCTTTCTCTTGCGGGTCGTGGCCCTTGCCTTCTTCGGATTCGTCACCGGCTCGATCGCCTCGTTCCTCACCGTCGAGCGTATCGCGCCGTCGGCCCGAGTGAGACGCGAGGAGGTGACTGCCCAGCTGGAGGAAGATATCGCACGCCTCCGCGACCAGATCCTGCGACTTGAAGCCGAGCTGCGCAGACGCGACCGGACCGATCGGCGTGAATAGGTCGAGATC
>CADDYW010000196.1 GCA_902810745.1 Chloroflexota bacterium | reverse complement strand
CCAGCTCCAGCGTGTATGGGTAGCGAGCACCCAGCTCCTGCGCAACCGGCGACCCGGTCAGCGCCGACACTCCCAGGTCCCCGTGGAGGAGGTGCTGCAAATAGATCCCATACTGGACGAAGATCGGCCGGTTCAAGCCAAGCAGGTTTCGCAGCCGAGCCACGTCCTGCGGCGCCGCGGTTGGACCAGCTATGACGCGAGCCGGGTCGCCGGGCAGCAACCGCAGCATCAGAAAGACGAGCGTGATTACGACAAAGAGAGTCGGTGCGGCTGCGCCGACACGCCGGGCGATGTAGGTCACCACCGCCAAACTCTCGCCCAGGACGTCAGCTCATGTCGGATACGCATATGCCAGCCAGAAGGTCTCATTCGGCCGATACCTCACACCTCCAACCTTCGCCGAATGGGCGATGACGTAGTCAGGGTTGTACAGCCAGATCCACGGTGCGTCGTGCCAGATGAGATGCTCGGCCTGACAGTAGGCTTGCTGCCGAGTCGTCTCGTTTACCGATGTGTTCGCACGAGTGATCAGGCTATCCACCTCCAGGTTGGTGTAGTACGACTCCTCGAGGCCTCGGGGTGGCATCAGCCGCGAGTCGAACTGCTGCATGTAGTACTGTGCGTCCGGATAAGCCGAGTCCCACCCGAGCAAGTACAACTCGGCCACGGCCTCGTTCGGCGGGCGGAGGAAGGTAGCTAGGTAACTCGGCCAATCCATCGTCCTGGGCCCATCAACCTTGATTCCCACTTTCCGAAGATAGTTGGCTACCGCCTCGGCCGCCTGGATGTCGCCGAGGTAGCGGCCAATCGGCGAGATTAGCTTCACGGACATTCCTGTCGCTCCTGCCTGGGCTAGAAGGCCCCGTGCCCGTGCGGGATCGTAGGCGTATGTGCCGGTTCTGCAATATCCGAACAAGGTGTTGGGAATCGGGGAGGTCATCGGCCTTGCGGCGTTAAACACGACGTTCCTGATGATCGCGTCCTTGTCGACCGCATAGTTGAGCGCCTGACGCACCTTGACATCACGCAGCAGCGGCTGCGTGGTCGACAGGTTGTTGATGCCGATAAACACTGTACGCCACGACGGGGCCAGGATCACTCTGACATCAGGCGACGACTTCAGCGCAGCGATGTCCGCGGGCGGAGGCAGCTCTATGACGTCAACCTGGTTCGCTCTCAACAGCGCTTCGCGGCTCGCCGCGTCGGGCACGACCTGAAAGTATTGGTGTTCGTAGTACGGCTTCTGCCCCCAGTAGCCGGGGTTGCGGTCGAGACTGAGAGAGCTGCCGTTCACGAACTGGTGGAATTGATAAGGCCCGGTACCCACTGGGTAAACGATGTTGCCGTAGGTGTTCCCCTTCTGTATGAAGGATGCCGGAGACAGGATTGCAGCCACCTGTTGCGAGAGCGCCGAGACGAACGGTGGAAGGGTCTCCGAGAGTGTGAACTGGACCCGATAGTCGTCGATCGCGGTCACCGTCTGGATCGTGCTGAGGATCCCGACGTTCGGTGACTTCACCGCTGGATCTAGAAGGCGCTTGATATTGGCAACGACCGCGTGGGCATTGAAGGGCGTGCCATCGTGAAACATGATGCCCCTTCGGAGCATGAAAGTGTAGGTGAGATTGTCCGAGGAGATACTCCAAGACTCCGCGAGCAAGGGCCGTAGGTGCCCTTGCTCGTCGATTGCGACGAGCGTCTCCAGGACCTGCTGCATCATTCCGTTGATGACGGTCGCAAGGGAGAACAGTGGATCGAGGCTGTTGGGATCGGTTCCGATAGCGACCCGAAGGGTGCCGGCTCGCTTCGGAGAAGTGCTTGTGGTACCACGCTTGGCACCTGTACCACAGGCGCTGGCGAGAACGAGACCTGCAGTGGCGCCGATGAATTGTCGTCTCGACATTCCCCTCGCAGTCCTTCCGCTGGCCATCGTCGTCATCTACTTCCTCGTTTAGCGAGAATGTAGGCAGTAGGCCCTGATCGTCTCCCGGCGATTGCTACGCCGCTGCCCCTTCCCGTATGTCGCCGCGACTCAGGCGTGCGTGCCACCGCCGCCGGGCCCAAACCCCAGGTCGCGGCCGGAATAACGAAGCAGCCGATCGTCGCGGAACCGCGGCTGACGTGCCACCTGAGCGCCTGCCTCGTGGGATGCGCTCTGACCTGGGCTGCGGCCGCCTCTACCGCAGTGACTTCCTGACCAAATCTCCGGTGCGAGCCCATCGCCTTCAGTCGTCCGCAGGGACCCATTCCAGCTCGGGCCCTTCCGGCCGTGCGGGGTTCGTGTCTGCCAGCCCGGTCACGGGCATCCTTCCTACCTCGAACGTCGGTGCCGGCCGTGGCCTTGTCGGCTGCCCGCTCCACCGGAACCACCCGAGAGCGTTGTCGTGGAACACAGCCTTGTGCCAGGACTCCGGGACGCGGGTTGCGACCTCCTCCACCAGATCTCGGTTCCAGTCCGGATAGCCGCTCCCGAAGATCAGAAGCTGATCTGCTCCCCGATACGCGTTCAGCAACCGCACCAACCGCTCCGGCTCCGCAGGTCTGTCCAGTGGATAGGTGCTCACGCGAACCTGCTCACGGAAGTACTCGCTTGGTTGGCGCCGAACCCAGGGGACCTCGCGCCGGAGCCCCCGCCAGTTCACGTCTAAGCGGAAGAACAACATGGGGATCCAGGCCGTGCCTCCCCCGACAAGGAAGAGGCGGAGGTCGGGAAACCTCTCAAAGACGCCCTGGGCGATCATGCTCACGAGGTGAGTCATTAGGGGACACGCCGCCAGCGCCGAGTACTCACCGAAGGTTAGTGGTAGCCCTCCGGCGGTGGGATGTGTCAGCGTATCCGGCACAGCATCACCGCCCCCATGGATCACGACCGTCAGACCCATATCGGACGCCGCCTCATAGATCGGGTGGTAGATCGGATGACCGAAAGGCTTGCCCACCCCATTGCCGCCCATTAGAATTCCGACCATGCGGGCGTGTGCGCCTGCTCGCCGCACCTCAGCGGCCGCTGCCTCTGGCAGTTGATTGGGTACCAGCACGAGCGCGTACAGTCGCGTGTCGCCTTCCTCCAGCCAACGCTCCGCGGTCCAGTCGTTCACGGCACGCGCCACCTCTACAGCGAGGTGCGCGTTTGGCAACGCAGGGGTGAACATCGCAGCGTCGTGGCAGAGGATCACCCTCCTGACCTGTCCGCTATCGAGGATGTCCCGCCGAAGCAAGGCCGGATCTGAACCGGCGGCAGAGGCGCCTGGCGGGTAGGCCGTCGCCAACTTATCACCCTCCGGGTTGCGATATGGTGCTCCGACTCGAATCGGGATAGCCCCGGCACCGCCAGGCAGCGAGCCCGGTCTTCCTAGGTACTCCCGCCAGCCCTGCGACATGTACTGCATTATGTCCGCCTGGGATGACCAATGATGGTGAACGCATGCATCGATGACGGGGCCGTCATAGCTGCGGCCGAGCTGGATTGCCATCAACGCCCCCCGCCAATTCGCACCAGAACGCGGCCCCCGTCCACCTTGATGTCGTAGGTCCGGAGCGAATACGACGGACTGGTGATGGAGCAGCCGGTGCGGAGATCGAATTCCCATCCATGCCATGAGCACGCAAGCACTGGCGCAGATAGGTCGGCGACCAGGTCGCCCCACCGCGATGCCGGCCCGAGCCCTGCGTGGACAGTGCCGGCACAGACCGGGGCACCCTGATGTGGACAAACATTGCGGAGCGCGAAAAACTCCCCACCCCAGCGGATGACACCCACCTCGCGACCGTTTGCCTTCACCACGCGGATGCCGCCCTCAGCGAACTCATCCACAGCTCCAACGTCGATCAACGGCATGTTAGTTCACCGTGGTCTCCGCCGTTATGACGGACGACAGGCCGTACAATTCCCGTGCGTTTTCGTAGTAGACCTTGGGCAGCCACGATTGAGGTAGGCGGCTCGAGATATACTTTGGACTATCCGCATCCCAGTGCGGGTAGTCGCTGGCGAAGCAGAGGATGTCCTCCATCCCTCCGAATGACTCTAGGAGCTCTAGCAGCTGGTCTGCGTGCGGAGTCACCTCCAGCGGCTGGGTCGTAAGACGGACATGCTCCCGGAAGTACTCGCTCGGGAGTCGCCTGATCAGGTCGCTCTCATGTCGCAAGAGACGGTAATGCCGGTCGAGGCTCCACATGAGCCATGGCACCCAGACCACCCCGGTTTCGATGATCAGCAACTTCAAGCGTGGGAACTTCTCGAACACTCCGTGCACAAGGAAGCTCGCGAGATGATGCATTGTTGGCTGTAGCAACAGCGTGTGGAACTCGAGCCGGGAGTTCGGATTCCCACCGGCGGCCGTCGCCGCCACACCACCCGACACTTCGCCCCCCTGACCGTGGATGGCCACCGGCAACCCCATCTCCTGGCAGGCGTCGTAAATCGGGTGGTACAGAGGGTGGCCGAATGGCTTGCCCAGGCCGTTCCAGGTCAGCAGTGCCTCGGCTATCTTGGGGTGCTTCCCCACCCGCCGGATCTCCTTCGCGGCCTCGTCGGGCAACTGGGAAGGCACAAGAACTGCCCCGTACACCCGCGGGTCGTCGATCCCGTCAAGCCAACAATCTACCGTCCAGTCATTGATGGCTTGCACGACGGCGTGGGCAAAGTATGGGTTTGTCAGTGCCGCGTTCATTCCGACGTCGAAGTCAAGGATCGCTGCCTCTATTCGGAACGGGTCCAGCAGCTGCTTGCGCAGCGTTGCATAATCCGACCCCGGCGGACCGCCTGCCGGCGGATACGTATCTAGCCGCTTGTTCACCCCCCGCGGATGTGGATAGCTCAGTCCAGACGGGTGGATGGAGTTACGCCGCCCGTCTCCGGGCAGAAAAACGAACTCGCGCCACCGCTTGGGGAGGTATTCGATGATCTCCTCGTCGCTGCGCCACGTGTGATGCACATCGCTGTCGATGATCGGACCCCGGTACATCTCACCAACCCCCCTCACGTGTTCGCCATGACGGCCGCCAGTGCCCGCTCGTGGCTGCGAGCAATAGCCCCGACGACCGGGAACGAGGCCAACGCCGTTCCGTGCAGAACCTCGTATCGGGTAGCAAGACCTGCGTCTTGCGTCACACGAACCAGATATTGGAGGACGCGGCGGCCGTCCTCCTCGTCGGGGCGGTGCGGGACCACGCATCCGTCGGGAACGATTGTGCAAGGAATGATGCCCGCCACCTCGATCCTGCTGCCAGCGAACTGCAGATAGGCGATCATCGTGAGACGGGCGTCAGGGTGAAACGGAAGGAGCGGCCATCCCTCTCGCGGGCCCAGTGCGTACTCACCATGCTTCTGGCGCCACTTCTCGAGCATCCCCTCCGTAGTACGTTCCTCGATGCCCGGCAGGTCGAACACGAAGTGCCCGAGGCCGTAGAAGATGGGGCGATCGTGGTACCACTCGATGCCGCGCAACAGGTGGTGGTGGTGGCCCAACACCACGTCAACCCCGGCGTCTATGGCCTCATGGGCCAGTGACCGCTCGTAATCGTGCAGGACGGCAGGCCTGTTGGCCTCACCCCAGTGGAAGCTGCCGACGACCACATCGGCCGTGGCGCGCGCAGCCGCGATGTCCTCTCTCAGCAGCGCCACGTCCTCCGGGTAGGGCACAGTGTAGATCCGGGAGGTGAGCCCGGCGAATGGCTGTCGCCGTCAACGTGGTATACGGTGTGCACGCGAATCGGCGCGAGTCCCGGCACCGTGCGCCGTGCCTGGTAACCGACGGGATACACACATGAGTACGCCA
>CADDYW010000195.1 GCA_902810745.1 Chloroflexota bacterium | reverse complement strand
CAACCTGTATCTCCGTATTTAACAAACGACCGATAAGAAGAGAGGCCGGCGTGGCAAACACCGGCCTCGTAAACCGGGCCTGGCCCTACTGGGCGAGGCTGTCCGGGAGGACGACGAGCTGGCCCCACATATAGGGCGCGTGCTCGGGCTCATCGCAGATGAACTCGTAGGTACCGGGCTGACTGGCAACGAACGACGTGTGGGCAGCGGACTGGCCCTTCATCTCGACGTTGATGTTCAGCGGGGCGATGGTGAACGTGTGCGGATCGTCCGCCGGGTTGACCAGCGTCAGGTTGACCGTGTCGCCTTGATAGACGACCAGATCACTCGGATAGAAACCATAGACTTCCTTACCGTCCAGCAGGCCGCCCTTGGCGAAATCGGCCTTCAGGTAATCCTCGCTGTCCTGCATCTCGTGGACGACCATAGGAACGGCGGTAATGGTGAACGTGCGTGTCTGGGGCTTGTATGCGGTGTGCGCGGCCACCGTGGCGGACGATTGTGTGTTTTGCTCCGCGCTTGTCGTCATCGCCGCGCAGCCAGCCGCGAGCAGCGTCAGTCCAAGCAGGATCGGCATCCACCGCGTAAATCTCTTTGGAAGTCGCATCGTTTCCACCTCCTGGGAGGCTCTTCCATCAGCCTTCCTGAATCTAGCGTACGACTCCCGCTCTCACGGCACATCCTCGACAGACGTGATCTTTGACGTGGCGAGAGAGGAATGCCGTGTCCTCTCGTGAAAGGACATGGGTATCGTTGGGCCAAACGATGATCCGTGGCTCCACCCGCTCTACGGGGATCGGCTGGTGGACGTGCGAGGAGACCGCGGGCGGGGCTACGCCTGGATGATCCCTCGGCGGATCGCATAGCGTACGAGCTCGACCGAGGTGTGCAGTCCCAGCTTCTGCATGATTCGGTTGCGATGCGTCTGAGCGGTAGTGACGCTGATGGACAGGCTGGTCGCGATCTCTTTGTTGCTCATTCCTTCGGCGATCAGCCGCAGGACCTCTTTCTCCCGCGGGCTCAGATCGGCGGTGACGGAGGACTCGCGGTCACGCAGGTGCTCCCCGACCAGCGTTTTGGCGAGCGAAGGATAGAGGTAGACGCCGCCGTCAAGAACTGCCCGTAGGGCGGCAAGAATGTGCTCCGCGTCTCCCGCCTTGATCACGTACCCGACCGCGCCAGCCTGGAGCGCACGAAAGAAATAATCCTCGCCTTCGTGCATGGTCAGTACGACGACTTTCGTGGCCGGGGCCACCGTGGTGATTCGCGGGATGAGATCCAGCCCGTTCGCATCGGGAAGTGTAATATCAAGCAGCACAAAGTCTGGCCTCAATCGTCTCACCTCGGCGAGCGCATCACGGCCGGTCGCGGCCTCGCCAACCACGGTGAAACCCTCGGCCTCTTCGAGCAACGAACGGATCCCCTTCCGGACAACCGCGTGATCGTCAACGATCAGGACTTTCGCGCTGCTCATCGTTTCCTCGTCTGGGAAGATTGGATCGCGGGACCTCCAGACTGACGGTCGTTCCACTCCCGGGGGCGCTGGTAATGGTCAGCTTTCCTCCTGCCAGGGATGCCCGCTCGTTCATCCCCTGGAGACCCACCCCCCACTTGGCGGGCGACAGATCACCGCCGAGGCCATCATCCTCGACCGTCGCGACGATGGTGTCGGCCGTCGCGGAGAGCTCGATCCGGGCTCGATGCGCTCCGCTGTGTCGCGCGACGTTGTTGATGGCCTCCTGGACGACTCGGTAGACAATCGTCTCCAGAAATGGGTCGAGGCGGTGCTCGAGACCGTGCTCAACGACCTCGAACTGGACGCCGGCCTCACGCAGGTACAGCTCGGCGTAGCGCCGAATCGCCGGAACGAGGCCCAGGTCGTCCAGCGCAGCCGGTCGCAGGGCGATGGTGAGGCGGCGCAGGTCGCCGAGGCTATCGGTTGCCAGGGTGCGAAGGCTCTCGAGCTCGGCCCGCAGTTCCTCGGTGCAGTCGGGCCGTGACTGGAGCCGTTCGAGGTTGAGAGCGAGCGCCCAGAAAGCCTGGCCGATGCTGTCGTGCAGCTCTCGCGATACCCGGCGGCGCTCATCTTCCTGGGCGGTAAGAACTCGCCCGAGCAGATCCTGACGCTGTGCTTCCTGCTGCCGGAGACTTTCATAGAGCGCCTCGAGATCGCGGTTTCGTTGCTCTAATTCTAGCGTGCGCTTCTCGACCTGCTCTTCGAGAGAGGCAGCCCAGCTCGCGAGGCGCACACGCATCGTCTCGAGGCTCTGCGCGAGCTCGCCGATCTCTCCTCCCCACGGCGTACTGATCGTTTCCGTGTGCTCGCCACCGGCGATCCGCCGGGCGGTCGCGTTCAGTTCGGTTACCGGCTCGACCACCTTGCGGATGCTGATCGTTGTCGCCAGGAAGGCGAGGCCGGTAAAGATGACCAGAGCCACGAGGCTCCCGGTGCGCAGGCGATCTGATGGTCCATACACGTCGGCTGTTGACGTCCCGATCTCCAGCGCCCAGGGAAACGTGCTGAGTGGTATATGCGCCATCACGTGTGGGCCCTGGAGAGGACCGCTTTCGGCTTCTTCGGTCTCGGCCTCGCCGATCCCCGGCTGGCCCCGAGCGAACATCTGATGACAGAATGTGGGGTGGTCTCCGGTGCCGAGAAGATGACTCGGCTCGGTCGAAAGGAGGACGTGGCACTGCCGGTCGAGGAGGTCGGCGTGTCCAGACTGGCCAAGCTGGACTGCCGCACCCAGGATGCGGTCGATCTCGGACTGTCCCGAATCGATGATGCCGACAAGATATCCACCCCCGCGCTGAGTGCTCAACGGAACGGCGATCGCTACCACGTCGCGTTTGGTGTCGGGCTCGTGCAAGCCCCAGGCGACGGCGTTGGAAGCACTCCCTTCTCCTGCTGTTGCGCTGGGCCACGCGGCGCCAAGCTCGTGCCCAATGAGACTCGCGTGTGGCTGATCGGCGCTCAGAATCCGACGATCCGGACCGACGACGACGACCCCACCGGTGAAGACCGGCGAGTGCTGGGCGGTGAGATCGAGAACATCCTGCGCCTGATCCGCCTGACCCTCGCCCATCGCTTCTCGATACCAGGTTGCGCTATCCCTCAGCACTCCGACTGAATTGGCGAGCGTTCCGTCGATGGCAATGGCGACGCTCTTGCCGAGGAGATACCAGCCGTGGACACTGCTGGTCTGGATCGAGTCTGCGAGCTGTCCGATGAGCAGCATGCTTCCGGCATAAAGCAACGCGAGCACGACGGCCTCGGCGGTCAGGAGGCGCGGCAGCAGCCCGATGTCGTGGATAAGCCGTTCGATCCGACGAAGCGGATCGACTCTCCAGCGAGGGATGCCCTCACCAGTGGGGCGTTTCGCTTGATCTGTCGGATGCGTTTGATTCATGGCATTCTTCCCGAGAAGCTCCCCTTGGAACGCCCGACCATGGCCTGAAGAACCGATGGATTGCCTTGAAAAGACCCGGAAGCCCAGGTGGCGTGCCGGGAGGTACGTACGCTGAGCGCGTGGGAGCTCGTGGCGGACACGGGTGACCTGAAGCTGTACTCAGACCGCGTCGGCCCGCGGCGTCGAGCTGGCTTCGCGAAGGCGATTGATCGCCGCGCGGGCGCGCGCCCGGAGCTGACGCCCAAGCACCTCGCGTCTTCGATCGATCTGCTCCAGCGCCTGCACGTCGCTCGCTCCTTTCGCTACGAGCTCGCGCCCGATCCGGCGAATCTCGGCTTCTGCGGACTCGATCAGCGTTCGAAAGGTTTCACCGAACTGCCGACGGAGTGCCGACTCCGAGTCGGCTTCCGCAGCCAGCCCCGCTTTGATCAGCTCGGCAGCAAAGTCTGAGAAGCTCCACTGAGAGCGCAGAAAGTCGTGGAGCTGGCGGATCAGGTCACGGCGGTAGCGCATCCGTACTCCCAGGCGGTCGATGGCCATCGCCGTCGAGGGTGGACTGATCGTCTTCAGGAAGGTTCGGAACCGATCCACTTCCAGAGCCGTGTCAATCGCGGGCTCGTCGTCGAAGATCGAACGATCCAGCGCGACCAGTGCTCCCGCGACGCCAGCACCCAGGTGGTAGTACCGATCGGCGGTATCGATCTGGCCCAGTCCGCGGGTCGCTCCATCAAGCCGGGCAAGCTCACCGGCAGTTGGCCAGCCGGGCAGTGGCTCGTAGAAACGATACGGGTCCACGGCAATGAAGAGCACCTCTTGCGGCTCGATCGGGTATTCCTGTCGCTGATTCTCGGGCGACCGCAGAAATCGCTGATTGAGGAACGTCTTTGGACTGATGAAGATGCCATCGCGTGCCTTCCAGGACGTGGCGCGCGCCTCGGCGGGGAGCTGTGCCCGCAGCGCCTCGGCGAGGCGCGGGACCTGCAGGAGCAGGGACTCGAGCACGCTGGCGCTGATCTGGCGGTAGCTCGCCACGTCGATCGACCACTTGAAGTCAGCGGGCTGCAAGATGAGCTCCCGATCCGCTTCGAGGATGAGAACCACGTCTGGATTCTTGCTGCCGGTCGAGGCGAGCAGGCTCTGCAGCTCCGGGTCACGGCACACGGCGAGGATTCCGCGCGGGCTCTGACCTTCGATGCCGGCCTCGAGCAGCTCGAGCCCGAGGTCTTCCCAGCGTGCTCCGAGGTGACGACTCGCCTGACCCCAC
The DNA here is from genome assembly GCA_902810745.1 of Chloroflexota bacterium. GTDB lineage: Bacteria > Chloroflexota > UBA6077 > FW602-bin22 > CADDYW01 > CADDYW01. The sequence continues at coordinate 1,171 of CADDYW010000195.1, read as the reverse complement.
TCGCCGATCATCCGAAGGCGGGTGATGTCGAAGTGCGCTGGATTCTCGAGCTGACTCCCCCACCGCCTCATAGCCACTCTCCTTTGCGCGACCGCGCCGCTGCTGCGCCAACACCATTATAGTGCAGGAAGGAGACGATCCCGTCGCAGGTCGGATTGCGCCGGCAGGCTTGGGCGCGATGGTACGATGATGCTGAACTCGGGTGCTCCGAACGGGGTCCTGATCGACGAGAAGGAGGAGTCGGTGAAGCTGGAAGGAAAGGTAGCACTGGTGACCGGCGCGGCGCGGGGGCTCGGGCGGGCGTATGCACTGCGGCTGGCGAGACTGGGCGCCGACGTCGTGATCAACGACGTGGACATGGAGGCGGCGAAGCAGTACGGCGAAGAGCTAACCGCGCCGACGGTGATGGATGAGGTCAGGGCAATCGGCCGTCGCTCTCTCGGCATCGTCGCGGACGTCACCGACCGAATCGCGGTCAACCGGATGGTCGAGCAGATTCTCGACGAGTTCGGCCACCTGGACATCCTGGTCAACAACGCGGGGGGTGCGCTGGTCCCCGGGCCGAGCTACGCATCCAGCGTCCCGGAGCAGGACTTTCGCCGCATGATGGACATCAACCTGATGGGGACGATCTTCTGCTGCCAGGCGGCGGCGGTGCCAATGAAAGCGCAGCGGAGCGGCAAGATCGTCAACGTCGGCTCGCAGGCCGGCCTGCGCTCACAGGGAGGCGGCGGAGGTACGTCTTACTCGGTGGCGAAGGCGGCGATTCACCACTATACCCGCAAGCTCGCGAGCGAGCTTGGGCCGTACAACATCAACGTCAACTGCATCGCGCCGGGCTGGATCCTCTCGTCACGTGCCATCGCCAGTGGGCGCAATAGCCCGGAGACCCGCGCTCGGCTCGAGGAGGAGATCGCGCTGAAACGACTGGGGACGCCGGAAGATTGCGCGAAGGTCGTCGAGTTCCTGGTGACCGACCTTTCGGATTACGTGACGGGACAGATCATCTCGGTGTGCGGCGGCGTCTGCCTCTTCTGACAGGGGAGGTGTCGCCCCTCACGCAACGCCGCCACGTGCAGGCGAATTTCGCCTGATCCGGCGGTTACGTCAGGCAGAGGTCCGTGCGATCTTGTGGACCATCTTTTCGGCCTGCTGCTCGCTGATAGTCTTG
>CADDYW010000194.1 GCA_902810745.1 Chloroflexota bacterium | reverse complement strand
CGAAGATTGATCCGGCTGTGGGATTGGGATGCAGATCTTTCTGAGGATGTTGTGTCCTTGATATGGACAACGTCTCAGGGGAGCTAGAAGAAGAAATAGCGATTGGGGGACAGATCGACGAGCGGCGGCGCTGTCTGGCTTTGCCGAGGAGCTGCGCCTGGTGAACCTGGCGCGCCAGTATGGGACGACGGGGGCAGCGCGGGAGATCGGGGTGAGTCGGCAGACGGCGTGCTCTTGGCTTAGCCGCTATGAGGCGGGCGGAGGGGAGAACCTGCGGACGGGGCCGCGCGGCAAAGCCGTCCCCCGGCCGGTGACCCCTGCCGTTCGGGCGCGCTTGCTGGCGCTCAAGGAGGCGAACCCACGGCGGAGCGCGGCCAAGGCGGCCCGCGTGCACGCGGCCGAGAGCGGGGAGCGGATTCATCGGAGCGCGGCCTGGGCGGTGCTCAACAAGGGGCTAGCGATCAAGCCCCTGCGGCACGTGCCTCATTTCTCCGCGCGGGCGGAGCCCAACGCTCTGTGGCAGGTCGATCTGATCGAGGACGAGCCGACTGCGGTGGGCAAAGTGCAGGGCATCGTCTCCCTGGACGACCACTCGCGCACCTGTGTGGGCGGGGGATTCTTCGCCCACAAGGGGGAGGAGAACGTGCTCGCCGTCGGGATCGATGCCGTGACGGAGAACGGCTTGCCGGTCGACGTGCTCTCCGGCAACTGGAGCCGGTTTCGGCCGGTCGGAGGCGCCGCGGTGAAGGGGGAGACGATCTGCTACCGGCAAGGGGGAGGAGTTGGGGATGCAGGTCACCTTCGCCGCCGAGGAGACCCGTCGGGTCCACCTCAACGGGGCGATCCAAGTAGGCCAGCGCTTCAACCCGTTCCCCAAAGGCTGGGGAGCACCCCCGCGTGCGGATCCAACGCCTTGCGGCTGGCGCTCCAAGCGTACCCGAGTGATGTGGCAGGAACTACGCGGTGGGGGAAGTCACGTGACGAAGCAGGTGAAGCGAGCGAGAGGACGAACGAGGGGGAACGCCACGATGGAGCTGCTTCCGCCCCGGCGCCCAGGAGAGATGGCACGCGGTGTCACCATCAGGGTATTGCCCTGTTGCTGCCCGTCCACCACGAACTCACCGGGCGCGATGCCGGCGGCCGTCGCGACTGCCTGCTCGGCCGGCTGTCCGTTCGCGGCAAGCCGAACTTGAGCGGCCATCCCACGATCCGCCTTGAGTGTGAACGCATCCCCGGAAACGCCCAGGACAATCCTGCGCACCGTCGTGGCATTGCGAGTGCCCGTCTCACCGCGCGTGCGTGGTGTGCCGTCGGCCCGAGTACATCAGGCGCTCGGGCTTACCCCGCGCTGAATCTGCCGGGCTTCCAGAACACCATCGCTTTCGTGGCCGATCGCGACGACCGGCTGGCCGGTCTCGATGCCGGCGACTGATCCGGTGACCTGCCTTCGTATCGAGCTCGAGCCGGTCAACTGCACAGTGATCGTGGCGCTGGTTCGAGGACTCTGCTCGGTAAGTTCTGGTTAGGTGGGTGGTAAGCAGCACCGGGGGCTTGCTCGGCACTGTCCACCCACCGCCAGTGTGATTATCCGTCCTGACTATTAACTCGGGGTTAAGAGTTGGCTAGCAACGGGTAAATACCTCTTCAATCTGTTCAGGCGCTCAGGCTCGCCGAGCTTGCCAGTAGCATCACTGTGCAAGCTCCCTCACGGTTTGCCCGATGGGCTCGGAGGTTCGAGGACTACGCACCGCGTCCGAGGGTACTGACACAAGCAGTATTACAGTGCTAGTCGCACCAATACTGTTTATCCGGATCGCCGGGCAGGGACGAACATCGATGGCCTTCTACAACCGCCAACGCGAGCTTCAGACCACTGAGCGATGCCTACACCTCCGACCGCGCCGAATTGGTGATCGTGTACGGACTGCGGGGAGTGGGCAAGAGCACCCTCCTCGCGCATTTCTTCGCGGATAAGCCACACGTGGAACACGGGACGTCGCTAACTGTCAGCGGCTGGCGCAGACCGCGGAGCTGCGGCTTGGCGGACGTTGTAGGTGTCGAACGTCAAGCGGTCTGCCACAATCTTGCCATCGCGGAAGGTGAGCAGCTCGGCAGTGGTCACCATGCCGAACGGGGCGGTGGCCACCTCGTACATGATCACTGCCCGCGTATCATCGCCGTAGACCGCGAGGATCTTCAGGCCGGTGACGGCCGCAGCGAACTTGCTCAGGCCCTGCAGGTAGGCGGCTTTCCCGCGCGACTGGCTCATCGGGCCCTCGAAGGTCACGTCGTCGGCGAGGTAGGTGGCGGCGCGATCTAGGTCGTGGCCGGCCCAGGCTTCCGTGAAAGCGCGCGCGAGGGTGGCTGGCGTGGAATTCTGGTTCATCTTGCACCATCCTTTCAACATCGGCGTTTCCGCCGTGATCGCCGGGCTCTTCTTATCGGCCCGGCACTACCTACGTTACGCCGCGCGGGATGGTGCCGCCTGTCTCACATGGGCTACTTTGGTGGGTCATCCCACGTCAGAGCAAACGCAGGGTTCGGGCGCGCTCGACCGCCTGGAGCCGGCTGTGGGCGTCGAGCTTGCCAAAAATGCTTTTGAGGTGGTTGCGGACGGTGCTGGGGGCGATGACGAGTCGGTCCGCGAGCTCGGCCGTGGAAAGCCCGGCCGCGAGCAGGTGCAGCAACTCAAGCTCGCGGGGGCTGAGGGGCTCGACGAGCGGCAGCGCGGCCGGCAACTCTTCTTGGGGTGGGTTGCCGCAGGCAAGCAGCAGCGTCGTCACGTACTCTGATGCCACGCCCCGCGCTTGGGCGTGCCGCAGTAGTGCAACCATTGCCGGGCCCTCGTCCACGAAGACGCGGACGAAACCCTCCGGCTCCGCCAGCGTCAGGGCTCGGCTCAACGCGAGCAACGCGTCCGGCAGGTTGTCTTGCTCAAGCGCGAGTCGCGCCTGGAGGACCAGGACCTCGATCGCCTGCCCGGTTAGACCGCTGGCCTCTGCCCGATCGAGGAGAACGCCCAGCAGGGCCGCGGCATCGGCGTGCCGGCCCCGGGCGAGGTGCAGTCGCGCCAGGGTGAGGCGTTCGAGGAGGGCGAGGTAGTCGAGCATCGCGTCCGCTCGCCACGCCGGGGCGCGAGCGTCGGCCCAGCATCGAGCCGCGACGAGGTCGCCCGGAGTAGCGGTGAGCCAGAGCCGAGCCCGAGCGACGGCGACCCGCTGGGCGGTCTGGGTGACATGGCGCTTGCGCCCATGCGATTCGGCTTCATCCAGGGTGGCCAGTGCGCCGGCGAGATCGCCGCGGGCTTGCAGCACGCGCGCCAGGGTAAGAGCACCCTCTAGCGCCATCTGCGCCATCCCGTTCGCCGCCCGACAGCGCTCGATCCCGCGTCGCGCGAGGTCTTCGGCTGCAGCGAGGTCGTTCCATTCGCGCCGCACCTCCGCCACGCCCACCTGCGCGGCACCAAACGCCGTCGTCTCCGCCAGCCCGTGCTGGGTGGCCAGCTCAAGCGTCTCCTGGTACGTCGCGGCCGCCCGGTGAAGACGCCCAGCTCGCGCCTGGGCTAGGATGAGTCGGCCGCTGGCGAGAAGCGAGACGGTGATGGTCTCTGGTGTCCGGCTCAACGCAGCGGCCTCGGCGTAGGTCTCGCAGGCGGCAACGGCATTACCGCTCGTCAGGTAAGCGCTGCCGAGGAACGAAGTCGTCCCGGCGCGCACGCGCCGATCCCGTGGAGACAGATCGGCCAGCGCCGCGCGGGCCAGCGCGATCGCCGCGGGACTGTCGCCCCGCAGGCGGGCGAGCTCGGCACGCAGCGCCGAGATTTCCCCCCGGAGTGCGCGATCGGTGGGGTGTGCCTGGGCATCGAGCGTGCATTCGACGGCCCGGAGCCGCGGCTCGACGGCATCCACCCGACCGCTCAGCAGCAGCGCCCAGGTCAGGTCAAGGCACAGGCGCGGGCGGCTTGCGACAACGTCGCGCGGGAGCGACTCCAGCCAGCGCAACAACGTGGTCAGCTCCCCGCGCTGCCAGAGCAACGTCGGGCTGACTCGCTCGATCAGTCGCGCGGCCAGCAGGTGATCCTGGCCTGCCAGCGCGTGGCCGACCGCGTCCGTGACCAGTCCCTGCTGCTCATACCAGGCGGCGGCGCGGCGGTGCAGCGCGGGGACCAGGTCGGGCGAATCCCGTCGCAGCCGCTCGCGCAGGAAGTCGGCGAAGAGGTGGTGGTAGCGATACCAGGTACGAGTGTCGTCGAGCGGGACGAGAAAGAGATTGGCTGCCTCGAGGCGCTCCAGCATTGCCTGGCCATCACCAGGCCGAGGTTCTGTCCCGTCGACGCCAACCAGGGTCTCGCCCAAGGGGCCGCTCATGCGGTCCAGCACCGACGTGAGCGTGAGGAACCTCCGCACGTCGTCGGGCTGGCGCGCGAAGACCTCGTCGCTCAAGTAGTCGAGGAGGTAACGGTGGGTACCGGTCAGCGCCGCGATCGCGTCGGCCAACTGCGCGGAGTGGTGCGCGCGCAGCGCGAGCGCGGCCAGTTGCAGTCCAGCGATCCAGCCCTCTGTGCGCTCTTCGAGCTTGACCAGTTCGTCCGACGACAGCGCCTCGCCTACGGCGCGGTGAAGGAACGCGGCCGCTTCGTCGGCGGTGAAGCGCAGATCGTCGGCGCGCAATTCGGTCAGTTGCCCGCGGGCGCGTAGCCGGGCCAGCGGGAGAGGCGGCTCGGTCCGCGTCGCGACGACGAGGTGCAGGCGCGGCGGGAGGTGATCGAGAAGGAAGGCCACCGCCCGGTGGATCGCCGGATCCTCGACCACGTGGTAGTCGTCGAGGACGAGGACGACATCGTAGGGGAGGGTCACGAGATCGTTCAGCAGCGGCGCGAGGATTGCCTCGACCGGTGGTAGCTGCGGGGAGCGTAGCTGTGCCAGCGCGGCTCGGCCGAGGTCGGACTGCAGCGTCTGGAAGGCGGCGACGACGTAGCGCAGGAAGCGGGCGAGGTCGTTATCCCCGGTATCCAGTGCCAGCCAGGCGATGTGCCAACCGACCCCGCCGCCGATCTCCAACGCGTTCTGCCAGCCGTCGGCGAGCAAGGTCGTCTTGCCGGAACCGGCCGGAGCGACGACGACCGTGAGCGGGCCACGTAGGCCGGCCGCGAGGCGCGCGTCCAGGCGCGGGCGCCGAACCAGGTCAGGACGGACGAGCGGAACGAAGAGCTTGGTTGTCAGAAGATCGTCGGGCGGCGAGAGCTTGACCATGCGTGGACTCTACTACATTTCGACGATTCCATCGGGCAGAGCCGTGTAGTAGTGGGTCGGCTCGACGGCGAATGCTCGAGACCGGCGGCGAGGTAGTCAAGCGGCCTCGGATGGGCTCCCGGAACGAGCAATGACAGGGAGTTTGAAGCCGACCCCGGCCCGGTGCAGATCGAAGGCTTCTCGCGTATCCCAGGGGACCGAATCCCACCGCCCGGCTGGTAGCCGATAAGAGCCCAGGCCCTCTCTCCGGTGAACTGTCCGCACCGTTTTGCCCCACCCATCGCCGTCGGTCGGCGCTCGCGTCACGCGGCCACCCTATGTGTCTCGTTTCTCACTCCCCTCTCCCCAAGCGTGCTGATCTGTCCAGCCCGATACGACCCCGCTGCGGGAGCAGAACCCCCTCTCCCCAAGCGTGCTGATCTGCCCCTCCGCGTTCCCCGCGCCCACCTTTCAAGGAAACCATTCCACGATTATCCCACGAAACGGCGAATTCCCATCGGTTCGCGCTTTGAGCGACCCGCCGTCACGAGAAAAGCCCTTGATCCTCAAGGACTTTCTCATGGTACCCCTGCCCGGACTCGAACCGGGGCACGCGGTTTAGGAA
>CADDYW010000193.1 GCA_902810745.1 Chloroflexota bacterium | reverse complement strand
ATTGAACTGCTCCGACGATACGCCGACGCTGGAGTATCGCGATGTGACCAAGCGTTTCGGCGACAACACGGCCCTGCACGCGGTTAGCGTCGCGGTAGATCCCGGAGCATTTGTCGTGTTGCTTGGCCCCTCGGGTTCTGGAAAAACAACCTTGCTCCGCTGTGCGGCGGGGATCGAGCGGGTTAGCGCTGGCGAGGTCCCGCTCGACGGCGTCGTTGTCGACGACGGTCGGCGGGTGATAACGCCGGAACGTCGCGACCTGGCGATGGTCTTTCAGGACTACGCGCTCTGGCCGCACATGACCGCGCGCCAGAACGTTGCGTACGCGCTCAAGCGGCGCCATCTATCGCAGATGGAAGCTTCCCGCCGGGCGGAAGAGTTTCTTCATCGGGTCGGCCTGGGTACGATGACCGAAAGGTACCCAAGCGAGCTCTCCGGTGGCGAGCAGCAGCGCGTCGCCCTGGCGCGCGCCCTCGCTTGCTGCTCTTCGATGAACCGCTCTCCCATCTCGACGCCAGCTTGCGCGAGCGCATGCGGGTTGAGATCTCCACCCTTGTCCGCGAAGTCAGCTCGACCGCCCTCTACATCACTCACGACCAGGCCGAGGCGTTCGCTCTCGCGGACAAAATCGGTGTGCTGGAGCGAGGGCGTCTCGTGCAGTTTGGACGCCCCGAGGCTCACCGGTCTCTCTGGCGAGCTGCGTGGCCAAACCATTCGCGCGGTGGGTGACGGGCTGGTCGCGGTCAACGTCCTCGACAGCCGAATCACCGCGCGAACCAACGCGCCGACCTCATCGGCCTCCGACGGGCGCATTCTCATCCGACGGTCCGCGGTTCACCTGCTGGCCCCCGACGGCCCGGACGCCGACTTTGCGGCCGTGGTGCGGGATGTGGCCTTTTGCGGCCGTGGCTACGAGCATCTGATCGAGCTTCACGACGATACCCGACTGTCCGGCGTCTTTGCGGAGAACCGCTGGGATCGCGGCGCCAGGGTCGGGGTGAAGCTCAATCCCGAAGGGTGTCTCTTCTTCTCGGATCAGCTCGTCCCGGATCAACGGCGGGTACCCGGCGTCCTGCTACCGACGAATCCTATCGGGGCGTTCACGTCGCCTTCGATCAGGGTTTAACGCCCGATCAGGGCGGGAGTTTGGGGGTCTCCCCCGAAATTCCCTCACCCGGAGCGGGGGTTGCAGGGAACATATTCGAAAATATCTCCTATTTCTGCATGACGGGAACCGTTGCGTTCATCAGAGTGCCTCCTGAGCTGGCCGATAGCGGGCAACGGCGCGTGTCGGCGAGAGGCTCAGATCGGGATGGCCGAGGGCATTGGCCACGGGGGCGACGAGCAAGATGGCACAAAACGTCAGCGTGATCAGGAGGACGACGGCATCCCAGTCGCCGCTTACCGTGGGTAATTGCTCTCACGCGTGATGGCCGCGCCCCGGTCCCACGCAGTATCTTCAGAGATGCAACGCACGCGAGACAATGCACCGGACGGGGATTGCGCGAGCCGGTCGTCACTCGTGAAGCAGACTCTCGAACGACTCGCCGGGCTTGGCGGGGTCGTACCAATCAAAGACATTGTCCCGGGAGATCGTGATGATGCCCATGTCCCAGCACTTCGGGACCTCCTCGCCCTGAAGGATCCGCCGCGCGACGCGAACGCACTCCGCCCCGATCCAGGTCGGGATGAGCACCGTGATTCCCTCGCCGGTCTCCGCGATGTGCTTGAGCGCGCGATTGTACGTCCCGATCAGTCCGAGACGAAGACCGTCCGCTCGTCCCGCCTCCTGTGCAGCTTCCAATGCCCCGATGGCCATCAGCCCGTCGTGGGCGAGAACCCCGTCGATCGACGGGAACATCAGCAGCCAGTCACGCATGATCTCCTTCGCCTGTTCTCGGGACCATCGCGGCACCGGCGCTCTGGCTAGGACGGTGACGTCACGGTGTGACCGCAGCGCCATCGCCATACCCCGACTCCGATCGTCAACGACCGGCCATCCCGCGGGCCCTTCGAAGATGACAATGTTGCCATGTCCGATGCGCTGGATCAGATCTTCGGCGGCGACCTTCCCGACCAGCACTTCATCGGGACCGACCTTCGTGGCGTAGTGGTCGGTGGGGACGGCGCTGTCGAGCATCACGACCGGAATACCCGCGGTCCACGCCTCCTCGACCGCGGGAACGAGGCGCGGTCCCGCGGCGGGATCGACGATCAGCGCGTCCACGCGCTCGTTTACCAGGGACACGATGTCGCGCACCTGCTGCTCGGCATTGGCCTGGGCGTCCCGGATCACCAGCTCGGCGATCGTTTGATCGCGTTGTGCCTCCAGCTGGAGCTGCTCGTACATGCTGGTGCGCCACGGGTTGTCGATGCTGGCCAGGGCCACTCCGATGCGGAACGCGCCGTTCTGGGCGGCGCGTCGCAGCGCAGACGTTTCCGGGTGACGCGAGACCTGGTAGAAGCCAGGGGTTCGTTCGGCATTCCGTCCATCTGCGACGCTGGAGGCGCGGACGTGCAGGCTCGTTGGCAAGACGATCCTCTGCTGGGCGAACGTCCCATCGCGGACGTAGGACACCGCGAGGCGCGCCGCGGCCGCTCCAAGGGCGCGGTCCGGTACGCGGACGCTGGATAGAGGTGGGTCGATGTGCGCCGCGAATTCCATGTCCTCGAAGCCGACGACGGCGAGATCCTCGGGCACCCGGAGCGCGGCCGTGCGCGCCGCTTCGATGCTCCCAAGTGCGAGCAAATCGCTCACGGTCACGACCGCCGTGGGTCGAGGCGCTTCTTTGAGGAGAGCACTGGTGGCCTCGTACCCACCCGCGATAGTGTTCTCGGTCTCGACGATAATCCGGTCTGGGGTCCCGAAGCCCCAGAGCGCCATGGCCCGATTGTAGCCGAGGCGGCGCTCATCGATCTCTCCGGTGCCATGCCGGGCCGTGACCAAGGCGATGCGGCGATGGCCCTGCCGCAGGAGGTGCTGAGTCGCTTCGAGAGCCCCCTGCTGTTGATCGGTGAGAACACTCGCGACGTTCTTCGCTGTCGATAATTGTTCAATGAGAACGCACGGGTATCCCATCTCCTCGATCGCGTCGATCCACCGGCGGCCGGCTGCCTTGGGAAGGAAGAGGGCGACAATCACCACGGCGATCCCGTCGTGATGGAACAGCGGGAAGGCGGACTCGTCCACGTACTCATGCCGGTGGACCTGGATCGCCGGAGGATTGAGACCGTCGTCGAGAAGTTGCTCGGTCAGACCGGCTAACAGGTGCGCCTGGTGGGCATCCGCCGGAAACGTTGCATCCGCGGTCGCAACCAGCAATCCGATTCCGCCGGTCCGGGCGGACCGTAGGTTCGCGGCATTCAGGTTACGACGGTATCCCAGGCGCCGCGCCACCTCCCACACGCGTCGGCGCGTCTGGTCCGATGCACCTGGACGGCCATTCAGCACGTTCGAAACAGTTTGGAGCGACACCCCGGCTTCCCGGGCGACCTCACGGATTCCAACAGGCATGCAGTTCCTCTCGGGCGAGAACGGTCTTCGCTAGGCCCGCCCACTACGGCAGTAATTGACTCTAGCACGTCATCTTTACAAATTCAACCAACAATGGGCACAAAGGATATTGACTCGATCCAGGTTCCATTGTATGATTGCCCCAGTGTCCACAGAGATACAAAGTATTCTAGTGGAACGTTCCAGTTCTGGAAAGGTGCAGCGGAACGTGGAAGCCAACCTCCATGTCGGCAACGACCTCACCATTCGTCACGAGGGACACGTGCTGGCGCTCTACCGTTTTGGTGACGTGCCCAAGCCGTTCTTCCACCCGATTTTTCTTGGTGACGGCACCGACTCCCCGTTGACGTTGGCATCTCCCCACGATCACCTCCATCACCGTGGCCTCTGGTTTTGCTGGAAATTCGTGAACGGACACAACTTTTGGGAAGAGAAGCCGGTCTGTCACCGGGTGGCGACGCGGTACCTGCACGTCGACTATGTGACCGCGGAAGCGGTTCGCTGGACCTCGGATCTGGACTGGCAGTTCGTGACCGGTGAAACCTTGCTTGACGAGCATCGCGTCCTCACGATTGGTGCTCCCGAGATCGACGGCGGTCATCGCGACTTCGCCATCGACTTCGATCTGACGTTTCGACCAACTTGCTGGTGGTCGGAGATATTTCTCTCGAGGAGTATGAGAAAGGATGGAAACTTCAACACCTCCGCTGCGCGTGGGCCTGATCGGCTGCGGGAATATTTCCAACGCCCACGCCCGCGCCTATAAAGCCCTCGCTTCGGATGTCGCGCGGGTCGTCGCGACTGCTGACGTCTCGGCCGAACTCGCTCAACGCCGTGGTCTCGAGCTGGAAGCAGAGCAGATCGCGACCGATTACCGCGCGGTCATCGAAAATCCCCGGGTCGACGCCGTCGACATCTGTCTCCCTCACTATCTCCACGCCGAGGTCGCCATCGCCGCCGCCAAAGCCGGCAAGCACGTTCTTGTCGAGAAGCCGATGGCCTGTTCGATGGCCGAATGCAAGGCAATGGTGGCCGCCGCCGCCGAGGCCGGCGTCACCTTCATGGTCGCCCAGGTGCAACGTTATCTCCCTTCATACCGAGGGGTTCATCGCCTCGTTGCCTCGGGAGAGCTTGGTCCGATCCGCGCTGTTCGCTTTGACGCCATGCAGAATCTTCACGAGATCCTTCCCCCGCACCACTGGCTCTTCGACGGGAAGCTTGCCGGCGGTGGCATCGTGATCTCGGTGTCGGTCCACAAGATCGATCTGATGCGCTATTTCGTCGGGGACATTCGCCGGGTCGCCGCGTTCTGCCGGGAAGGAAGTCCCCCATACAAGAACGGTGCCGAGGATTACGCCAGTGCGATCGTTGAGTTCGAGAACGGGGCCGTGGGAGAGCATTTCGCGACGTACAGCGGCTTTCGGATGCCCTATTCCGAAATGTTCATGCTCTTTGGCGACGATGGCGCGGTCCACGCCCTCCCCGAGCCTGGAAAGGGCGGCGGCCCTGCCTTCTACGTCAGTCGGCAGCACGACAACGCCCCGTCGGACGCGAAGGGCTGGGGACGGGTCCACACGGGCTTCATCCCGGTTGAGCCCGATCGCCGGGACCTCCCCGGTGACGATGCATTCACCAACCAGATATTCCACTTTGCCACTTGCTGCCGGCGGGGAGAAGAGCCCTTGAGCAGTGGCCGAAATAATCTGGGGACCATGGCCGCCATCTTCGGCATCTACGAGTCGGCCCGACGAGGAGGCGTGCCTGTTGACCTGGCGGAGATCTGAAAGAGACCGCAATCCAACACCGGAGTACAGTGACCCTGGGCCAACCGTCGTGCGCCTGATCAGTCCGCGGTCCCTTCAAGCAAACAAGTGCAAACAGCCAGAGCACGTGGATGAGGTGACAGAGTGAGCGACATCAAGATCGGGATCAACCTGGAGTTCGTCCGCAGTGCCGATCGCTCGTTCGACTACGGCATCGCCAAGGCGGCCGAGCTTGGGTACGAATACGTCGAGCCCTGCGTCATGACTGGCCGCGACCTCCTCGCGGAAGCGGGGTACTATCACTTCCAGACCATGGACGAGGACGGTCTGGAGATGCGGGAAAAGCTGGAACGCCTGGGCCTGAAGGCATCCGGCCTGTCCGCGCACGCGCCCCTGATGCGACCCGATGTCTCCGTCCCCTATATCCGCCAGGCAATTCGCTTTGCCCGCGAAGTGGGCGCCCCGGTTGTCAACACGGACGAGGGGATCAAGCCATCCTGGATGAGCGAGGACATGGCTTGGACGGTGATGAAGTTCTCGCTGGAGATGATCTCGCGAACTGCCCAGCGCTACAGCATCTATGTCGGGA
>CADDYW010000192.1 GCA_902810745.1 Chloroflexota bacterium | reverse complement strand
TGGCAGCGTCGACCCGGGGAAGACCCTCCGCGTGCAGGGAAACCTGCCCCCGGGGACCTACGACCTCGCGATCGATCCCAGCGCCACGCCGCACCCTGGCCCCACGGCGAGCCTGACGGTGCGGTAGCTGGTCTCCCCGCGCGTCCTGGCGAGACGAGGATTTCGGATGCCGAGGCGCTCGCCCACTGGGATCTATTCCTGGAATGGCTGCGCAGGGCCTTCGAACCTGACTTGCGTGTCGAGTCCGCAGATATAGCTGAGCGATGTGCAGTCACGCTCGGACGGCTGCCGCTGTCACCTTGACGGTGGCCACGACCAACCCAACCAGCAGCCCTCCGAGCAAGAAAGAATGAGATTAGCGTCGGGCGACCACGTCCGCGTCCAGTCCCAACCGGAGTACCTCCAGCCTGGGGTGGCGGAACAGGTCGCGCGGTGCGAGCGACAGCTTGAATGGGAAGAGCGCAGAATTCCCCACGAGCTGGACGAACTGTGCAGAGCGATGCTCTGTAGAGGCAAGCAGGGCCTCGACGAGCCAACGTTGGACGTCGGTGCTCGGCACTGCGAGCGGCGCCACGGGGTGGTACAGTCCACAGCGTTCGCCGCGCCGGAGCACTCCCCAGTCAACGAAGCTTCCTAAGATCCGGGGTACCGCCCGATCGATGGTCGTGCGATCTCCCCAAGTCTCGGCCGTTCGCCGAATCACCTGTGATTGGGCGACCACGCTCTGAATCTCCAGAAGCCGCCCGACGATCGCCGCGACGCTCCGAAAGAGCGGATATGCCACCAGACACATTCCCCAGTGTATCGCAAGACGCTCGGCGTGATCTGTCTCCGACAAAAGCTTGATTGCTTCATCGCGAAGCGTCTGCAGAGATTCGGGAACGAGAACCCAGACACGCAGCAAGATGGTCTTGGCCTTTCCACGGGCATTGTGCGGCCCCTCACCCGGCACCTCTGCTATGAGCGCTTGCTCAAGCTCGGCCCTGATCTCGCTGGGCGTGAGACCCCTGGCCACGGCGCTAGCCGTGGCGTCGAGCCAGGCGAGGCGAATCGTTTGATCGAATCCGATGATCTGTCGAGTACCGATCACGATGCGCTCCGCATGACCTGAACGTAGGGTACGATCACCTCTTCCAGGCTGACTCCTCCATGGCTGACGGTTTGCTCACCACTGGGAACGAAGGCGCGACGAGCGGGAGCAAGAAGCGGGAAGAACCCGTCCGGCAAGCCGAGTGGTGGCCACTCGATCGTCTCGGGAAATTGGGCCTTCACCTTGCTCCGCAACGCCGACGTGGGGTACACGCGGACGCGCTCCCCTCGGCTGGTGGCGATGGCTCCCTCCGATGGTCGGCCGCAGCCAACTGCTTCAATATTGCCATGATCCGACGTCAGAAACACGACAAAATCTCGTTCAAGCAACCGGTCAAGGAGCTCGGCCAGAAAACCGGTCTGGGCCCACAGTCGCACCTGATCGTGCACGCCAGCGGTGCCGAGCTGAATACCATGGGTGATCTTGTCGACTTTCCGAACGACGAGCCCCAGTACGCGCGCGCGGGCATCCGAGACCAGTTCGTCGACGGTTGCCACGTCCGAATGGTCGCCGAGCAGGATCTTGTACGTCACCTCGGCCGTCGCGATGCCCTGATCGGCCCAGAACTGTGCCCAGAGAGCTGGCTCGTGGTCGGTGGCTTGCATACTTCTCGGAAAGCTGGACGGCGGACGGCCGGCGAAGATCGCCTGGCGTGAGATTGTCGTGATCGTCGGGACCCAGGCGAAAGCCCCGGACTCGCGGAAGATCAGGTTTGGCCGTTGCTGGCTGACCGTGGTGCGCAGTGTGACCCACTGATCGAGGGCAATTCCGTCGAGCACGACGAGTGCAACTCTTCGACTTTCGGCGTGCGCGAGGTGCTGGGCGAGGGCTCGCGGAATGTGATGCACCATCACCGGAATCGCCGGCTGATTGTAGAGTCCGCCGTAGCGTTTCTCTGACCACGCCAGAAACCGACGGTCGATCGAGTCACGGAGCGCGTGTCGCCGTTCCGCGAGCTCGGTTGGCGGTGAAGGCCCGGAGTACCAGAGCGCGGTCACCTCGGCCCAGCGGTAGGCGAAGCTAGTCCATTCCTGGTAGCGGGCGTCGCCCGCGGGCAGCGAGTTCTCGATGACGTCGATCAGTCCCGCGATGCGTCGTCTAAGATCGGCGTCGGGATCCGCGCGGACCCCCACCGCAGCCCATTGTCTTCCAAGCGCGGTCGCTTCCACGATCTCTACTGGTCGCAGGGTGCCATCCAGGAACATGTCGCCAACGTACGGACGGATCTCCGGGTGATCGAAGGGGAGGTCCGCTGGCCCGGGATAGCTCAGATTGTAGGTCGAGCTGGATTCGCGCATGACCTGCGAACCGGAGCTAGCGAGACGGTCCAGGAAGACAGGCCAGCGCTCCTGCAGGAAGGCTACGAACGCCTCCCGGTCCGGGACGATCTGCTCGAGCGGCCAATTGTCGAACTGGTGGTTCTGGCGCAAGAGCTGGATGAAGCGCGCGTCGACGATAGCCGGGACGTGCCGCGGCCGCTGATGCCGTCGTAGGAGGAGCGCGAGCAGATCCGGAGGGCTTCGGACTAACTCGGAATCGATCTTGAAGACGAATCGCAGAATGAAGTCGACCGTCGCGTTCTCGCCGGATACTCGTGGCGTGTGCTGAACGTACGCCGCGTACAACGGATCCAGATCGCCAGGGTCCAACGCGGCAATGATCGGATAGCTCAGGTTGGGGAACAGCTTGCCAAGGCCGAATGCGCGCCTCCATCCGCTCGACAGCAGGTCGTAGGGAAGAATGCTCAGGTCGGACGACGACGTCCGCACGACGAGCGCGAGGTCGGTCGATGCGCCGCGATCCCAGTGGGAACGGTAGCGCGATTCGTAGTCGAAGCGAAAGGCGATCGGGTCCTCGTAGGACACGACGTCGAATCCTCGCTCCCGAATGACCTGCAGGATGGTCTCCTCGAGCAGCAGGCCATCCGGATCAGCAACCACGGTCAACCTGGCGATTCCCGGGACGAATTCGGCGAGGATCGCATCTCGCCACCCGCCAGAGAGATCGGCGGCGGGCGATGGGTGGGGAGGGGGATGAGCCGTGGTGTCGCTCACGTCTTCGTTCCCTCGACGCGGATGAGGAGCAGCGGCTCCAGGTCCGGGCTGACCTCCGCGCGTCGATCCAGTTGCTCGCGCCAGCTTCGCTCCTCTCGCGCGAGCGCGGCGAGGCGGTGCGCCCGCACGGCCGGAAGGCCGATGCGCTCGATCATTCGCCGCCGCGCAGCGAAGGCGTACTCGCCTTTCTCGATGACCCGTTTGAAACTGGCACGGTGCTTCTGGACGAGGTTCTCGTAGACCGCTCGTCCCTGGTTTTCGGCGACCTCTCGGCACCGGGCGAAGGCATCGGCAGCCTCGACGCCATCCAGATAGACCGATGGCTCGACCGAGTCCGCGAGCAACCGGTCCCAGATCCGCCGAGCCGTCGGCAGAAACACTTTGCCATTATCCTGCAGGAACAGTGGCAGGATCCGCCACGTGGTCGCGTCGACGGTGTGCAGGCCGACGCGCCAGAGCGACCAGAAGCCCTGGACGGTCGGGGGAACGTCGGGGACTTCCAGCCAGGGAATCGGCATGCCCTCGACCCACGGAGGAATTCGAGTAACCAGGACGCGAATTCTCTCCTCTTCCAGGGCTACCTGTCGCGCGGCTGGGTTCGCCCCGGCGTCGGCGGACGTGAAGACGACGCTGGCCATCTCCTCACCGTCTGGCCAGGTCAGATTCCAGGAGCCCCCGGTCCTTTCTGCCTTTCCACCCCGTGAACGGAGGTAGCTGACGGTCATGCGCTCGACCCAGTGGGGCAAGGGATGCTCGAGCAGCCGGCGAGCATCCGACGGATCGAGCTCGGAACTGTCGTCGGCGAGGATGCCATTGTCGCGCGCTGCGCGGGCCTGATCGCGCACTTGCTCGGCGACCGACGCGACCTTCTCCTCGAGGCTCTCTGGATGGAGAATACTCTCGCGATACAGCTCGTCGAAGATTTGGCCCGCCTCGCCCGAGTCGAGTACGTCGCTGGCCTTGTCGACGCCCAGGTCCTTCAGAATCACGCTCAGCTTGGCGGTGAGAACCTCCTGGACGCGGTGCTCGATGGTATCGGCCAGAACGAAGTTCAGCGCGCTCACTGGGTGGGTCTGGCCAATCCGATCGACCCGGCCGATCCGCTGCTCGAGACGCATCGGATTCCAGGGCATGTCGTAGTTGACGACGACGTGGCAGAACTGGAGGTTCAGCCCCTCGCCGCCGGCATCAGTCGAGATGAGGATCTGGGCGTCGCGGGCAAAGGCATCCTGGACGGTGCGACGCTCCGCCACGTCCATCGACCCGTTCAGGCAGACGACCGAAAATCCGCGATCGGCCAGAAAGTGCCGCAGCATCTCTTGCGTGGGGACGAACTCGGTGAACACCAGGACCTTCACGTCCGGATTCACCTCCTCCCGCTGCAGCCGATAGATCCCGTCGAGTAGCGCCTCGGCTTTAGCGTCGGGACCGGCGTTCTCGGCCGATCGGGCCGCTTCCAACAGACGCGTCACCTCCCGTCGCTCGTTCGCGAGCGCGGCAAGGCGCGCGTTCAGCAGCAGGTCGACCTGCTCTTGCCCGTCGAGGTCGTTCCACTCATCTTCGGAGAGCCCGGACGCTGGCGCGCGCAGGTCGTCGGGATCCTGAAGCGCATCCAGGCGACGCTCGAGCGCGAAACGAATCGCCCGCGTCGACGAGGTGACCAGGCGCTGCATCAGGAGCATCAAGAACCCGATGTAGGTTCGCCGCTCTTCGATCGCCTGGTTGTATCCTTCGCGAACGTAGTCGGTGACCGCCTCGTAGAGAAGCCGCTGCCGTCGATGGCGCTCGGCCCACTCGACCGGCACCAGCCGGGTCTGGCGCGGCTGGAAGAGTGGCTGGCCGCGCGCGTCGATTGCGCGTCGCTTCTCGGTGCGGATGACGTAGGGCCGAATCCGCTCACGGGTGATGCTGGCCACGTCCGGGAATGCCTCCGGGTCAATCAGCGCCATCAGGCGATGGAAGGCATCGGTCTTCCCCTGGTGGGGTGTCGCCGAGAGGA
Source organism: Chloroflexota bacterium (assembly GCA_902810745.1). Classification (GTDB taxonomy): domain Bacteria; phylum Chloroflexota; class UBA6077; order FW602-bin22; family CADDYW01; genus CADDYW01. The sequence goes on along the minus strand of CADDYW010000192.1, from coordinate 728 downwards.
GCAGCAGATATGGCGCGGCGCTGGCCAGGCCCTGGCCGAGACGGTAGCGGGCGACCTGATCGGTGCTTCCGGCCAGGCGATGGGCCTCGTCGACGACGATCAGGTCCCAGTCAGCGGCGATCAGATCCTCGAACCTCTCGCGGTTGTACTCCGCCACCTCGTCGCGGGACCAGCCCCGGCGCGATTCGAGCGGCTTGATCGAGTCCATCGGGCAGACGACCTGGTCGAACAGCGTCCAGGGCGAGAAGCTTCCCACGGCCGACCCTTTGCCTCGATCAGCGGGAGACAACCGACGGAGCGCCTTCAGATCGTCCGGCGACACCAGGCGGAACTCCTCGGCGAAATGGGTCCGCATCTCGGAGACCCACTGGGTGACCAACCCCTTTGGCGCGACGACCAGGACGCGTCGGACGAGCCCGCGGAGCTTGAGCTCGCGGAGGATCAGCCCCGCCTCGATCGTCTTGCCCAGGCCAACCTCGTCGGCTAAGAGATATCGCACCCGATCGGACGAGACCGCTCGTGACAGCGCGCGGACCTGGTGTGGCAGCGGAATGACCGACGCGTCAAGTGGGGCGAGCAGGACGTCCTCGGTCAGCGCGGCGGCGATGCGAGCGGCCGCGGCGACGTAGCCGATGTGATGCGCGTCAGGTGCCGGCGCCTGCGACAGCGGCATGAGATCGTCGGCGCGGACCCGGACGACGACGTTCTCCGTCGGGAGCCAGACCCGG
>CADDYW010000191.1 GCA_902810745.1 Chloroflexota bacterium | reverse complement strand
GGGATAATCCGACCGTTACAGAGGGGCCAGGAGCGACCGCACCCTTCCGCCGAGGCGGTATTGGTGACCGTCGCGCCCATGATCACGACCAGAAACATCCCGATCGTGGCAGCCCACGAGAGCGGGATAAGGATACGTTGCAGAGGGCGAAAGATACGTTGCTCGGTTCGACTCATCGCGGTTCCTTACTCAATGCAGCTTCGCCCTCAATGGTAGCAGGAAACGGCACGGCTTGCTCAATGGAGTCCGACTGAGCCCGGCGCGCCGCGAGCGCTGGCTGCCTGGCTGATCGTTCCAAGCCCTCCTTCGTGGTCGGCGGCGACGCTTCTGCCCGGTGGTTGCGATCACGACGGGTAGGCGCCCGAGCGATGGCTCGAGGCTCACGGAAAGCGCGCGATCGTTCCCTCCTTGAACAGGGCATAGTCGTGCGCCGGAAGATAGTGGTCACAGCTTCGGAGAATTCGCTGCATCGACTCGACGGACTCTTCGATGCGCCAGTGGAACCCTGGGGGGATCAATTTCTCCGCGTTCTCATAGGACATGATTGCATCACTCGCGATGCAGTAGATCCCATCGGTGGTCTGGACGAGCACCGATTGAAGTCCCGGGCTGTGTCCGGAGCAACGGATGATTCGCAACCCGGGTTCCAGCTCGATCTCGCCATCGATTGGATCGAAGCGCGTTCCCCAGTAGGGTGGCGTCTCGCCGATTGTCGGAGCAAGATACCCCTTGCCAAACGGTGGAGCGGGTGCAATCGCGTAGCGAAGCTCGTCGTACTGAACCAGAAATTTGGCCCGCGGAAATAGATGGTTGTTGCCGCAGTGATCCCAGTGCAGGTGGCTGAGGATCACGTAGTCGATGGCCGTGGGGTCGATGCCGGCGCGTTTCAGCGCGGCGTCCGGGTGCTGCTCGGGCGTCCGGGCCGTCGGCTCGCCGAGGACCCGTTCGCCCTGAGCCGGGTCGCCGACACTCGTATCGACGATGATCTTTCGGGGCCCTTCGAGATACCACATCACGCGCGGGATCCGAATCTTGGTACCTGGATCCGTCAGGTACGTGATCACCGATTTATCGATCAGAGACGATCCAGTATCGAGCGCAGTGATCTTCCACGAGGCCATCTGTCCTCCTCAGTCATTGGCACCGAATTGAACGCCCGGAAGGTCTCCATTGATCGCGTATCCGCCGTCAACGAGGAGCACGTGGCCAGTGACGTAGAAAGCCTCGTCCGTAGCCAGGAAGAGGACGGCGTTCGCGATCCAGTCTGGTTCTCCGATCTTGCCAAGCGGGATCCGCTCCTCGAATGCCCGTCGAACCTCGGGCGTAAACATGGGGCGCGTGAGGGGGGTGTGAATGTGCCCCGGGGCCACCGCGTTCACGGTAATGCCGTGAGGAGCCAGCTCCAGCGCCAGCGCACGCGTTAGCCCCTCGAGGCCGGCTTTCGCAGCGGTGTAAGCGCCGTTGAGCGGCCGCGTCTGTCGCGCCATAATCGAGGTGATGTTCACGATGCGTCCGCCTGCTCCCTGGCGTATCATCACCTTTGCCGCCTCGCGCGAACAGTAGAACGGTCCAAACAGATCGACCCCGAGAACCCTCGACCAGTCATCGTCGCTGGTATCGACGACCATCTTTTGAAGGACGATGCCGGCGTTGTTCACGAGGATATCGAGACGGCCGTACTGCTCCACGGTCGCGTCGACGAGGCTCCTGACCTCGTCGGATCTCGCGACGTCGACTCGACACGCGAATGCTGATCCATTCTCGCGCTCGATCTGACCACTCGTCTCGCGGGCCGCGGGCAGGTTGATATCTCCTACCACGACCTTGGCACCTTCGCGCGCGAGCGCACGGGCGATGGCCTGGCCGATACCGGATCCAGCTCCGGTGACAATGGCGACACGATCTTTCAGTCTCATCGGAATCGCTCCATGTCTCAGAATGAAACCCTCCTGGCCCGGTTGCTAGAAGCACCGGTCGCAGTTGAGAGCCAGCACACGAACACGGATGCTCTCCCGCTGCCCGGGGTACGCCCAGCCGACTATCCTTTCACGCCGCCGAAGGTGAGGCCTCGAACCAGATAACGCTGGAGCAGCAGCGCGAAGACGACCACCGGCACGGCGGCCATCATGGCCATCGCGGCGATCTCGTTCCATCGGATTTCGTGTCCGCCGGCGAGGCCGAAGATGGCAATCGGTAATGGCTTGACGACTGAGCGTGTCAGAATGAGCGCCAGCAGAAACTCGTTCCAGGCGAAGATGAAGCAGAAAAACGCCGTCGCGACGAGCCCTGGTGCGGTGAGGGGAAGTGCGACACGCGCGAACGCGCCGAGCGGGCTGCAACCGTCGACCAGCGCGGCCTCGTCGAGCTCGCGTGGAACCTCGTCGAAGAACCCCCGCAGCATCCAGATGACGAATGGCAGGTTGAAAACGGTATACGCGGCTATGAGCGCCCAGTAGGTATCGAGCAGGTGGAGACTTCGGAAGACGAGGAAGAGAGGAAGTGCGACGGCGATTGGCGGCGCCATGCGCATCGATAGGATCCAGAAGGAGAAGCTCTCGCCCCCCAGGTGGTACCGCGCCAGGCTGTAGGCGCCCAGAGAGCCGACCACGAGCGAGAGGATCGTGGTTCCGAATGACACGATCAGGCTGTCTCGAATGCCCTGGGTACCGCCGTGCTGGAGCGCAAAGGCGTAGTTCTGGAGATTTGGGTGCGGCGGCACCAGTATCGGGGGATTGGCGAAGACATCTGCGGATGCCTTGAACGACGTCGAGATCATCCAGACGATTGGCAGCAGGAAGAAGGCAAAGCTGACGAGGAGGATGAGGCCAACGGTAACGTGCTGCCATCCGGACATTCGGGTCATAGAAGCTCTCCAGCGCCAAGCCGGCGCACACTCGAGAGAAAGACACGCGAGACGATCGTAATGACGATCAGCTGAAGATAGGACAGCGCGGCCGCGTACCCGACGTTGAAGAAGCTGAATCCCTGCAGATACGTGTACCAGCTCAGCGTCTCCGTCCGGCTCCCCGGACCGCCGCCGGTCAGCATCGCAACAAAGTCGAAGGTTTTGAAGATATCCATGAATCGAATCAGGACAGACACCACGATGATCGGCAGGATGATTGGCACGGCGATGCGCCAGAAGAACTGCCACGCGGATGCACCGTCCGTCACGGCCGCCTCTTCGACATCGTTGGGGATTGCCTGGAGGCCCGAAAGAACGAGCAGAATCATGAAGGGCGTCCACTGCCAGACGTCCGTGAGGAGAATCGCGAGCAGGGCGACGTTGGGGTCCGCGAGCCAGGCGGGGTGTGGCAGCCCAAGCTGCGCCAGCACCCAGTTCAGTGGTCCATACTGATCGTTCAGAATGATGCGCCACTGGAACCCGGCGATGATCGGCGCGATCATCACCGGCAGGAGGAGGAGCGCGACGAGCAAAGGGCGAATACGCCCAACGCGGTGGAGGGCCCAGGCGACGATGGTTCCGCCCGCGAGCTCGATCGCGACACCCGCCACGACGAGAATCGCAGTGTTCAGCGCCGAGTTCCAGAACCGTGGATCCGCGAACAGCGCCTGGCCGTAGTTGCCGAGAAAGATGAATCGCGGTGGCGCGGGCGTGGTCATCTCCCAATCGAGAAAGCTGTTACGCAGCGAGTAGACGAAAGGGAAGATGTTCACGACCACCAGCAAGATGACCGCGGGTGCGACGAAAAGGATCGGCGCGAGGCGCCGACGAGCGCCGCGGCGCGCGGCCGCCTCGCTCGTCGGCGAAAGCGGAGTCGCGGATGCTTTCTGGCTCACCGAGCTTCTCGCCATTCTTGGCGCTCGCCGAGCTTAGCTTGGGAGCAAGCCAACCTTCTTATAGCTTTCCAGGGAGGACTGCCAGAACTTTGCCTGATTATCGCGACCGAGCTTATCGGTAATGTCGTTCCAGGCTTTCGCCGTGGCGTCGAGAGCCTCCTTGGTGCCCATCTGGCCGGAGATTGCTTTGCTGACGTTCAATCCCAGGGCGTCTTCGTACTGGGCTGCGCCCGGGATGAAGATCTCCGGATAGCCGATCTGGAGATTCGCCTCGACATCATCCGCCAGGTACTCTTTCGCATCCTTTGGATCGCCGAACATCTGATACGCCTCGGGGTGCTCGAGGTGCGACTTGCGGTACGGGTCGAGACCTGTCTGCGACGTGGAAACGTCGGTCAATCCCTTGTCGAGGCTCAGATACTTGGCAAGCCAGTAGCCCGCGTCCGGATTCTTGCACGTCTTGGTCACGGCCAGAACACGTCCGACCGGCATCATCGCGCGCTTCACGACCTTGCCGCCGATGTTCCAGCCCGGTACCTGTCCATAGCCGATCTTGCCGACGACCTTGGATTGAGTGTCATCGGCGCCCTTCTTGGCGACGTCTCCCCACTGGACCATGTGCGCCACGTTCGCGTGGAGAATGAACGCATCCCGAAGCTCGTCGTACCCATAGCTCAGGACGTCGGGCGGGGAGAACTTGATCGACTTCACGAGGTTGTCGAGTGCCTTGACGCCTTCGTCGCCGTTGATCTGCGGCGTCATCTTCTCGTCGAAATACAGCTTGCCGAACGCGGCAAAGCGATCGAGGAACCAGGCAAAGCCAAAATCCTTCTGGCCATACTCCGCGGCGCCGTAGAAGTTTTCGGTGAGGGTCTGCCCGGCCAGCTTCTCACCCTTCTTGCGCGTGAAGAACTCCGCGATCTGCAGGTAGTCGTCCCACGTCTCCGCGGGCTTCAGATCCTTGTTGTACTTCTGTTTGAAAGCAGCTTGCTCGTCCGGATGGTTAAAGATATCCTTCCGATAGTAGTAGGAGTGGACGTCGCCATCGTAGGGAAGCGCGAAGAGATTGCCTCCCCACTTGCAGTAAAGCTCCAGGAACGGCGGGAAGATGTCGTCGAGCTGCGGATCCCAGGCGCCCCCCTTGCTGGCGTACTGATCGAGCTGGACGAGGTACCCGTTCCCGGCGAAGTCGCCGATGTACGCCGGGTAGAAGACCACCACGTCAAACGCGCCGCTGCCGGCGACGAACTCCGTCTTCTCTTTCTGGTAGACGTCCGAGAAGGGAATCTCGATCAGGTTGATCGTGATTCCAGTGAGCTTCTTCACCTCATCCGCGTACCATCGGAAGGGACGTGCATTGTGGCCGGCATCGCAGACACAGTTCAGTGTGACGTCACCGAACTTGGGAGGCGTCGCGGCCTGAGCCACCGGCGCTGTCGTCGGGGCCGGTGCGGTCGTAGGCTGCGCCGCCGCGGTTGGAGACGCTGCTGCCGCCGCGGCAGTCGTCGCGGTTGGCTGGGTCGCGGGAGCGGTAGTCGGTGTGGGGGCAGGAGGTGGAGCGGTCGGCTGGGTAGCGGGAGTAGGGCTAGGCGGCGCTTGGCCCGCGCAGGCGGCTAGCAGGAGCGCTCCGCCGGCACCCAGCGCTGATCGAAGGAAAACGCCTCGTGACACTCGACGCCCTGATAACGGGGACGGCATAACAGGGTAAGACACGATTCCTCCTTCGTCGATGAACACACGACACTCATCGTGCTCTCAGCAACGATAATCTGCTCACCTGGGCCGTCGGCACCAGGCTCGCAACACCAAGGATCGGTTAATCTACCCCAACAGCACGCAGCCCGAGCCTTGCGCGCTCCTACCAAGCGTTACCACAAGGCTCTGCAAACCAGGCTTCACTAGTGTAGTCCTCTTGACCGGTCGTGTCAATTTCTGGCCATCAGGGAATGTCAGGCCGTTATGGGAGCGGCATCTGAGGGTGGCTTTAGCTCAATGCGACAGCGCGAAGACGACAGTATCCCAGACCTCGGTGCTCATCAGCCGCGCCGAGATCAGCATACCGGTCAGACCAAAGAGGAGCAGCCAGCCGGCCTCGTACGCCCCGTCCGACGTGAGAATCTCCCCGATTCGCCGGAGCATTGCGCTCACGCCGTGAAGGGC
>CADDYW010000190.1 GCA_902810745.1 Chloroflexota bacterium | reverse complement strand
CTCCTCCGCGGTTTTCTGGGTTGGTGGAGAGTCCCCGAATGCCGCATGGAGCAGTGTCTTGCCAAGCCTCCCGCGTCTCACCATTCCCACCTGAATCGCTCGCTTTCAAAATACCTACCCTTGAAAGCCCCAACCGTCCCCCAACCCCCTGCCCGACGCCCGCGCTGCGCGCCGACCGTTCCACCAGGGGGAGAAACCCGGGGTGTGTCATGCTCGATGCATCACCGTCCCACCGACATGCGCACGACACGCGTGGCTCATTTCACCAGCAGCGCGATTCCGATAACGAGGGGCGCGGTGTGGTGAAGAACCGGATAGTATATGTCGCGTGGAGACGCAAGGGGCAAGACGATCAGCCAGAACAGGTTCCAGGCGATCGTCGCCCAGCCCACCCAGCTCGCGACGAGTCCGGTCCGGAGCAAGGAGAAGCCAAACGCCGCCTGCGCCAGGAAGGCTAGCACCACGTAGAGCACGATCTGAGTGTAAATCCAATCGCGATCGTTCAGAAAGGACGTTTCGGCAACCACGACGACGACCGCGCCGACAAGGTAGGTCACCAGGGCCAGCCGGGCGACGATCGGATCTCCGGCCGCGCCCAGCAGATCCTCGAGCAGGACCAATCCAAGCGCCGTCACCACCACCGCCAGAATGACGAAGCCCCGTTCCCAGCGCAGGTACTCAATGGTCTGCCCAGCGGGCCACTTCAAGAATGCTCTGCCCGTGAAGAGGATGCCTCCAACGGCAAAGATAGGAAAGCAGGCAATCAGTAGGAGCGCGGCGATTCGAGACTCCGACAAGTAACCCGGTGCACCCATGATGTGTCCTCGCTTTCGCGCCTGACGATAGCGTCATCGAAGGCATGCAATCTACCAATGCGAGCGCCAATCGTACCGCCGCCGCTCACCCGTGGGTAGGCGTCACGCCCAGCCGGTCCCAGCACGACCAGTGCTCCCGGAGCCTCCCATCCGGGCCGGCGCGGACGATCACCAGCACCCGCCAGCCAACGCGCTTATCGCTCCCAGGAATACCGGCGAATGGCCCCACCTGGGTTCCGCTGACCGTGAGGCGCTGCACCACCGTGTTGCCCTCCGCGACCTCGTCCTCGACGACGGCGCACAGATCCGGGAAGGCCCGACGGAGCGCTGTCACCCATCCGATCAGCCCCGCGGCGCCGGGCGCGACCGGGACGGGCGCGTGATGTACGCAGTCGGGCGCGATGATCTCCTCGGCAACAGCCAGGTCGCCCTGCGTCAATAGCTCTTCCGGAATGCGCCGAGCGCGTGCCTTTAGCTCGTCCGGCGACACGGCGTTCTATCCTCCGCATCTATTTCGAAATCCATGACAGCGCCGAGCAGAAACGTTTGGCGGTCTCAGGCTCCGCGGGCAGCGTCTGGAGCAGCCGCTGCCCCGGTCCCCAGTCCCTGGACCCCGACCTCGTCTTTAGAGCAGTATGCGCGACGGTTTGACCGGATAGGACGCGGGCCCGATTTCTGGCACTTGACGCGCCCGCGTGCCTCAGACGCGCGTATCACTCGCCTGCACCGGTGCCTCCTGGTCGGCCCGCAGCAGGCGCCAGGTCGCATACGCCGCGCCGATGCCGAACAGCAGCGACCCAAAGTGGATGATGTCCGCCACCAGGATAGTGACCGAGGTGAACACGGCCGACCCGCCGTTGAGGAGCGCCGCCCAGACCGCGGACAGGGCCAGCAAGCTGACCAGCCCGGAGCGGCTGCCGCCGGCAGCGCGCGCGAGTGACCAGCCCCACCAGCCGTAGACGGTGCCTGCCAGTGCCAGGTACCACGGCAGGGCCAGGGCGTCGCCGCCTGCCTGAGCGGTAAGGATTGCGTAGTCGCCGATCACGTGCGTCAAGCTGAAGGCGAGCGCCAGCGCGTTGAGCTGCAGGCAGCGCGTGAGCGCCGAGGTGCCTTCGGATTCTCGTACCATTGCAGATCCCCTTTCCTCACGATTCCGGTCGCAGAAGCACGACCGGGATCTGGCGAGTGACCTTGCGCTGGTAGCCCTCGAACAACGGGTGCTCGCCCACGATACGCGCCCAATAGGCGTCGCGCGCCGACCCTTCCTGTGGCTCCGCGACCATCGCGCGCGACTGCCTCCCAATCTCGATGGTCACGTGAGGATTCGCCCGCAGGTTGTGGTACCAGGCGGGGTTTCGCGGCATTCCGCCCGCGGAGGCGACCAGCAGGAGGTTCTCGCCCTCGACAACGTAGCAGACGGGCCAGGTGTGCATCCGCCCGCTCTTCCTCCCGCGCGTCGTCAGCAGTAAAAGTGGCACGCCGCGTATTGACCCGCCGAGCTTGCCTCCGCTCAGGCGATATAGCCCGCGATGGAGCGCCCCGGCCGCGCGGAGGAGAGATCGAACTGGGCCCCAGTCATACCAGCTTGTCGTCGTCGATGCTGATGCATTCATTCCAGTTTCTCCGTCTTCGTAATTACAGCGCCGAGCGGAAACGTTGGACCGATGTCAGGCACCGAATGCCGCGCCGGGCGTTGCATGCGGACCCAATCCCAAATTCCCGACCCCCCGTTCTAGGCCGCGCTGGTCGCGACGCCGTGCCTGCTCACCGCGCAGATTCCCGACCGGGCATCGTCCATCTCTCCCCTAGACCTACCTGGTGAACTGGAAGTTCGCAGTGTGGTAGATCGGGGTCGTGCCGTCCTCCAGCCGCTCTCCCAGATCCAGCCGAAGCTGCCGACAGCTGCCAGCGTAGTCCTGATCCGTCGCCCAGTTGAACTGGTAGTAGCCGTCGCCAAGGTTCTGTAGCCCGGACGCTCCGACCGCGTACTCCGACACGGGATCGGTCGCCTGGCTCAGACCGACGCATGCGACGCCCACCGAGGTGACCCGAACGGCCTCGGGCGCAAGGTTGGTGACCGGATTATTGCCAAGGTCGAGCAGTCGCCACTTGAGCGGAATCGCCCGTCCGGCCTTGGCGACGTTCATCGAATCGCCGTCAACCGGCGATTGGAAGCTGAGCGCGGCGTAACGAGGGATGAAGGCGAAGACCGTGCCGCCCAGGGCGGTGATCTGCGGCGCGCTGGTACTGCCGAACCCGACTGAGAAGCTGTTCGTCGCCGCCTGGTAGACCGGGTAGCTGCCTGCGCTCGTGCGGACCGGCGACCAGGTCGCTCCGTCCCAGTAGACGAGGCGAACCGCGTCAGGCGGGAGGATCGGATCGGGTGGAAAGATCGGATCCGGTGGAAAGATTGGATCGGGCGGGAAGAAGCTCGCCGACAGCGTGTCGCCCGTTCCACCGCCGAGCAGAAGCAGATCGACGAATGCTACTGGCCGAATGGGCAGGGGCTCCGGTCCGGTGAGCGGATCGTCCACGTAGGTCGCGGCGGTGAGCGTGGCCGCGTCCGACGCGGCGGCGTCGCGGGTGTAGGTGGCCTGCACGCCCGCCAGTGCCGGCGAGCCCGAGGCCACGGTAGAGACGCTCGCGGTCTGGCCGGGGTCAACCAGGGTCGTGCTCGCCTGCGCCAGCCCCGAGACAGTGACCGATAAGGCGCCACGCCAGATCGAGAGGTAGCCGGCATTACAGCCGCCGGTTACCCCTTCGGCCTGCACCCGCACTCGATGGGTGCCCGGCGAAACCGGGCCGAGATCCTGGATTCCCGTGCTCGCCCCTGGCGCGAGGGGCGCCGAGTGATACTTCTCGACGCCGTCGACGAGCAGGTGGGCGATGATGTCGGAGCAGTGATCCGGCGAGGCGACGAACCCGACCTGAAGCGCGCCGTCGGTCGGCACCCCAACGGTGGGGATGGGCGTGCAGAGCTGAGTCTGCGTCGAGTCGCACGGACTCACGCCAACCGCGTAGCTGAGCGTCGTGTTCGCGGAGGTGGCGTGGGTCGCGCCGCCAGCAGCCAGCGGGGCGAAGACGAGGGCCGCGGCGATAGTCCGAAGCAGTCGGCGATGCGCGCGACTCCACTCCCACCGCGGCCCTCGGCCGCTCTCGCCAGGCGATCGGGCAGTTCGCGGCTCCGATCGCGGAGCGCCGGTTTGGCCCTCACGCCTCAGGTTCATCGTACCACCGCTCCATCTGTACAGCCTACGATGCAGCGCCACGGCACCGTGAGCGAGAGCCCCGACGATACCCCAATCCCGCGCGGTCGCCGCGGTCGCAGTTCCGCTCATTTCGATCTCTCCTTCTCCGTACTGTATCCCGGTGCATGCTCGGCCGAAAATCGTCCGCTTGGTCTCCGTCGGCAATCAGATCGCTGACTGCGCTCAGAGGAGCGCGATCAACGCGGCTATCCCTGCTTCGATCCCTTTCTTGGCCAACTCCTTCAAGGCTTCCTCTGCCGCCTTCTGGATCTGGGCGGACAAGGCCTGGCCCAAGAGATCTTGCGCTCCAATCCGCCAGCCGACGACCGCCTCCTGCACCTGTGGCCATCGTTCTCTCAGGGTCGGATTGTTGCCCGAAGAGATCCACTCATCGTCCCGATCGGGCCCAAATGGGTTAGCACTCGTCCCCTCGGTGTGACCGCTGCGCGACAACGTAGATCCGACCCAAAACACGTCCAGATGCCCCGACAGCCGCGCGACCACCGTCATCTCGATCACTTTCGCTGCTCCTTGATCGGCAATTGATCGCCAGCTATGGCTCCACGATCAGCGTGTCGACCATGCCCGCCTCTCGGTGGCCGGGCACCTGGCAATAGAAGGTGTAGGTACCAGGCCTGGTCGGACGGAAGAGCGCGACGGCCGCCGTCCTCGCGGGCATCGGGACGTGCACGTTCAATTCGTCGACGTCGAAGTAGTGTCGCTGAGCGTCGCGATTGTCGAGCCGTAGCGCTACGGTCTCGCCCACCTTTGCTCGCAGCTCGGTTCGATCGAACTTGGTCTGCGTCGCCACGAGCGCCGGGAGCTGCGCCAGCGCCTCGGGGCTAACTGCAGCGGCATTTGAATTGGACGGTGGGATCAGGGAGACGAGGCTTGCTCCAACCGAGAACGCGGCCACGCCGACGAGGAAGCCGTACAGCCAGCCCGGAGCGCGACCCTCGGCCACTGGCCGATCCCCAGCGAACGTCGCGGTAAGGCCGGCCACGATCGCGATGAGATACAGGGCCAGGCCCAGCACCGTTGCAATGAAAGTGCCGATCTCGGCGGGATGCATGAGGTTGTAGGAATAGGGCGCCATGCCGGGGATGATGGCGAGAACACACCAGAGCACGGCGAGCAGCGGCGCCCAGCGCCAGCGCGTGGCAACCACGCCCGCGACGACGACCGTCAGCGCCAGGATGATCGTCAGCGGCACGATCAGCGTATGCAGAACGAGAGCCTGCAGAACCGCGTTGACCAGGACGTTGCCGAGCAGCGCGGCGATCACCACCTTGCTCAGCGCCGACTGACTGGTTTGCCTCTCCGCGCGGGTGACAACCGTTGATGTGCTCACGTGGAACCTCCTTCCGACAGCATTCACTGTCGTTCTGCTCCACAGTCTGCGCCACTCCTCGGTCGCCGAACAGGACGAGCACTCCCCGTTCGGTGGACGCTGGCTAGACGTTCAGTCCACCATTGACCGTGCGCGTAGACGACCGACGGAGTATGATATTCATCAGAGTCTTCAGCCGATCGGTTGCCGGCGGGAGCGACAGCGATGACGACGCGAGATCTGGCCTCGTTCGGAGTGCTTCTCAAGCGGTTCCGGTTGGCGGCGGGCCTCACCCAGGAAGCCTTGGCCGAGCGCGCCGGCTTGAGCGCCAAGGCCGTCAGCGAGCTGGAACGCAACCCCGAACGTAGTCCGCGTCTCGAGTCCGTGGCCCTGCTGGCCGACGCGCTCCAACTGCCAGCGGAGGACCGCGGGCGACTTCTCGCCGCCGCCCGCCCGGGCGCCGGATCCACCAACGCTCCACCTCTCATCAGCCAACTGTCGCCTGACCTGCCGCGCCCGCTCACGCCGCTGATTGGCCGGTCCGGCGTGATCGAGGCGGTGGTGACCCTGCTGCGGCGTCGCGAAAACCCACTGCTCACGCTGA
>CADDYW010000189.1 GCA_902810745.1 Chloroflexota bacterium | reverse complement strand
GAGCAGATCGTTTCAATCCTCATCCGGTCCGGGGACCGGATGCAACCGTGGATGACACCGAGCTGGACTCGCCGACCTAAAGTTTCAATCCTCATCCGGTCCGGGGACCGGATGCAACGCTACCCCTTCACCTCCGACGGCAACACCATCCCTGTTTCAATCCTCATCCGGTCCGGGGACCGGATGCAACGCGCACATCGCCCGTGTTTTTGCGCGTGTACGACGTTTCAATCCTCATCCGGTCCGGGGACCGGATGCAACTCCTTGCCGGTTGGGGCTGATTTCAGGCCATTTTTGGCTCCGGGTGCGCGAATCCCCTCCCCGTCACCGCAGATCCGGGGCGCAGATGAATGGAGGGTGGTAGCCAGCGCAGGCGATCACGTTGCCGGCCCTGGCGAGATCGGCCACGAGGGGACGAGCGCGGATCCTCCGGCATTTTCGCATCACTGAAGGTTCGCGCGTTCACAGGACGAGTGGCTCATCCAGATCGAACGTCGGCTTCTGGCCGAAGACCTGAACGAATCGCTGGCGAGGCTCTCGCAGACGGTAGATGCGCAGGCTGTCCTCGCTCGTGTCGATCTCCTGGACGAGCCGGTGCTTCAGCTTCTCCAGGTCCATCTCGCTGACCACGCATTCGAACACGGACCTCTGAACCCGCTGACCGTACGCTTCGCACGCCTTCGCGACCCGGCGAAGCCGTCGTCTTCCTTCCGCCGACTCGGTCGCGACGTCGTAGGTTATCAGAATCTCCACGTTGGCCCTTTCCGCCCGGCAGTGCGCCTGGTCGTCTCTCTACGTGTGCGCTGTCTCTCCAGCCGCGGATCGTTAAGCTGTCCTGTCGGTTGCTCTTCCGTGGCAGCCAGGGCTCCGGCCGCTCAACGATACACGAATGGCGGATAGTCCTTGAGGTCACCGCGCAGGTGTCGCGCGAGCAGCCGCGCCTGCACGTGCGGAATCAGCCCCATCGGTACCTTCTGCCCGAGCACTCGATGCTGAACCTCCTCTTCCTTGCGCTTCTGGTACGCGACGATGACCGTCTTCCGCCCCTCGTCGGTGAGCTGCACCGCGCCACCCGGCAGGTCCTCGAAATCGTCCGCCTTGAGCTGCCGACGGTTGATCAGGGCGATCGCCAGTCGATCCGCCAGAACCGGCCGGAACTCCTCCATCAGATCCAACGCCAGCGCGGGCCGGCCCGGGCGCAGGGTATGGAGGTATCCGACCTGCGGGTCCAGCCCTACGCCTTCGAGCGCTGCCGCGCATTCGGTCCGGACCAGCGCGTAGAGGAAGGACAGAACCGAGTTGGTCCGATCACGCGGCGGGCGGCGCGTACGGCCCTCTGGCGCGAAGCGCTCGCGGTCGCTTCGGATCATCGAGCCGAAGACGCCAAAGTACGCACGTGCCGCTTCGCCTTCGATTCCTCGCACCGTGTCGAGGTCACGCGCATCGCGCAGGTTCGCGAGCGATCGCGCCAGGCGCTCCGCTCCGGCTGCCAGGGCTTCCTTATCCGGGGGATCGATGACCTCGCGTGCTCCGCGCAGCAGAACCTGGCGGCAGTTCTGGATCTTCGCCGCGACGATCTGCCGCGCGATTGCGAGGGAGCGGTCGTCGCTCGCATACGCCAGGTGCTGGGCGCGACGAAGCAGCACGTTGCCGCGCGTCTCGCCTTGGACCCGGGCCTTGAAACGGCCCGTCCGGCTGAGCCAGACCAGGCTTCGCCCATCCTCGGCACATCGCTGGATGAGGAACGGGGTCAGCGTGACCTGTCCGAAGACGACGATCCCGCTCAGGCGAATTAGCGGCACTCTGAGCTTCGTCTCGCGCTCGACCTCGACCCGAACGGTCTCGTTGTCGAGGTGGAGTATAGCGCCCTGCGTCTGTACATAAAGGACGTTCAGCAGCTCATTCATCGTCTCGCCCCGGCTCCCGGGCATGGAACAGCGCGCCCTGGAGCCCGCGCAGCCGCGCCGGCTCCCCAACCACGCCGGGCAGGCACGTGTTGATCAGTGAGCAGTGACGGCAGCGGGAGTCGTTCGGCGCGGGCGGAAGCCGCTGCTCACGGAGGAGCCCGCGAATCGCCTCGACGACCTCGAGCGTGCGTGCGCGGAGGCCGTCGTCGAAGACAACCTCGTGGCGGCGCCGGGTCTCGAAGGAGAAGACGGCGCCCCGGGGCACCTCCTCGCCGAGCATCTCTTCGAGGCAGAGTGCCTGCGCGCAGAGCTGGAGGTCGGCGTGCACCCCGCGTCGCGGGCCGATCTTGTACTCCACCGGATACGGCCCGTCCGGCCGGAACTCCACCAGATCCACCTTCCCGCGCAGACCGAGACGATCCGACCACACCGGGATGCCGCGTGCGACCCGAACACCGCGCGAGGGCTGGTCGTCGCCCGAGTGGACGCGTTCGTGCGCGAGCCGTCCCCGCAGGGTGAACAGATTCTCGTCGAACGTCTGCTCGACGTGAATCAGCGCGCACTGACGCGGGCAGTAGCTGTAGTGCTCGATCGCCGAGATGGGCACCTCGACGATGTCGTCGACATCGTCGCCGGCCCGCTCGGCCGCGTCGCTCTCGTCGTCCACGCTAGCCGACCAGGCGGGTCAGGGTGATGCCCTCGGGCAAGCCAGCTTCGTCGATCTCCACCCGGTAGTCGCGGAAAGATCGCGGCGCTGCCCCGCTGCCCAGCGGCGGTACGTGAATTCGCTCGAAGAGCGCGTGCGCGGGTGCATTCCCAAGCGGGTTCTCGTGGGTGAAAACGTAGAGGCCACGGCAGGCCATCAGCCCGCGCGACGAGCTGCGGTCCACGTCCCACATCTGCTGCAGCGCTTGCCAGAAGAGGCCCAGGTCCTCCTCGGTCACGCCGGTCCGCTGCGCGAAGTGGGGGTTGAAGAATCCGTGCGCGCGGTAGAGGCCATAGGGCACGAGCGCTTTTCGCCCCATCTCGGTCTGCTTGCCTCCCTCCGCGTCGCTGCCCGACTCGGAGACAACCACCCTGGCGTCCTCCTCGCGCGTCACCGCCACCCGGGTGATCGAGAGATCCAGTGGCACCACCGGATCGATCGAGCGTGCGAACGTTAGCTGAACTGGACCACGGACCTGGCCGCAGTTCACACCGGTGGTCATGACCGCTCCGAAGACGCGGATATCGAAGAAGTTCTCGCACATCCAGGCACGTGCCCGATCGACCTCATCTCGGCTCTGCTTGGCACCGGTGGAGGTGATCCCGAGGTCGACGTAGGCACGGCGATGCTTTGCGTTTAGCGCTTCACTGCCGCTCTGGATATAGATTTTGAACCGCCCTTCGTCGCCACGGGCGAGGTCGACCCAGTCGCGCACCTTGCGCTTGATCGCCACGTCGGTGACGAGCCCTTGCATCGTCTCGGGGTCCACCCGTGGCAGGTTGCCCGCGTCAGGGTCGCCATTCGGATTACCGTCGGCAACGTCGAAAAGAAGCACGAAGTCGTGGCGTCGCGTCACGTCGAGATAAGCTGCGGTGGCCATCTTTCACTCCCCCTGTTCGTTTTCCGTGTCCTCGGTCGTCGAGGTGTCGTCGAACGTCGAATCCGCAGGCGCGCCGGTTTGCGCTCGGCGGCGCTCGATCGCTTCCCGCGCTTGCAGGCGGTCCCACGCGCGCTGGTGGTAGTAGCCGAGGGCGAACCACCCCTGGTCCTCGAGGCTGAGGACTTTCGGGAAGGCGGAGAGCCCGCCCTGGATCTCCTCCAGACGGCGCTGGAGCGCGTCGTGTGCACCCCGACGGTCGCGGCGCAGCTTGGCGAGGTGCGGCTGCGCGCCTCGGATCAGACGCGGAAATACCGAGGCGGGAGCCGACGACGCCGTGCCAAAGAAGCGGTCGACAATCGTCGCGTTAATGCCCGGAACGGCGAGCCGCTGGGCTTCCTCCAGCACCGCGAGGAGCCGTCCACAGCGGTACGCCGGGTTTGAGCTTTCGGGGTCAAGCTGTACCATATCATTCTCCGAGTTCATCAGTCGTTGACTGAGCAAGGCGAGCTTGATCAGGGCGGCCCGCTCGCGGGTAACCCTCTGCTCCGCGCGGTTCCGACGCACCGCCTGGTAGAGCAGATCGAGTGGCAGCGGCGTGCCCTCGATCGCGGCGTGCAGAAGCGCACGGGTCGTCGGCGGCGCAAGGTCCTTGGAAGCGTCGCGGACCGTCGCCGCGGCAAGCGCGAACAGCCCGAGGGGTCGCGGGGCCTCGCCGTACGGCCCGACGATCGCCTGCCGGCTGAACCACCGCTCGAAGTGCCCGCGCACCTCCCCCACGGTCGTGTCAATCCAGTCGCGCACCACCGCGCGGCCACCGCTGCCCGACAGGACGGTGGCGTAGAAGGCGACCTCGTCGATCTCCGGCACCCGCCGGCCGCTGCGCACCGACTCGATGAGCCGCGCGACCTCTTGCGCATCCGGATTCGAGATCACGCTGAACCAGGTGAGGTCCACCGGCTCGCGGGTCCAGAAGATGAACGCGGCTCCGCCGAGGATGACGCGATGGCGCGGATCCGCGAGGAGCGCGTTCGCGGCTTTGGTGAACTTCTCACCACAGGAGGCGCAGGTTGGCGCGACGAGCGACGCGGACAGCCCGTACGACTCGAACGCGTCGCTGTTTGCCGAGATGATTGCCGTGCCCGCCGTCTGCCCGCCCGGAACTCCCTTGAGCTTTCCCTGGAGCCGCTCCAGGACCGGGCGCTCCTGCCCGCAGACGACGCAGGCCATTCGTGCAACGGGCCTTTCCGAGCTTGCCGACGGGTCGTTCACACTCGCCCAGAAGGCCTGGACCGCCGGAAGATCGGTTGGAAAGACGCCATCGACGCGGAAGGTCACCAGGGCGCCACGGTCGAAGTCGTCGTCGACCTCCAGCGAGCCGATCCCCTCGTCTAGGAATCTCTGGACTGCCTGGACCGCCGGCTCGCCGGTTTCCGCCGCGCACCGCGAGACCAGCTCGCGGTAGGCGCGATGGCACTCGGCGACGCGCGCGGGCCGCGATTCCGGGCGCGCCAGACCGAGCGTGTACTCGGCGTTGTCGGCCAGCAGCAGTGGCTTGACCGCGGACGACCTTTGAACCTGCGGCATCAGCTGGCGCTGCCCGCGGCGCGTGCGGGGACTGCTCGGATCCGCCGTGTCGATCGGGCGCCGGCGGAGCAGCCGTCCCTCGCCGTCAAGCTCGATCACGTAGCGGACGGGCGTTTCGCTGTAGAGCGTCGGCGGGAGATCGAGACGTTCCGCGTACTCGCAGAGACGTTGCAGAAGCATCAGCGCCCTCCCGCCACGGCGGCCGCCGGAACCCGCAGAATACCGTGCTCCAGGGCTGCCTGGAAGAAACGCGGCGTACCGCGCCCTGACCCGTCGGGATCATAGTCCAGGTCGAGGAGCATCGAGCCAAGGTCCTCGGTTCGGTCGATCGGCCGCTCGGTCCCGTCCGGCAGGGCGAAGCTTGCCGCGAACTCGCGGCAGCCGAGGTAGGGTCGGCTGAAGCATCGTCCCTGCTGGACGCGACGGCGAAATTGATCACGGAACTTCGCCGCGTCCTCGGCCACCCCGTCGCGTGGTTCGACGTGCGCACGGATCAGATAGGCGACGTCGCGCAGGGCCAGGGTATGGCGCTGCGCCCGGTCCGCGCTGGCGTCGTAGCCACCACCCTCCTTCGCCCAGCTGGCCGCAGAGCGCTCGCTGGCGCGGCTGTTGACCTCGTTGCGGAGGAGAGAAAAATACCGAATCTCCTTGAGCACCCAGATCTCCTGGACCCGCCAGACGCACTCCGGTTTCCAGAAGATGCTTTCGAGCACGCCCCGGGCCGCCGACGGCGTCATGACCGGGTAGCTCACCCGCTCGACCTTCATCTCCGGTCGGGTGAAGCAGGCGAACTCGCCCCAGACCCGCACCTCGAGCGGCGGATACCGAGCTTCCATACGCATCACCTCCTTCTCTACTGGCAGCCTGTTGGTCGCGGGACGCCGACGTCCGCGACCATGCTCTCGAATCGCCGACTGGCGAT
>CADDYW010000188.1 GCA_902810745.1 Chloroflexota bacterium | reverse complement strand
GAACGTCGTCTGGATCTCGAGGGCTCGGCCGGTCGCCGCCGACTCCGGGGCGCGGACCATCACCTCGACGAGATGCCGGCCGCGCTCGCCGCTCAGCACCAGCTCGCGCCCTTCCAGCAAGCAGTCCACCATGTGCAGCACGCCCAGATCGCGGAGCGCTGGGCGGGGAACCTCCACCGTCGTCCATTCGCCCGTCGAGCTCCGATAGACCTGCAGCGCCTCGCCCTCGGGCGGGCGGCCAGTCAGACTGATCGTTCCTTCACTCCCGTAGATCTCCAGGCGCGGACTTAACGATGCCGGGACGCAGTAGGTCGAATCGAGGAAGGCGAACGTCGCGTCGCCGAAGTCGAGCATCAGCAGCGAGTTGTCGTCGATCTCGACGTCGATGCGCTTGCCTTTGTACGGTCCGGCGGTCGTGTAGCGCACCGCCTGGGATCGTCCGGAGAAGCAGGACAGGCGTTTGACCGGACCGAGGATGCTGGTGATCGAGCTCAGCCCGTGCACACCCAGATCGAGGATCGGACTCGAGCCCGGTTTGTAGAACCAGGTCGAGTCGCGCGGGACGTTGTGCTTCTCCGGGCCGTCGTGCGAGCTCTGGACGCGCGCGAAGGCGACCTTTCCGATCGTCCCCTCGTCGATCAGCTTCTTGATCGCGCGAACGACCGGGCGAACCGGATGCTCCGGCGCGCAGCCGAGCTTCAGTCCCCGCGCCCGTGCCTCCTCGATCAGAATGGTCGCTTCCTCGACGCTCAGCGACATGGGCTTCTGCGTGTAGACGTGACGCCCCGCGCGCAGGGCGGTGAGGGTGATCGCGAAGTGATTCGGAATCGGGGTCGTGTTGACCAGCAGGTCGAAGGCTTCGTTGGAAAGCATCGCGTCGAGGTCGGTATAGTACCGTGGGATCTCGAAGGTCTCGCTCACCGTCTTCGCCGCCTCCTCGACGGCGTCGCACACCGCGACGACCTCGACCTTCCCCATCTCCTGCATCTTCTTCAATCCGGGCAGATGCATCACCCGGGCAATCGTTCCGCAGCCGACGAGCGCCGCTCTGATCCTGTCCACGCTGCTCGTGTTCCTCCACCTTGCTTGACTGAAAAGCGTAAAACGTAAGGCGTGAAACGGGAGGCACCCGGCATCGCACGCCCGCGTTCTCTCGCCGCGTGACGCCCGGCCCATCCCGTCTTCGTCACGGAATGACCAGCACCTTGATCGCCCCGGACCCCCTCTTGTCATTTGCCCAGGCGAAGCCCTCCGCGACCCGATCCAGCGAGACGCGGTGCGTGATCAGCGGACCGGCCTTCACCTTCCCGCTGGCCAGCAGATCCAGCGCGATCTGGAACTCGCGGACCCCTTCCCAGGTCGAATAGCTGTTGACCCAGCGGATCTCGACCTCCTTGCGCATCGCCGGGCGCGTGTCGATCGTAATCGGCTCGACGAAAAGGCCCACGACGCCAACCGTCCCCCCGAAGGCGGCCATCTCGCAGGCCTGCTGAACCGTATTCGCACGTCCCCCGACCGTCTCGAAGACGACGTCCGCGCCCGCGCCCCCGGTAAGGTCCAGGACCGCCTGGACTGGATCGACCTTGCTGGCGTTGACCACCGCGTCGGCCGCGCCGCTTGCCCGGGCGACCTCCAGCGGCTCGTCGCGCGTTCCGACGACGATGACCTGGCGTGCCCCCAGCGCGCGAGCGACCTGCCCCTGGGTCAGCCCGACCGCGCCGGTGCCCAGGATCGCGACCGAATGGAATGGCTTGACCGGCAGCCGATTCACGCCGTGGACCGCGACGGCGTAGACGTCGAGAATCGCGGCCTCCTCGATCGAGACGTGATCCGGCAGGGGGAAGACGTTCGAGGCGGCGACGACGTCGAACTCGGAGAAGCCCGAGCTGTGCAGCCGCCTGCCGTCGCGCTGACCCCGGCTCGGGCAGATATGGTAGTCGC
The DNA here is from genome assembly GCA_902810745.1 of Chloroflexota bacterium. GTDB lineage: Bacteria > Chloroflexota > UBA6077 > FW602-bin22 > CADDYW01 > CADDYW01. The sequence goes on along the minus strand of CADDYW010000188.1, from coordinate 4,115 downwards.
CCCGCTGGCACTGGGTGCAGTGGCCGCAGCCCAGCAGGTGCATCGGCTCGATGCCGACCCGCTGGCCGACGACCAGTCCGGCGACGCCCGGTCCGATCGCAAAGACCTCGCCACTCAGCTCGTGACCGGCCCGGGTGGGGTAGGTCGCCCCGGGGCGAGGCTGCCGATAGCCGTGCAGGTCCGAGCCGCAGATGCCCGCGGCGCGCACCCGGACGACGACCTCGCCCGGCTGCGGCGTCGGCGTGGGCATCTCCTCCACCCGAACGTCCGGGCCACCGTAGAACATCGCTGTCTTCACGGGATTGCCTCCTTTACATCAATCCGCGATGCGCGGTCCGGAAGGCGCAAAAACGCAAAACGTAATGCGCAACACGCGATGGCGGAGGCCGAGAGCCAGCAGCATTCGGAGCACGCTCTACTGCCGTGGCTCTCGTGTTCCGGGACGGCCATTCGCGGTAGCGCCCTTGCGTTTCGCGTACTGCACCTTTCAAAACACCGACTCGATCGCCTGGGCCTGCCCGGTCGCGGCAGCGCGGTACCCTTTCTCGATCACTTCGACGACGTGCCGGGCGTGCTCCCCGGTTACGACCGGCTCTCGGTCCTCGAGCAGGCAATCGATCAGGTGCAGGATGTCGGCGTAGACGTGCGGCTCCTGGATCATTCGGTGGGCACCGACCACGCCGGGAAGCCCTTCCGCGCCCGCACCCGGAACGGTGAGCAGGGCATTCGAGAAGCCGAGTGTGCCGGCCAGCGCCGAGCGGCTGGTGATCTCGAGCCCGCGATTCGGGATCAGGTCGAGTGAGCCCTCGGTACCGAAGATCACCAGGCGGCCCCAGCCGAGACTGGGACTTGTGACCGCGTTCTGGCCGCTCGCGACGGCGAAGGTCGAGTCGCCGAAGTCGAGCAGCAGCAGCGTGTTGTCGTCCATCTCGACGTCGATGACCTTGTCCCGCCAGGTGCGCCGCGGCAAGCCGATACCGGACATGGCGCTCACCTTCCGGACCGGGCCGAAGATGCCGGTCAGGGTGTGGAGCGAGTACACGGTCATATCGTAGACCGGGCCGCCGCCCTTCTTGTAGTACCAGGTCGGATCGATCGCCTCGCGAATCCCCTCGCCCGCGCGCAGGGGCTCGTGCTCGTGCCCGCCCCCGGCGTTCGTCGAGAATGCCCAGTAAACCTTGCCGATCACGCCCTCCCGGATCAGCCGTCTGATCTGCTGATTGATCGGACGGAGCATCTGGCCGGGCGAGGCGACCAGCTTCAGGCCCTTGCGGCGGGCGAGATCGACCACCTCGTTGGCTTCGGCCAGCGTCGTCGTCATCGTCTTCTGCACGTAGACGTGCTTGCCCGCGTTGAGCGCCTTGACAGCCTGCTCGTAGTGAAAGGGAATCGGCGTCGCGATCAGGACCGCTTCGACGTCGGCTTTCGCCAGCATCTCGTCGTAGTCGGCGTACCATTGCTGCCAGCCAAACACCGCGGCGGTCTCCTTCGCGCGTTCGGCGACGACGTCGCAGCAGGCGACGAGATCCATCTTCTGACGCGCATCGTCCTGACTGAGATGGGGAAGAATACCGCGCTGGGAGACACTACCGAGTCCGGCCAGGGCCACCTTGACCTTGCGTGCCATCGTCCCTCCTGTCGTATAAACGCGGCACCTCATCTCCGCGTCGCAGTCATCAGCCGATGCACCAGTACGGGTCATTGACCGGCTCGAGCTTGCCGCTCCGGGCCGACCGAATGCCCGCATCCAGGATCGCCTGGGCGTCGAGGTTGAACCGCGCCTCCATGGTTGGGTGGATCGGCTCGCCGGTCTCGAGATGGTGGACGATCTCCTGGGCGAGCGTCGCCCGGCCCGCCGGCAGCGGATCCCCGACGACGCAACGGGGCTCGGCACCCTTGCCCTGGATCAGCTTGACGGCCTGCTCGCTGCCGTGGCGCTCGACGACCATCGTCCCCGTGTTCCCGTAGAGAATCGGGCCCGTCGGAACGCCATGATCGACGCAGCTCCAGGTCGCTTCGAGGATCGCCAGCGCCCGAGGGAATCGAACGGTGATCACCGCGTTGTCGTCCGCGTCGCCATACTGGCTGTTGAAATTGGCCTGGATGCCAAACGCGGCGACCGCGGGCTGGCCGACGTACCAGCGCGAGAGGCAGGCACCGTAGCAGCAATAGTCGAGGAGCGCGCCACCGCCGGTGTCGGCGTGGTGCCACCAGGTCGCGCCCTTCTCGACGTCGGTGATCTCCTGGATCGTGCCGTCGATGCCCGGGTGGGTCGAGCCGTGCGAGAGGGGCCCGAGCGACCCGGCGCGCCACTTGACCTCCCAGAGGTCGCCGATCGCGCCCTCGTCCAGGAGCTCCTTCGCCTTGCGGACGGCGGGGTTCCAGGTACTCGGCCAGTTAATGAACAGCTCGACGCCGTGCGCCTGGGCCGCGCGGTACATCCGCAGCGCCTCGGGCAGGCTCGCCGCCATCGGCTTTTCGGTCAGCATGTGCGCGCCGTGCGCGGCGATCGCTTCCGCGACCTCGCCGTGCCGCGCGTTCTCCGGACAGAAGATGACCAGGTCGAACTGCTCTTTGTCGAGCATCTCCCGATAATCCTGGTAGACCTTCGGGATGCCGACGACCTCGTGGGCCTGGCGCAGGTTCCAGCCTCGGGTCGAGCGCGCTTCGACGAGCTCCGGTCGTGACGGTACGGTATCCGCGCAGGCAACCCACTGGACATTCGGGAGCTCGTTGAAACGTCGAATCAGCTCGTTGACGTGCATGTGGGCGAAGCCAATGACGCCCAGGCGATAGGTACGGGGCATTGCTCTCCTCCTGACTGACTTTCGTACGCGTGGCCAAGGAAGTCCGCTGACGACCAGCGCTCTGACTCTTCGCGATGCGCAAAACGTCATACGCAGTTCGCAACGAAGGCAGCGAGGAATGGCGAGATGACGTGCTCAACGGATCGGTTGAATCGCAGGACGGTGTGAAGGTCGTCGTGATTCCAGACTGCTCCACGCGCCAGTACCGTTGCGCTTTGCGCTTTGCGTTTTGCTCATTGCGTGTCGCTCATTCGATATCAGCCGTTCCCGTGCTTCCTGGCGAGCTCACGGAAACCGGTCACGCTCGACGCGAAGAGATCCTGGCTGACCTCGAAGCACCAGTACCAGTCGTAGCCAGCCCGCCTCAACGCGGCGAAGACCTGGCCATAGTCGACGTCGGGGTTGAGCGCCGAGGCGTGCAGCGCGCAGATTCGGTCGCCGACTTCTTCGATCGATCTGACCTGGGACGCGGTGTCGCCGTGCGGATGGACGTAGATTCGGAAGGATGGACTGGCGATCTCGTCGACCATGCGCACCAGCGTCTCCTGGCCGCCCAGCCCAACGCGGAACCAGATACTTCCCTCGAAGCCCAGAACGACATTGTACTTCTCGGCTTCCGCGGCCGCCTCTTTGAGGATACTCTTCGCCTGATCCCACGTTCCAGTCGAAACGCCAAAGTGGATCAGAATCGCCCGAGCGCCGAGATCTGCCGCCAGGCGCGCGTCCTCGACGATGAGCTCGAGGCCGCGTCCCCACCCTTCGAGCGTGGGATGGAACTCGGAGTAGCCCCAGGCCCAGTCGGAGGAGAGCGTTGGGATCTCCAGCCCGTTCGCCGCGGCAGCCGCCTTGAGCTGGGCACGTTTCGCGCGATCCATCATCCCGGCCCAGATTCCCCGTCGCTGACGCACCCCGCGCGCTTCGCGATCGGGGATGGTGCTCAGCTCGACTCCCTGGTAGCCCATGCGGGCCAGATCGGCGAAAGCCTGCTCGAGGGGTAGCTCGGCCGGACTGGCACGGTAGGCACTCTCGCGGACGGAAAGCTTCACCGGGTCCTCCAGCAGTGGAAAATTTCGACAGGGTGACTATAGCACCTCGCGGGCGAGGCGTACACATCCCTGCCGGCGCGGGCGAATCGACGTCCGACGACGCGACCGGCGTATCTCACGACTGGCGCCTGACGCAGCGGGATAGAGGTCTCGCGCGATAAGCGGAATGACCCAGCCGGGGCAGCCCCGTCGTGACCGCACGGGCGCTGGTTCCCCCGGCCTGCCCCCACCTGGAGAAGCGACGTCCGAGGCTACCCGCCCC
>CADDYW010000187.1 GCA_902810745.1 Chloroflexota bacterium | reverse complement strand
ATGCGTCTGATTGGCGGTAGCTTATCCATGAGATTGAGAGTGAGGGGGCAAGCGTATGTAGCATGAGATTAGCTAATATTGGCTATCAGCTTGATTTTTGGGATAGGCTCTAAAGTAGGATTGAAAGCAACAAGTGGCGACAAGTTTCTTTTGTGGGTTGATAGTTAGAATCGTACTAAAGTAGGATTGAAAGCGCTCTCTGGCCTCTGTAGCGAGAATCTTTTCCCCCGGTTAGAATCGTACTAAAGTAGGATTGAAAGTGAAGGTCATCAATAAAGTTCTCGAAAAAGGGAATAGTTAGAATCGTACTAAAGTAGGATTGAAAGCTTGAGCATATTCCGACTGCTTCGACCTTAACAGTTGTTAGAATCGTACTAAAGTAGGATTGAAAGGAACTACAGTTTTTGCGAGTATAAATCGCACTCCAGGTTAGAATCGTACTAAAGTAGGATTGAAAGGTAATTGTTGCGTTAGTATTGAGACTTGCATTAGTGTTAGAATCGTACTAAAGTAGGATTGAAAGTTCGAAGATGGAGAGATAAGAGCGAAATATTTTTCGGTTAGAATCGTACTAAAGTAGGATTGAAAGCGATTTTGGCGCATGCGTCTTCATGACGACTTGCCAGTTAGAATCGTACTAAAGTAGGATTGAAAGAATAGGAATTTTATTGGATTGCGGTTTTTGTGCAAAGTTAGAATCGTACTAAAGTAGGATTGAAAGATTCTCCCTTTTTCGGACTCTATCGATAAATTATTCGGTTAGAATCGTACTAAAGTAGGATTGAAAGTCTCTTGAAGAAATTCAAAGGACGAAAGAAATTGCAGTTAGAATCGTACTAAAGTAGGATTGAAAGTTCGGGGAAGCACACAAGGATAGAGAGCATCGATGGAGTTAGAATCGTACTAAAGTAGGATTGAAAGTCATTTCTGCTTCTCCGCACAGAGTTTCAAGTAGAGGGTTAGAATCGTACTAAAGTAGGATTGAAAGTCAATCATTTTCAGGTCTTCTACTGTGAAAATGCAGGTTAGAATCGTACTAAAGTAGGATTGAAAGCTCGCGGTACTGATTCGAGCGCTTTTTCGTAGCGCTGTTAGAATCGTACTAAAGTAGGATTGAAAGAAAAATATTTCGCTCTCCCGCACGAAAAATATTTTCGTTAGAATCGTACTAAAGTAGGATTGAAAGTTATAATGATATTGAGAAAGCGGTTTAATTGTAAAAGTTAGAATCGTACTAAAGTAGGATTGAAAGGAAGACTTCAACAACAAAAACTATCGTGATTATCGAAGTTAGAATCGTACTAAAGTAGGATTGAAAGCTCTTCGATTTCGACGAAAAGATGGAAGAAGACCCAGTTAGAATCGTACTAAAGTAGGATTGAAAGGAAGAACCATATAAATTGTTGTTTACAGCATCAACAGTTAGAATCGTACTAAAGTAGGATTGAAAGAAACAAGTATTTCGTGCAGGGTATCGTTTAGAACGTGTTAGAATCGTACTAAAGTAGGATTGAAAGACTCGCAACATCTTCGAGTTTTGAAACAACTGCATAAGTTAGAATCGTACTAAAGTAGGATTGAAAGGCGGGCAAACAGGATATTCCCTTCGCGGCTACACATGTTAGAATCGTACTAAAGTAGGATTGAAAGGTATGTGTTTGAAGACTTGACCTACTACAACAACGGGTTAGAATCGTACTAAAGTAGGATTGAAAGTGTAGTGTTTGTTGATTGATATTTTTCGGATTGATTGTTAGAATCGTACTAAAGTAGGATTGAAAGGTACAGCGATGGCTTCTGTCTGTGAGAGAAAGCTCGGTTAGAATCGTACTAAAGTAGGATTGAAAGAAAGTTGAAGAGCCCTTCGAAGTCTAGATGCACGACGTTAGAATCGTACTAAAGTAGGATTGAAAGTTGAACATGTCTATGATCATTTTCAGCACTGCCAGAGTTAGAATCGTACTAAAGTAGGATTGAAAGAACTTCGAGAGATTTTTACGCAAAACCTCTTCGACTGTTAGAATCGTACTAAAGTAGGATTGAAAGATTATTAGAATTCTGTCTGTACTCTCAAGATTAATAGGTTAGAATCGTACTAAAGTAGGATTGAAAGTTCGACTGAAGTATCTCGTTCAGCTTATCATGTCTCGTTAGAATCGTACTAAAGTAGGATTGAAAGAAACCCCAGCACACCTCGAGCGTGTCTCGGGGGCTGAGTTAGAATCGTACTAAAGTAGGATTGAAAGTCATTATAAGGATATGAATGGCAGGCACGAGTAATAGTTAGAATCGTACTAAAGTAGGATTGAAAGTAATTATTTTTTACTGGCTTCTTCTGACAACAAATAGTTAGAATCGTACTAAAGTAGGATTGAAAGAGCGTGGATTATTTCAGTGGTGAATCTTGACTGCCTCGTTAGAATCGTACTAAAGTAGGATTGAAAGTGTATTTGGTGAATATCATCATCAAAAATTGTAGGTGTTAGAATCGTACTAAAGTAGGATTGAAAGTAAACAAAAGGGCATTGAAAACGTCCGATTCGACTGGTTAGAATCGTACTAAAGTAGGATTGAAAGCTAGTATCGACTTTGGATATACATGTAGTTTGTAAACGTTAGAATCGTACTAAAGTAGGATTGAAAGGAAAGGTGTCTTGAAAACTTTACGAGAAGAAAAAGAGTTAGAATCGTACTAAAGTAGGATTGAAAGTCGCTTGATCGTCTCGATCTCACTATACTTAGTGTCGTTAGAATCGTACTAAAGTAGGATTGAAAGGAGTTGCAGAGAATTGAGAACCCGCGTCAATCGACCTAGTTAGAATCGTACTAAAGTAGGATTGAAAGAAACTTTTACAACATATCCTCGGTCCGTCAAAAATTGTTAGAATCGTACTAAAGTAGGATTGAAAGTTCATGAGTGATTTGCTCGGTCATCGAAAGGAGAAGGTTAGAATCGTACTAAAGTAGGATTGAAAGAAAGCGAGTTATGGTTTCTACCATGTATTACGGCAGGTTAGAATCGTACTAAAGTAGGATTGAAAGTTTAGTGAAAACAATCCGTATACCAAGTGCTAGACACGTTAGAATCGTACTAAAGTAGGATTGAAAGCAACGTGGAGAGTGCAGACGCCGAATCTGCTTCTGAGTTAGAATCGTACTAAAGTAGGATTGAAAGATAAGAGAAACAGCCTTTGTTCGCTCGCTCTTCGTAGTTAGAATCGTACTAAAGTAGGATTGAAAGGTGTTTGTGGGAAGAAGATCTACGATCGAAACAGCAGTTAGAATCGTACTAAAGTAGGATTGAAAGCTGCGATCATCTCGGCGACGAATTCTCTTTCAGTGCGTTAGAATCGTACTAAAGTAGGATTGAAAGCAGACAGCTAACGAAAACGTGTTTGGGTAATGGTTAAAGTTAGAATCGTACTAAAGTAGGATTGAAAGACTGCCAGCCCAGCCAGCAAGGCAACGCTTGGTTTAGGTTAGAATCGTACTAAAGTAGGATTGAAAGCGACGAGTTTTTCGATGAACTCTTGCCTTGCAATTTCGTTAGAATCGTACTAAAGTAGGATTGAAAGGTGGAGCAGCTGTAACAGCCACTCTGAACTTTCCAAGGTTAGAATCGTACTAAAGTAGGATTGAAAGGGTGACAAACGCATTCCTCCTAACAACTGTAGTTCGTTAGAATCGTACTAAAGTAGGATTGAAAGTAGAGCAGATGTACCAGCGACTCTGCAACGCACTCTGTTAGAATCGTACTAAAGTAGGATTGAAAGGCTGCGATAGCGTTCGGAACTGGGGGCTATGCTTCTGTTAGAATCGTACTAAAGTAGGATTGAAAGCTAAGAGAGCATTCGAGTCGGGCAAAGCTATGCTTCTGTTAGAATCGTACTAAAGTAGGATTGAAAGGGCAAGCTCAGGAATTGCATGCACTTTGGAGTTTCTGTTAGAATCGTACTAAAGTAGGATTGAAAGGTTAAGCGGAAGAACACGAAGAGGAAGCAGAAAAAGTTAGAATCGTACTAAAGTAGGATTGAAAGGTCGATGGCTTCAGCGAATTCGGCGGTCATTTTGAGGTTAGAATCGTACTAAAGTAGGATTGAAAGTCGATTTTGGCTGAAATTCTCAAGCGAAGTTTACGGGTTAGAATCGTACTAAAGTAGGATTGAAAGCAGTGTTGTGAAGCATGTTTGTTTCGTCTATTCTGTGTTAGAATCGTACTAAAGTAGGATTGAAAGGATTACTTTGGTGTTTTGGGTGTAAATGTGAATTCTGTTAGAATCGTACTAAAGTAGGATTGAAAGGTCGCCGTGCTATCAGATTCTATACAATTCAAATTCGTTAGAATCGTACTAAAGTAGGATTGAAAGTCGCTTACTTTCTTGCCAAAATAAGCGATCGTAATTGTTAGAATCGTACTAAAGTAGGATTGAAAGTACTGCGAAAGAACGGTGCGTGACTTTGGGGTTACTGTTAGAATCGTACTAAAGTAGGATTGAAAGGAGAGAGATGCGTAAGTACTTCAAGTTGTCGAAATTGTTAGAATCGTACTAAAGTAGGATTGAAAGTCGGGAAATAGGCTCTCTCATCGTCGACGAACTCTGGTTAGAATCGTACTAAAGTAGGATTGAAAGTATTTAAGCCCACTGCGGCTGGTAAAAGTCGCTGTAGTTAGAATCGTACTAAAGTAGGATTGAAAGGTTGTGCAATCTGTTTCGCAAGCTTTCGTTCTGCTTGTTAGAATCGTACTAAAGTAGGATTGAAAGCGATGGAAGGAATTGCTACTATGTCGCCATTCTCTTGTTAGAATCGTACTAAAGTAGGATTGAAAGGATTTAGTTAGGTGATGACTGAAAGATGGCTGTACTGTTAGAATCGTACTAAAGTAGGATTGAAAGAAAAATAAACTTGAGGAATTACTGCAGGAAGTAGTAGTTAGAATCGTACTAAAGTAGGATTGAAAGCGGTGGAAACGAAAAGACAGGTTCAGTCGTTTTGCTAAGTTAGAATCGTACTAAAGTAGGATTGAAAGTAGAATCATTAATATTTTGTCGAAGTGTTGAACTATGTTAGAATCGTACTAAAGTAGGATTGAAAGCGGGGTTGTTGCATATGGTCGGTGCAATATTGTTTTGTTAGAATCGTACTAAAGTAGGATTGAAAGATTCCTTCGCGACGGACTCTTGAGCGAAGCACGAACTGTTAGAATCGTACTAAAGTAGGATTGAAAGGTTGTTAACGCGGCTTGAACATAAACAGCTTGATAAAGTTAGAATCGTACTAAAGTAGGATTGAAAGTTATTCAATTCATTCCGTTCCAGCCTCAGGATTCTCGTTAGAATCGTACTAAAGTAGGATTGAAAGGGAGACGCTGGAGCTCTAGACCCCTTCTTGTTAGCAGTTAGAATCGTACTAAAGTAGGATTGAAAGGGGGTCAAACATTGCGAGCAAGCCTCCCGACAGCACGTTAGAATCGTACTAAAGTAGGATTGAAAGCATTGCGGGACGCAGATGTTCTACGAGGGCAAAGAGGTTAGAATCGTACTAAAGTAGGATTGAAAGGAGGAGATTGAAGCATTGATTGAAAAAGCGTCAGAAGTTAGAATCGTACTAAAGTAGGATTGAAAGCCTTCAGGTAATACAGTACCAATTTTGGTTACTACGGTTAGAATCGTACTAAAGTAGGATTGAAAGAGAGCGACATAAAGCGCATATACAGCAGTGATGCTGGTTAGAATCGTACTAAAGTAGGATTGAAAGCACAAAGCCATATTGTTGCGAACTAAATGCCATTGGGTTAGAATCGTACTAAAGTAGGATTGAAAGTGGCCGTGTGCGAGCTGCCTCAGAGAATCCCTGATCTGTTAGAATCGTACTAAAGTAGGATTGAAAGGGAAGAAGAAGAAGAAGAGAAGAAGAACACAGTAATGTTAGAATCGTACTAAAGTAGGATTGAAAGAATTTCGCAAAAAGTACGTGTTTAGGTCTCCCTAAAGGCATTTCCTGAATTCTACGAATGGATTCTTTCCTTGAAGCTTCCATGTTGACACGGCTGTCATGAGTCTGCTGAACATGATCGTTCCTTTCTCACTTTTGAG
>CADDYW010000186.1 GCA_902810745.1 Chloroflexota bacterium | reverse complement strand
CTAGTGGTGTGTCAAGCAGAAATTGATGGGTGGACGCATTTGGGACGCGGCCGTCGCACTCGATCCCGCGGCCCACGACCTTGACGAAGGGCGAAGATTTCCGATGTGCCACCCCGACCGCCTGAGAGATCTGCTCGCGTCGGCCGGCCTGAATGGCGTGACCGTCCGCGCGATCGACGTCCCGACCCACTTTCGCGACTTCGACGACTACTGGCGACCGTTCCTCGGTGGCCAGGGCCCGGCACCGGGCTACGTGGCGTCGCTACCGAGCGAGCGGCGTGACGCGCTCCGTGATCTCCTCCGGAAGCGCCTACCGATCGCCCCCGACGGCTCGATTCGACTGATCGCGCGTGCCTGGGCCGCTCGCGGCATCGTCTGACTGACCTCGTGCGGGCGCGCCCGGACGACGTCGCCCTCGGCCACGGGGGGTTCAGCTCGACGACGCCGCAGCAGGCCGCGCCGCGATGCGCGTGCGAGTGGATCGCGTGGCGAAGTCCACCGGGCACCCGCGCGGGCATCGTGCTGGGATACCATGGCCACTCTCGGCGCGGCGGCGCTAGCCATGCTTTCTTATCCCGGGCTGGACCTTTTTGCTATACCCAAGGGTGGCGTCGGGGCGCGATGATGAGCACGTGGGAGGAAGGGACGGGCAGGTGTTGACCGAGAACCCCATCTTGAGTAGCGAGAGCCCGGAGGACAGTGCGAGGACGCCCAATCTGATCCGGTCGTTCGCCGGTTGTCTCTCGAACGCCGAGAACTTCGCACGTCTGACGATCGTCGTGGTGATCGTCGGCGTCATCATCTCGTGCCTGACTGCCTGGCTCGTCGACAGCCGCGTGACCGAAACACTCGTCGCCGAGGTAACGCAGCGGGCTGTCGATCAGGTCGGGCTAGGGATCGATCCCCACGTGACCGCGTCCGATTTCCAGACTCCGCCGAATCAGTCCAGCCTCGATCAGCTCGGCGAGCGCCTTGATCCGGTCTATGCTCGCCTGCGCGATAATGGAGTGATTCGTCTCAATCTCATCGCCCCGGACGGAACGATTGTCTACTCCGATCGTCCGGGCATTCGGGGGAGGCAGATCGGGCAAGACCGCGCTCTCCTCGGTCAGGTACTGGCCGGCTCGGCTGTTAAACAGATCAGCAACCTGTCCGACACGGAAGATGCCGATCTGAAGCCACGGTTCGACGGAGCGCTCGAGGTCTACGTTCCGGTCGTCGTCGACGGCAAAGTCGTCGGCGCGTACGAGGTCTACCAGGACCTAGCGCCAGTGCGCCAGACCAGCCGCCTGATCTGGGTCGCGGTCGTCGGAATCGTCATCCCGATGTTCCTGGCGCTGTTCATCATCGGCCGTGGCGCGACGACACGGATCCGTCGTCAGATGGAGGAGCGCGAACGCCTGCTGCAAAGAGCCTCCGAGGCAGATGCTCTTCGAGCGTCGAGCCGCGCAAAGAGCGACCTCCTCGGCGCGGTATCGCACGAGCTGCGGACACCACTGTCCATCGTCCACGGCTACTCCGAGCTCCTCGCGGCGCGAACCGACGAGTACAGCCCGAGGCAGGTCCGAGAGTTTGCCGCCGAGATCAATCGCGGCAGCACGCTGATGGCATACATCGTGGACGATCTGGTGGACTTCAGCCGAATCGAGCACGGGCGGCTTCGGCTGGAGACGCGCGAGATGGATCTCGTCGCGGTCGTCCGTAGTACCGTGGACGTGTTTCGCCACCAGGAGGGCGCAAACCGGATCGTGCTGCACTGTCCCCCGACGCTGGCCCTGACCGCGGACCCCGTCCGCGTACGGCAGATTATCGCCAATCTCATGATGAACGCGCTGCGGTATGCCCCATCGGGGCCGATCGAGATCACCGTTGCGCTCTGCCCGGACGCGGAGGCAGCAATGGTGGAGGTCCGCGATCACGGTCCGGGCATCTCGCCCGAGGCGCTGCCGCATATCTGGGATCTGTTCTACCGCGCGCCCGAGGCGCTGAAGTCTCCGATCAGCGGGACCGGCATCGGCCTGGCCCTGGTCAAGAGCCTGGTGGAGGCCCACGGCGGCTGGGTGGAGGTCGAAAGCGAGCCACACGCGGGCGCAACGTTCCGAGTCTGGTTTCCACTGCGCTGCGATGCGCGCCTCTCCGCCACGACGTCGACCACGCTCGTGGCGCGGCACGTGCCTCCCGGGCCGCTGGCCCAGGCAGTGGGGGCCTGACTAAGCCCGTCGCCACGCGGCGCTCGGGCGCCCTCGTGGGCGGCCGTGGCCCCCGGACAGTCGACCTGATCTCCTGATGCGCCAGTCAGTCGCCGACCTGCACGGTCGCTCCGCGACACCGCTACGTCTTCAGGTAGCGATCGAACCAGTCGAGAATGAAGTGGAAACGCGCCAGCCGATGTCGCGGCCGACCGGAGCGCGAAAGCTCGTGGGTTTCGTCGGGGAAGCGAATGAAGCGGACCTCTTTCCGCTGCTTCTTGAGCGCGACGAAGAGCTGCTCACCCTCTGAGATCGGACAACGGAGATCGTCCTCGGAATGGATGATCAGCAGCGGCGTGGCGATCTCCTTCACGTAGGTGATCGGCGAGTGCTCGACGTACCACGCCGGATTCTCCCAGGGAAGATAGCCACTCTGGGCCTCGGAGAACGAGTGCCCGATGTCGCTCGTGCCGAAGAGCGTGTGGACGTTGTTGACCGCGCGCTCGGAGCAGGCAGCCTTGAACCGATGCGTGTGGCCGACAGTCCAGCTCGTCATAAAGCCGCCATAGCTGCCCCCCATGACGCCGAGACGATCCGGATCGATGAAATCACAGCGCCGCAAGGCTTCGTCGACGCCGGCCATCAGATCGGCGAAGTCGCCCCCGCCCCAGTCGCCGACGACGGCGCGCGTGAAGCTCTCCCCGTAGCCCTGGCTTCCACGCGGGTTGATGTAGAGGACGACGTAGCCAGCGCCCGCGTAGACCTGGAACTCGTCGAAGAAATTGTGGCCATACTGGGCCATCGGACCGCCGTGGATATTGAGGAGCGCTGGATAGCGCGTTCCTTCCTGGAAGCCAAAGGGCTTGACGACCCAGCAGTCGAGAGTGAAGCCGTCACGATCATAGCGAAACCGCTCGGGCCGTGAAAGCGCGACCTCGGCCTTCCAGGCGCGGTTCAGATCGGAGAGCTGACGCGCCTCGGAGCCATCCACGCTGCAGATGAATACCTCTGGTGGCGAAACTGGATCGGTGGCGGTGAAGGCGATCGACCGACCATCGGCAGCCGCCGAGAACTCCAGGATCTGTCGCTCGCCCTGGATGATCGGCTCGGGAGCCGAGCTGCCGTCCGCGCGCACGCGCAAGACGGAGACATCGCCCTGATCCGGCACCGAAAAGATAAGCCAATCACTCTGTCCAGCCCAGACGAGATTTTCGCAGCTTCGATCGAGTCCCTCGGTCAGACAGCTAGGCGCACCGCCCGCGACCGGTACGGTGAAGACACGCGAGTTACGCCCGGCCTGGTTGAGGAAGCGATTGCCAAGGTAGGCGATCGTCTGCCCGTCAGGAGAGAAGACGGGCGAGGCAGCCGGCCCACTCGTGTCGGTGACCCGACGCGGCTCGCCTCCTTCGGGCGAAACAACCCACACGTCGACCGCGTTATCGTAGTCACGGTCGTCGTGCCGCGCAGACGTAAAGGCGATGAGCGAGCCATCCGGCGACCAGGCCGGGTCGCCGTCGGCGAAGTCACCATCGGTGATCTGTTGGGCCTCACCGCCGTCGACCGAGACGACGAAGAGGTGCGGACGGCGGTCGTAGACGAACCCCTCGCCGTTATACTTGTACTTGAGCGACGAGATAACCCGCGCGGGCTTGGACTTGCTTTTTTCTTCCTCGTCCTCTGGCTCCTGCCAGCCGCCGACGCGGGAGATGAAGACGAGGCGCGTTCCATCTGGCGACCAGACCGGGCTCGAGACGCCATTCTTGAGATCGGTCAGGCAGCGCGGCTCGCCACCATCCGTCGGTATGACGTAGAGCTGCCCTTTCTTCTTGGGCTGGCGCTCGGAGATGAACGCCAGGTACCGGCCATCCGGCGACCAGCGCGGGGCCGTATCCCGCCGCGGGCCAGTGGTAAACTGACGTGGCTCGCCGCCTGCCGTGTCAACGATCCAGATATTCGAGAGGTATTCATCTTTCTCCTGGGAGAGCGTGGTTACGACGAATGCGACCTTGCGTCCATCCGGCGACACGCGTGGATCGCTGACGAAGCGGATGCGGGTGATATCCTCGGGGGTCATCGCGCGACGGCTGCCCTTGTCCACGGTCTGTCTTCTCCTTGATCAGATCATTACTGGGCGATGCGCCGAGTGCACAATGCCAGCACAGCTCGTCTCTGCGCACCGACCTGGCGAAGCCCGCGCGGCGCACGACGCACGCGCACGGACTTCAGGAATGGCCGTACGTGCCGTGAGGATTGTATCAAGTCGTGGCCTGACCGGTACCTTGGCAAGCGGACGCGTACGTGATATCTTGGATCGGCAGAGGGGGGTACAGATGCTGGAGTCCGGAGAGGGCAATACCCTCTCGAATGCCGACGTGCAAGGTCAGCTGCGCAGTCATATCGCTGCTCTGCGCGAGATGGGGCCGGAATGGCAGGAGCCACTGGTCGAGGCATTTCTCGCGCGCGTCGAGCAACGGGTCAACGAACTTGTCGATCGGCGGGTTCAGGAGCGACTGGGCAAGATGTCGACGTTCCGGAGCCGCTCGACCTCACGCCTCGCGATCAGCCTCGCCTTCGCCATCCCGCTGATGGGCATCGCCGGTGGCTTTGCCGGCCTGACCGGCGTCGTCCTCGTTCTCGGGGCGATTCTGCTCCTCAACTGGGACCAGATCATCCCTCGCTAAAGACACAGCAGCCAGCTGGCTCGCGCGCGAGCGCCGCGCCGGGTCCCCGATGCGACGCCCACGCGAGTTCGAGCGTCCAGCCGTGCCGCGAATCGCGTCAGCCCTCAGGACACGGTCAGGCTCGCGGTGACTTCTCTCCCTCGGCGCGATCCTGCTGAAGGTACTGGCTCGGATTCTTCAGGAACTGGTTCTTGCACTCCGCCGAGCAGAAATGGTACGTCTTCCCCTGGTAGTTGGCGTTCGCCTCTTCCTGCCCCGGCCGAAGCACCATCCCACAAACCGGGTCGCGCTCCATGGCTTCCTCCTACGGAGCATACTTCCTGCACTAGCAATTATACTGCCTGGTCGTTCGCCTGACGACGGACGGGCCAGTCGGCGCGGCGTCGTTTCGTCCCCTTGACAAACCTGTCACCCGAAGACGACAATGTATGCGCATAAACGAATATGAGGATAGCTTAATGTCGACGACGTCGGTCGCGATCCACCCGTCGGTGGACGCCACGGAGATTCGGAGCCGTTTCTTCCGCGTGCTCGGCGATGCAAAGCGCTTGCGGATCCTCGAGCTCCTGCTCGAGGGCGAAAAGTCCGTCGGCGAGCTCGTTGACCACCTCCAGACCTCCCAGGGCCGGGTCTCGAATCACCTGGCCTGCCTGCGCTGGTGCGGCTTTGTCGCGACGCGCCGCGATGGCCGGTTCGTCTTCTACCGTCTCGCGGATCCGCGGGTTCGGGACCTCGTCCGCCTCGCCGACTCGATCATCGGCGATAACGCCGCCGCGATCGCCAGCTGTACCCGTGTCGCGGATGGCGACGCGGTCCGAGCGAGCGGGATTGTCGGCTAGCGGGCGCGATTCCAGCGTGCGATTCATCTTTCATTGAAGGAGTTTAAGCAGATGGCCGATCGAACGTTGCGCATGCAGGTTGGCGGGATGAGCTGCCGGGACTGCGAGGTTCGCGTCACCCGGGCGCTTCGCGACGCGGGCGCGATCGAGGCGACGGCGGACTTTCGGCGCGGCGAAGCGCGCCTGCGCGTGCCGGAGGGAATCAGCGAGTCGGAACTCATCGCGGCGGTGCGCGCGGTAGGCTACCGACCGGTCCGGGTCGAGGAGATCCCGGCGGCGCGGGCTCAGCACCCCTCGACCCGCGCGAGTGGCGGAGGGGGGGCCTACGATCTTGCCATCGTCGGCTCGGGTGGCGCCGCCTTTGCCGCGGCGATCCGGGCACGCGACCAGGGCGCGCGGGTGGTGATGATCGAACGCGGAACCGTGG
>CADDYW010000185.1 GCA_902810745.1 Chloroflexota bacterium | reverse complement strand
AGCCGCTCCAGCGCATTCGCCTCACCGCTCAGCCCGCGCACACGATCGTAGCCGCCCAGCCATTCCCCGAGACCGTCTCGCAGCGGGAGGATCAGCCCGCGCCGTCGAAAATCCTCGGCGTGGCGCCGACGAACTGCCACGAGGTAGGGCTGCAGCCGCCGAAGGATGAGACGGCTGCTGGCCGGATCCCGGCGAAGGGCCTCGAGCAGCCGCGTGACGTGCTCCCGCTCGTCCGGAGCCCCGTACGTCGTGACGACCACGCTCTCGGTCTCGTCGTCGATCAGCCGAAAGCGTTCGGCCACCTCTCGATAGTCGAGCGCCGCGCGCGCCTTCTGAATATCCTCGCGGTCCAGGCCGGCTCCGGCCAGGAGGGAGAGGAAGCGGCGGAAGTAGTCGCGCACCACTGCGGGATCGGCGGGATCAAGATTGCCGCGGGCAACCAGTGTCTCCGTCGTCTGCGCCCCGATCCTGTAGGCGCCCGGCGGTAGCCCTCCATCCCTTGGTCGGAAAACGATCACGCGTCCCCGCTCGAGGCGGCCCTCGCGGTTGCACCGGCCCGCGGCCTGGGCGATCGCATCGAGGGGCCCGAGCGCGCGCAGCACCACCGGGAAGTCGAGATCGACTCCGGCCTCGACGACCTGCGTCGAGATCAGCCGGCAGGGGAGGCCGTCTCGCAGCCGGCGCCTGACCTCCGCGATCACCGCCCGACGGTGAGCGCCACAGAGGAGCGTCGATAGGTGCAGTGCGTCGTCGTCGCCTAGCGCGTCGAGCAGTGCCAGGGCATCTCGCTTCGTGTTCAGGATCGCGAGCGCCCGCGGCGTCTCGCGCAGGAGCGCCGCGACCTCGGGCCAGTCGAGCGCCGGATCCACGCGCCATTCGTACTCTACTCGTTTGAGCGACTCGAAGAGGCGCGCGGTATCGGGGACGATCTCCGTCGCGCGCAGGCTCCGAAACTCCGGGATCTCCTCGAAGGCGGGCTGGGTCGCGGTGGAGAGAACGACCGTCGTGCCGTAGTGGGCGCAAAGCTGCTGGAGCGCGTCGAGGATGGGCCTCAAGAGGTGCGGTGGGAGCGTTTGCACCTCGTCCAGGATGATCACGCTGCTGGCGAGCCGGTGGATCTTGCGCACCTTGCCGGTTGCGCTCGCGAACAGACTCTCGAAGAGCTGAACCGTCGTCGTCACCACGATCGGCGCGTCCCAGTTCTCCGCTGCCAGGCGGGACCAGACCTGCCGCGGGGTCGCGTCTCCGTTGTCGTCGTCGGCGCTCCAGACGCCGCTGTGGTGCTCGAGGACGACCGGTAACGCGTCATCCGGCCGCTCGAAGATGCTTCGGTAAACGTCTGCCGTCTGGGTCGTGATACTGATGAACGGAACCGCGACGATGATACGCTGCTGCCCGTACTTCAGGGCGTGCCGCAGGGCAAACGCCATCGCCGATCGCGTTTTTCCGCCGCCGGTCGGCACGCTCAGCCGAAAGAGCCCGGGAGGCTCCTCGGCGGCGCGCAAGCACGCCTGGTAGATCTCGTCCCGCGCGAGGCCGACGCGATCCGAGCGATGGCCGGTCAATGCATGCTGGTCGCGCTCCAGCCGCCGCCACAGGTCGGCAAGCGGGATGGCAGCTACTCGACGCGATGAGTCGTCCGGCGAGAAGTGCCGCTCGGTGTCCAGGTAGTCGGCATCCACGAGGGCCGAAAAGAGGAAGCGGAGGAATAGCTCCATCTTCAGCGGGTCGCGCTGCGCGAATACCGGCGGCGGCAGGGGATGGCCGGGATCAAGACGCGGAATGGAGACTCGCGCGCGCCGAAGTGCCTCGTCGACAGCTGGATCTCTTACCCGTTCGCTCAGCCACTGCCTGAAATCGGCCGGCGCGTGCAATCCGCCGTGGTGCGCCTGGATGGCCAGGGCCGCTGCACCAGCACGATCGGCGGCGATCTTTGCCCCTGCGCCTTTGTGGTCGGGTCCGTGCCGCCGCGCATCGGGCGAGGAGGCACAATCGCGCAGATAGGCCTGGAATCCCGAGCTGAACTTGCCGACGTCGTGCCACAGACCAATCCAGTAGCCGAGGTCGCCCGCCCCGAACACCTCGGCAAATCGCCGCGCATCCCCTGCGACGGCGTTCAGATGCTCATCGAGCGGGTGCCACGCGCCCGTCGGGCCGGGCGTGTGCGCCCAGGGGGGAGAATCGCTCGCCATCCGCATCCCCTTGATCGCGGCCAGCCAGGCAAATTACTGCTAGGATAGGTGAACGGGTGTCCGGTGTCAAGAGGCTCGTCGTCCGTCCGACGCGAGCGATCGGCCTTCACGATCGCGTTGGCAGAGCGACCTCCGGCACGACCGTTCGGGAGCGACGATTCTCCGCTGGCGCCCGCGGTTCACCCTCGCCGCGTCCCTCCAGGCGATGCGCGGGCACGGGAGGTCGAGGGAGACGCGGCACCTCCCGACACCTCTCCCAGGAGCTGCGCTGCCTCCGCGTAGCCGTACCACCTCTGGTCGGGCGGGATCGTGTCGCTCCCGGCGGCTACCTTGCCCGCGTCGATCGCGCGGTGGAGATAATCACGCATCTGATCGACCTGCCCCTGCTGCCGGGCACAGAGCGCCAGGCCCAGGTAGGCGCGCGGAATCACATCCCATCCGAAGGCGGAGCCAAAGTCCTGCCGCGAGGCCACCACCTGCTGATAAAGAGGAACCGCCTGCTCGCAGTCTCCCTCCTGCCGCAGCACCGAGGCTTCGATCTCCCGGAAGTCCGGCGCGAAGCTGCTGAACGAGCACGACGGGCACTGCTGCTCGAGAGCCTGCAGACCTGCCAGGCCCTGCCGCGCGGTCTTCAGTGCCTGCGCGTCGAGCCCCGCCTGGAGCTGGGCGATCGCGAGGCTGTACAGCAGGTACGGGGACGAGGGGGCGAGGGAGAGGTCTCGTTCCAGCCGGGGGATGATCTCCGTCGCGTAGTGCTCCGGGAAAGCACCATCGGCCCGCACGAACCGACCCAGCCGATCATCCCACTGCCAGACCTCCTCCAGGCCGGCCGGGCCGGTCAGATGCTGCCAGAAGGCGAGCCCCGGTCGGCCTCCTCCCCGCGGCGTCAGCACAATCGGCTGATCTCCGAGGCTGGCAAAGAGAACGTTCGCGGTACCCCCGGCGAACGAGACGACGCGAAGCTGCTCCCACGCCGCTCCGATGCGCGAAGCGACGAAAACCTGTGGGGGGCCAGCGCCGACGAAATCGACCAGCGCGAGCTGGAACGCGTCCGGCGTCGTCGGATCGACGCCGTTGATGTTCCAGCGCCAGAGAACGCGGAGCCGGCCCATCCCATCGGGGCCCGCCACCACCAGCGAGTAGCCGCTCGGATCCGCCGGGCCACGATAGAGTGCGACGATATCCCGCGCGCCGTTTCCTTCCAGGTCGGCCACTATCCCGGTCGCCTCGGTCGCGCCGGGCAGAGGCACCAGCGTCGCGCCCGCGGGCAGGATCGACTCGATGCCGCCGACGGCCGCCCTCGGCGTCGGGTTAACCGGCGTGGGACCCGGCACCGTCGGCGTTGGACGGGGCGCGACCGGCGTTGGCGACGGTAAGACGGCCGTGGGTGTCGGCGGCTCGGCGATGGTGACCACCGCCGACGGCGTCGGGCTGACCGGCGGGGCGGGGCCGTTCGGGCGCGAGGTGGCGCCGGGCGCTCGTGCGCAGCCCAGGGCCGCGACGAGGAGCACGAGTGCGAGCAGGCGCGAGGTGCACGCGGACGCCGAGCAGAACCAGGAGGACAACGCTTCCTTCCTACGACACGCCCATGAGCACGGCGACGGACCAGAGCTAGCGGGGTACGTTACCATGATAACGCGCGACGACCCCTCTGCGTTCACCAGAATTCGCACCATCCTGATTAATTCCGGCTTGCTCCCGGCCGATCGCTCCCCAACGGATCGATCTTTCCCCGGAAAATTTCCACGCTCCGCGAATACTGCTACGATGGTGGTACCTCGACGTGAACCGGGAGGAAAGGAATGGCTCGGACCCTCGTATTCCTGATGGGTATCTTTGCTGCCATCGACGGACTTTGCCACCTCGCGCTGGTCATCCTGGTTACGCACGGCGTCTTCACTCGTCCACCGCTCAGCGTTCTTTTCACTCTCAATGTCGTCGGCTACATCGTTCTCATCGCCGCGCTCATCATCAGCCAGGCCTCGTCGCTCGGGTGGCGGCGCCTGCTCGACGCCGTACTGATCGTTTACCCGGCTGCGACCTTCGCCGCCTGGATCTTCTTCACGCGCGGACGCGCAAACCCGCTCGGGCTCGCCGAGATTGCGAAGCCGGTCGAGATCCTGCTCATCCTGGCGGCGATCGCCCATCTCGTCCAGATCGGGCACGAAGAGGAGCCAGGAGTCGTCTCGGCTCGCGGCTGAAAGCGGCGACGACGTGACCTTGCCCTGCGCCCGCGGCGAGGGATGCCGCGGGCGCGGCGCTCGGACCACCGTCTGTCCATCTGCTTGCCTTGTCTCCTGATTCGGCCGGCACGGCACTTGTCGCGCGGGTCCGGGAGAGGCGTGACGAGCTCGTGCCCGCGAGAATGGCGATGGCGGGTGCGACATCGGCTGAGCAGGAGAATGTGACGGTGGAATCGCAGCCAGGGCCACGCGTGCTGTCCGGGATCATGCCGACCGGTAGCCTTCACCTCGGCAACTACCTCGGCGCGATCGTGCACTGGGTTGACCTCCAGCACCGGTACCCGTCGTTCTTCTGCGTCGTGGATCTCCACGCGATCACGACGCCGCAGAAGCCTACCGAGCTTCACGAGAAGACGCGCGAGGTCGCCGGTCTCCTGCTCGCGGCCGGGATCGATCCCAGCGTCGCCACGATTTTCGTTCAATCCCACGTGCCTGCCCACGCCGAGCTCGCCTGGATGCTGGACTGTATCGCATCCATGGGGCGCCTCGAGCGAATGACCCAGTTCAAGGAGAAAGCCGGCCGAGAGCGGGAAGCCGCGAGCGTTGGGCTCTTCGCGTATCCGGTTCTGCAGTCGGCAGACATCTTGCTCTACAGTGGACGGCCGCCGCGGCCCGTCCTGGTGCCGGTCGGAGCCGATCAGCGCCAGCACCTCGAGCTGGCTCGCGACCTCGCGGCGCGCTTCAATCACCGCTTCGGCGTCGTCTTTGGCGAGCCCGAGCCAGTCATCTCCGAGGCCGGTGCACGAATCATGGGGCTCCAGAACCCGACCAAGAAGATGAGCAAGAGCGGTAAGAACCCCTACGACACGATCCGCCTGCTCGACTCTCCCGACGACGTCCGCCGGAAGATCGCTCGGGCCGTCACCGGGCCCGGCCGCGAGGTCCGATTCGACGAGACGCAGCCCGGTCTCTACAATCTGCTGACGATCTATCAGCTCCTCTCCGGCGAGTCGCGCTCCGACATCGAATCGCACTTCCAGGGAAAGGGCTATGCCGACCTGAAACGCGAGCTTGCCGAGCTGATCATCGCCCGGCTGCGTCCGCTTCAGGAGCGCTACCAGGAGATTCGACGCGACCGAGCCGCGCTCGAGGGCGTACTCGCCGAGGGCTGCCAGCGTGCCCGCGTCGAGGCAGACGTGGTTCTGCAGGCGGCAAAGTCAGCCATGGGGCTGGGATGATCGCCAGCGCCGAGCCGCGTCGACGCGGACCGGGTAGGTCGAGAAGCAGCATGGTTTCGCCGCGTCAGGTGAGACTCGGGGATTCGCCCCTCGTCGGAGCGACCATCCTCCGTGGCCGCCCGGTTCCGGCTTCTGGGCACGGCCACGGTCTCGACGTCGCCGTCCCCGATCCCGCCACGCGGTACCGGTGCACGGGCGGCTCCGCTGGCGCGCATCCCCGCGGCACGCGTCCTCCCGCGATCTGCCCGAGGCCGCGCGGCGGGCCCGGGGAGGATCGCGCTCGTGACCGGGAGAGCTGAGACGGCGCGCGGATGAAGGATCGTCGACTCGCCGCCGGGGTCAGTGCGCGTCGCGGCGTGGAATCCCTGGCCCGGCACGGCCCGTTCGAGAGCCCGTTCCACGACGCTCGCCCGGACACTGCATCGCCGTTCTTCTGAACCCCGGATGTGAGGCAGAATGGGATACACGAAGCAACCGACTGATCTCGTCTCGCTCGCGTGCATTGTCTGCGTCGTTCTGCTCGCGGG
>CADDYW010000184.1 GCA_902810745.1 Chloroflexota bacterium | reverse complement strand
TGTAATTGATCGTTCCGCCCTGGGTGAGGCTAAGGCGGTTGCCGACCGGATCATAACTGTAGCTACGTGTGCCATCGCCGGTCAGCCGATAAAGCCGGTCGTAGCTGTACGAGATATTGTTATTCGTCGTCCCGTCGCCAACCTGGGCAAGCGTCTCGGCCAGCGCCGTCCGGTTGCCGACGCTATCCAGCGTGTAGCTGTGCCGGCTGATGACGTTGCTGCCCTGCTGGTTGAGGACCTGGGTCAGGCGCTGGGCGTTGTCGTAGCTGTCAGTCGCGGTCGTGCCGTCGTCCCTGCCGCCGCTAACTTACTCGGTATCGCAGGCGTCTGGTGGCACCGGATCGCGGACGCGTCCCGGCGGAGATCGACTGTCTCGGGTTGCCGCTGCGCCGGTCGCGCGTTCAGGAATCGTTCAGGCTCGGGCGCGTAGCTCTCAGGGTCGATTCAGGACACTCTGCTATACTGAAGCTAGCGTTGTCGCGGCAGCCACCACCGGAACCAGCCGCCGGAACGACGTGGACACCGTGCATGAAGGGGCGAAACCACTCAGATCCAGACGTTCTCTCTTTGGGGCCGTCCGAGGCAGCATCCTCCCGCGAGATCGACCCGGCGTCCGCGTCGGAGATCCTGGCTACCCTGATCCAGTGTGGAGATCCGCTGTTCGTCGTCGACCAACACTACCGCATCGTCGCCTGGAACAGCGCGGCGCAGGCCCTTCTCCGCCTGGCCCCTGGCCAAGCTATCGGCCAGCCGTGTCATCGCCTCCTGAATGGAACCGACCTTCACGGACGACGGGTCTGTGCTGCCCCGTGCGAGCCGATGCTGGCGCTGCAGCGCGGCTCGCCACCCCCGAGCTTCACTATTCAGGTGGACGAGGGCAACGGGGCGCGTCGTCCGGTCGAGATGACTCTCGTTCCCTTGCCGCGCGGGCTCACCGCGCACGTTCTGCGCGACGCCAGTCGCCAGCTCTCCCACGAGCGGTTCGTCGGTCAGATTCGCCACGCGCTCGACCGACTCGTCGGCGAGACATCGCCGCCGGACGAGGGGTTCCGCGTCACGACTGACGCGCTCACCGCGCGCGAGCAGGAGATTCTGCGCCTTCTCGCTCAAGGCGCGAGCACGAACGAGATCGCGAGCCAGCTTGTTCTGAGTAGCGGCACCGTCCGGACCCACGTCCAGCACATCCTCGCGAAGCTGGGAGCGCGCCGTCGCCTCGAGGCGGTGGCGATCGCCCGCCGACGCGGGCTGCTGAGCTAGCGTCCCCGGCGCGAGGGTCCCTCGACGATTGATCCCTCGATCGTCACGTCTCGGAGCTGTCCTCCGTGGCCCGATCGCGTGCCACTGTTCTCGGATCAGCTCACCAGCGCGAATCTGACACCTCCCCGGCGCGGGTCGTCGGCGAAAATACGTCGTTTGCCGTAGATCTGCACCCCATCTGTCAGATGGCGCGGCCTCGAGGCGCCCCTATAATCCGGTCGGTACGAGCGGTTGCACTGACCACGTTGTCCGAGTTCAGTGAACCGGGGAAAACCGGGCGTCACCGGTAGTTGGTCGCCATACCTCCCGGCACACCCAGCCAGAGAACGCTCGATCGGGGGTCTTCGCGATCCCATCCGCACGACTCGTGACGCGCGCGGACGTGGAACCAGAACCGCCAGCCGTGCAACGAAGTATCGTTCGGAGGACGGATGAGGCGTGACCTGGCCATCGTCGGGTTGGCGTGGCTCGCCGCGACCACGCTGGGCGAGATCCTCGCCGGGGCTAACTTCTATCCAGTTGTGCGGTCGGACAAGGGTCACGAGATCCAAGAGGCTTTTCAAACCCTCCTGCGTTTCTCGGTGCCAGTTTTTACCTTCGTCGTCGTCATGCTTGTCTACAGTGTGCTGCGCTACCGCGCGCGGGGAGCTTCCGGGAGCGACGTGCCCACTCGGGTCGGGCACCGCGCGATCCCGATTGTCTGGTTTACCGTCACCGCGACCCTCGCGCTGACGATCATGATCTACCCCGGCCTGGTGAGTCTCCCGGAGATCGTGAATGCCTACTCCGAACCCGATCTCGTCGTCCAGGTCGGCAGCATGCAATGGGCCTGGACGATCACCTATCCGCAGTACGGTGTGACGACCCGCGCCGAACTCGTTCTGCCGGTCGATCGGAAGATTCGCTTTGATATCACCAGCTCCGACGTTGTCCACTCGTTCTGGATTCCCGCGTTCCTCATTCGCATGGATGCCGTGCCCGGTATGACGACGAGCCTATCGCTCCGGCCGACGCAGACCGGCTCCTATCGAGATGACCCCAATCTCCGTCTCCAGTGCTCCCAGCTCTGCGGCCTGGGACACACGGCGATGATGATGCCGGTGCGGGTCGTCAGTCAGTCGGAGTTCCAGACGTGGATCACCCAGCAGGCACGCTCCAGCACGCCGCGAGCTGCCCAACCAACATCCACGCCGAACGCCGACTCCACCAGAGGTGATTCACGATGATGGGAACAACTGCCGCCACGCGATCGGGTGTACCGTCGACCTGGAGCGCCTTCAGCTGGATCGGCCGGGGTCTGCTCTGGGCCGTGATTTGCTTCGGCCTGGGCGCCGGGGCGCTCGCCATTATCCGGCTGCTCACCGGCCATTCCGCGTGGTCTTTCGAGGCGAGCTTCAGCGTCGGCTACCTCGGCGCGCTCGCCGGCTGGCTCCTGGGCGTTGGCGCGTGGGAGCGGTGGGCCCGCGAGTGGCTGGGTCGACCCGTTGTCGCGGAGGGACCACGCGATTGGCGACGCTATCTCACGTTCACGACCGATCACAAGGTCATCGGGATCCAGTACCTCGCCACGTTCGTCGTCGTCTTCCTGCTCTCCGGCCTGCTCGCGATGCTGATTCGCGCCCAGATGCTGAATCCGGTCCAGCCGCTCCTAGACGCGGGCACCTACAACCGCGTCATGAGCATGCACGGCATCCTCATGATCGCGGTCGCGGTCGCCTCGATCGTCGGCGGCGTCGGCAACTACATCGTGCCACTCCTGATCGGCGCCGAGGACATGGCGTTCCCGCGTCTCAACGCCCTCAGCTACTGGCTGATTCCACCGGTCGCGGTCCTGCTCCTGCTTTCCCAGGCATTCGGTGGCTGGGACTCCGGCTGGACGGCCTATGCACCGCTGAGCGAGCGAAACGCGAGCGGGCAGGCGCTCTTCAACCTGGCGATCATCACGTTCGGTCTCTCGTCCATCCTTGGCGGTCTCAACTTCATCGCCACGATCGTCCACCTCCGAGCCCGCGGCATGACCTGGTCGCGCATCCCGATCTTCGTCTGGTCCATCTTCGTCACCTCCTGGATCGCCTTGCTCTACACGCAGTTCTTCGCCGCGGCTCTGCTGATGGTGCAGCTTGATCGGATCGCCGGAACGTCCTTCTTCAAGGCATCGGCCGGTGGCGCCCCGCTCCTCTACCAGCACGTCTTCTGGTTCTATTCGCACCCGGCCGTCTACGTGATGGCGCTTCCCGGCTTCGGCATCGTCCTGGAGATCCTGCCTCACTTCGCCCGCAAGCCGCTCTACGCCTACCGCTGGGCAATCGCCGGCTTCCTGGGTATCCTGCTGATGAGCGGCGGCGTATGGGCCCACCATATGTTCGTCGCGGGCATCTCTGAGACCTTGCTGGCGCCATTCCTGGTCACGACCGAGATCATCTCGATCCCGACCGGCCTGGTCTTCCTGTCGGCGCTCGGCACGATCTGGATGGGACGCCTCTGGCTGCGCCCCCCGATGCTTTTCGCGCTCGGCATGATCTTCAATTTCCTGATCGGCGGGATCACCGGCATCTTCCTGGCCGACGTGCCGACCGACATCGCACTCCACGATACCTACTTCGTGGTCGCCCACTTTCACTACACGATCATCGGCGGCGAGATCTTCGCGCTGTTCGCGGCCCTCTACTACTGGTTCCCGAAGATGACCGGGCGTATGTACGATGAGAAGCTGGCTCAGATCCATTTCTGGCTCATGATGATCGGCTTCAATGGTACCTTCCTCCCCATGTTCTGGCTCGGCCTTCACGGGATGAACCGACGCATCGCCACCTATCCGGTGCAGCTCCAGGGCGTCAACGAGATCGTGAGCATGATGGGATTTGTCCTGGGATCGAGCTTCCTCTTCTTCGTCGCGAATATGGTCTACACCCTGCTTCGCGGCCCGAAAGCCGCGGCGAATCCCTGGGGAGCCCGAACCCTGGAATGGCAGACGTCATCGCCTCCGCCGATCGAGAACTTTCCCCACCCGCCGGTCGTAACCGGCCATCCTTACGACTATGGAGTGCCCAATTCAGTCCACGGGGTCGTCCCACGCGGGGGCACCTTCGAGGCGCTGGCCTGAGGGAGAGGACGTATGGAGATCACCGCAACTCGCTACCACACGGCGCCCGCCAACCGTATCGCGATCAATCAGCTCGGTCTCTGGCTATTCATCGCCTCCGAGGCCACCCTGTTCGCGGCCTTCATCACCGCGCGATTCTATCTCGCGGGGGCAGCGCGTCCGAAGGGCATCAACGAGCCGCTCGGCGCGGCAATGACGCTCGTCCTGATCGCGAGCAGTATTCTCGCCTACCGCGGCCGCGCGGCGCTCGCTCGGGGAGACCGCGCGACGATGCTCCACTCTTTTCTCGGGACGCTCGGCCTCGGAGCCCTGTTCGTCATCGGCGTCGGGTTCGAATGGTCGACGGCGGAGTTCTCCGTCTCCAGCCCGTATGGAACGGCCTTCTTCGCAACGACAGGTCTCCACGTCGCGCACCTGATCAGCGGGCTGGTCGCTCTCGCCGTGGTCTACCGTCTCGCCGGAGAGGGACACTTCTCACCGGAGAGCCACTGGGGCGTGACGGCGGTCGTTCGCTACTGGACCTTCGTCGACGTGCTCTGGGTGCTGGTCATCTACCCGGTTCTCTACCTCGTCTGAAACTCCAACCGTTCCTGCCTCCGGGGCGCCCGGTGATCGAGTGGGTCGGGCGCCCATTTTTGTTGGCGTACCTTCCTCCGCTCTGTGCATCTCGTTTCGGTCACTCTGTTCTCGGCTTTGCGTGCTCCTCCTGCCATTGTCCACCGCAGGCGAATCCCCGCGCGTCTCTGTGCTATCATCGTCGGCGCTGAATCTTTTTGGAGGATGAGAGTTGGCTGATCGTCGAATTCGCCTGGGTTTCGTCAGCGCAGCGCACCTGCACCTACGCGGGCTGCTGCGCAACGCCTACGAATGCGCCGAGGCCGAGGTCGTCGGGCTCGCCGAGCCGGACGACGAGCTTCGTGAATTCTTTGCCCGCGAGTTCTCCGGACTCGCGGTCTATCGCACTGCCGAGGAGCTCTACGAGCGCGGCCGCCCCGAGGCCATCGTCACCTGTGCCGACAATCGCGCCTGCGCCGATGTCGTCGCCGAGGCGGCAGCACGGGGCGTCCACGTGATGAAAGAGAAGCCGATGGCCGCCGACCTCGAGCTGGCCGATCGCATGGCCACGACCGCCGCGCGGGCGGGGATTCGTCTGATGGTCAACTGGCCGACGAACTGGCAGCCGGCGATTCACCTCGCGAAGCGGCTGGTCGAGGAGGGACGGATCGGGCCGGTCTGGCAGGTGCACAACCGGGCCGGCCACGGCGGCCCGCCGAAGGACTACGCCCAGCGCGGTCCGATCAGTCGGGTCGGCTGGGGCTGGCTGATCGATCGCGAGCGCAACGGCGGTGGCGCCTACATCGACTTCTGCAGCTACGGCGCGGTGCTCAGTCGCTGGATCATGGGTCAGCCGAGCCGGGTCGTCGCGCTCGGCGGCCGCTACTCCAAGGACTTCTTCACCGTCGAGGATAACGCGATCCTGATCCTGGGCTACCCGCGCGGCCACGCCATCTGCGAAGGGACCTGGACCCAGCCAGCCACGCCGGTCCGCACACCGCTGATGATCTACGGGACCGAGGGCGCGATCGCCGTCACCGGCGCGGCCGAGGTGAGCCTGGCTACGCGCGGCATGACCGAGCCGGAGATCCTGACGGCCGAGCCGCTGCCCGACGAGCGGAAGTCCGGTCCCGCCTACTTCGTCCACCAGATTCTGACCGAGCAGCCATTCGAGGGCATCGTCAGCGTCGAGATCGCGCGCGACGCGCAGGAGATTCTCGAAGCCGGCCTGATCTCGATGGCAGCTGGCGAAGAGGTAGGGCTCCCGCTCAAGTCCTTCCTGGATTGACACGGTGTAACC
>CADDYW010000183.1 GCA_902810745.1 Chloroflexota bacterium | reverse complement strand
AATCCCTACACGGCCTGCTTGGCGGCCTTAACTTCCCAGGAAATCTGAACAGTTACCCGGCCATCACGTGTTTCGTCGCAATAAGAGATGCTGAGATGCTTCGGCAATCTGCCTTGTGGCTTGCTGGCCGTCATCCCCAACCATTCCCGTCTCGCCTGGATCCTCTTGCCGATGCTCTCGTCAGATGTGCGTGCAAAACCCAGGCATCGACGACCGGCTCGGAGACCCTCTCGATGCGCGACGCGTTCGAGGATCTGCCGGAAAAGAAGGCACCTGGCAGTGTGACGTTCGCCCAAGCTGGGGTCGGGAGCCGCGGCATGCCGGGTCGCCGCGGTCATTGCGGCGTACGAGCGGCCAATCGTGCCGCGCGATTGCACTGGCCCGGTCGTCTAGAAAGTTGGCACGCACCGGTGTCTGGCCACGCCGAACGCGATAATCCGGGAAGGGGGACGGGCCGACGATCACGGGATATCGGGACCTTCTGAGCGATCTGCCCCGCGTCGACCTGGGATACGTTGCGCCGCCAGCTGGGCCCGGGCTGGGCACCCGCTGGCATCCCGCTCTCCTCGGGTATCTCGGGTCCGGTGAAAGCAGTCGCGATTGCGTTGCGCACGGCAGGCGTCCCCCGCGTCGAGAAACGCCCCGGATCGATCACGACCGGAGCGGCTCGAGCCGAATCAGGGCGCTCGTGTGCGGGACGGGCAGCGAGATCCGAAGTCCCTCTTCCAGGAGCTGCGCGCCCGGGTAGAGGTCGGCGCTGCCGTGATCTACCGCGACGACCCGGTAGTGAAAATCGGCGACCAGGCCACGCAAAGGGACGCGCACGTCAGTGACCGCTGACCCGTCCCGAAACGCCAGGATGGCACTTTCTCCCGATGTCGGATCCGCGAACTGCCAGATGTCCCACCCGGCGTGCCACAGGGACCCGAGAACGTAGCGACGCTGACGGACCAGTGGTCGGATCTGCTTGTACTCGGCGATGGCGCGGGCCAGAGCCTGCCGCTGCTCGGCGCTCCACTCGGACAGACGGGCGGACACGCCGAAGGCGCCCCCCATCCGGCTGCGCAGCTCCAGGGGGTTGACCTGATCCAGAACCCAGGTATTCAAGAAGAAAGGCGGGAGGGCGTACCAGGCGCCCTGGGCGTGCTGGCGACAGCTTGCGGCCCGGTGCGTGTAATCGGACAGCCACTGGGTGTGGGTGTACTGCAGGATGCCGAGATCGACGCGGTTCCCCCCGCTCGCGCAGTTCTCGATGACCAGCCCCGGGCAGGCCGCGCGGATGGCCTCGAGAACGCGATAGAGCCCCAGGGTGTAGGCGTAGGCGCCATCGCCCCGCTGGTGGCCGTGATCCGGGCGATCGCAGCCCACCCCGTAGCCCACGTTGTAGTCCCACTTCAACCAATCGACACCGTACTCCTGGACGACCCGGATGATCGTCTGCGCCATCCATTCCTGGACCTCGGGGACTCCTAGACAGAGGTGAGCATCCAGCTCACCTCCCCAGGTCCGCGTGATGACCTGACCGTCGCGGACTGCCAGCCAGTTGGGGTGGGAGCCGGCCACGGCTCCCCGCGAGTCCACCCGCTCGGGCTCGACCCACAGCCCGAACCGCAGGCCGAGCTCCCGCAGCCGCTCACCGAAGGCTCGGAGGCCGTCGGGAAACTTTGCCCGATCTTCGACCCAGTTTCCCCAGCCCGCGACGTAGGAGTCGGGGCGCCCTCCGGCAAACCAGCCGCCATCGATCACAAACACCTCGCAGCCGACCTCGGCCGCGACCCGGGCCTCGCGCCACAACCGCTCGGCGTCGATGTCGCCAAGGTAGGCGTACCAGTGGTTGTACTGGACCCAGGGCCAGTCCGCCGGGACCGGCGGACAGAGGTAGCGCTCTTCCCATTCGTGCAGCCGCGCGCCTGCCGCGTCGAGATCACCCACGAACGCACCGATGAGGGCGGCGGGAATCGAGAATTCGCGGCCGGGGGCCAGCTCGTGTTCCAGATCGCTGAGGCCCATCGTCAGGGTGGAGTGACCGTCCGCCGGGCCAAGCTGGAGATGCCAGCGCCCGGACCAGAGCAGGGCCCCCGTGAGGCCCCCCGCGGAATCGAGGAGGGCGAACCACGGAAGGAAGGCTGCAGACGAGCGTCCATCCGGGCCGACCTCCCAGCGGCGAGCGCGAGTGCCGAGATCGGTGATCTCGAGAGCATAGCCGCGAGGGGGAAGGTCCTCGTGGAACGCCCCACCCCGGAGGGTCACCAGGCGGGCCGGCGCAGGCGGAGCGAGCGGGAGCCAGAGCGAGGGAGGATCCACCACCCGCCAGGGGACACTCCCTTCATTCCGCAGCACCGCGTCGACCCGCACCACCCCCCCGCTCGGGTACGCCCGCCAGGTGACCGTCCCGATCAGCGGAGTATCGCCGAGCCGCCCCTGCAGGCGGAGCCCGAGCTCACCGTTGTCCCCCCGGAAAAGCTGGCTCGTTGTCGGTCGGAGAGCGGCGGACATACTCCCCAGCGCCAGCGCGGCTGGCGCCGGACCAGCCGGCCGAATCCACTCCCGCCCGGATTGGCGCAGACTCGCCAGCGTGACCAGACCCTCGCCCGTCTGCCGCAGGCGGATCTCCAGCGGGGAGCTCTCGATGGTGTATTCGCCAGCGAAGGGATCCCATTGGACCCGGGCATCCTGCGCGCGCAGTTCCTCCATCTGTCCTCTCCAATCTGTCCTCGATCTGATTGGTCGCCTGGTTCGATCACGTCCAGGCGACGACGGTCGTCAACCCGATTTCTCCCTAGCGTGGCCAGCGCTTTCGGTCGGAGATCTGCCTCGTCTTGCCGCGTGACGCGGGATCGATTTTGCTCCCCCCTCCCAGACTCAAATCTCCCGGCTCCCGTCCTGAACCCTCGAGCTTCTCCACCTCTGCTCTCCCCGAGTGATCCAGCTGCCGACCAAGGCTTTTCGCTGCCGGCAGGATGGGTGCCTGCCCGTTCTCCTGCCGGGGGCGCGGCCTTGTTCGACCCCCGCTCGCGTCGCCGGTCTATCCCAGCTTGAATAGGCCGAGCACCTCGCCTAGCTCGACGAGCAGGGCTACAACGTCCTGGCCAAAGCCCACGCACCTCAGATTGCTCAGGCTCTGCGCCAGGAGACAGGCCTGCGCTGGGAGAAGATCAGCAAGAACGGCTTCATCGCCCAAAGTCAGCGCACCCAGTTCGGCAACTGCCCCTACCAGGTGCGCCTGTTCGCCTGCAAGCAGTGGTGGGGCGACGACCGCCCGGAGCACTGGGCCGCCCTGATCGCGACGCCTGACCTGACCCCGGTTGACTGGCCGGCCCGCCGGGGCGGCGTCTTCTCCAAAGGGCGCCAGGCAATGGAGGCCGGGATCAAGGAGAGCAAGGGCATCTTCGCCAGCCGCCACCTGCCCACGCGCCACCAAGCCGGGATCGCGCTCTATCAGGAGTTGGTTCTGTTCGCCCAAAACTTCGTTCGCTGGTTCCGCCGACAGGTCGCGGGTGCCACCGTCTTGGCCGCCGCCGGCATCACGGAGTCGGTACAGATCGGCGCGCACAGCCGCGCGATCATCGCCCAAAGCGACCACGCGCTGACGCTCACCTTCGTCGGCGACCGCCCCTGGCGGGGTATCGCAATCGTGCTCCGCTCCCTTTTCCGCTACCACCTCGCACTCCCTGGCTTTGAAACGTTTCCGGAGGTGCCACCGTGATTCCGTCTCTATTCGCACGAAATCTATGTTAGATGTAAGACCGTGCAGTAGGGATCGAGCACTGCGTCCGGCACGTGGATATCGATGTGATTGCTCAGGTGGTTGCGGTGTGGATCGAAATCCAGGGCCTGGCCGGTGGCCAGGACCCGAACGGCCACCACGTCGCGGGGCAAGCCGCGCACCCGGACCACCCCTTCCGAGGGGCGGCCGAGAACATGTAGGAAGAGCGCATCCCCCTTGGCAGTCGTCGGCCCGAAATACGCGCCAGGTGGGAGGCCGGGCCCGGCGCCGTAGATCGCCTCGCCGTTCCGGGCCAGCCACTGCCCGATGACCGCCAGGCGCGCCGCGAACACCGGGGGAATCTCGCCGTCGGCCGTGGGGCCGACGTTGAGAAGAAAGTTCCCGCCCTTCGAGACGACCTCGGCGAGCGTCGCGATCAGCGCGCCGCTGGACTTGTAGGCCCGGTCGTTCGGATTGTAGGCCCAGGTCTCGTTGATCGTCATGCAGGTCTCCCAGGGACGCTCAGGTGGCGTTACCGGTACGAACTGCTCTGGTGTTGCATAATCCCCGAGGGTTCGATCCGCAAGACGGTCGTTGATCACGATCCCTGGCTGCAGCTCGCGAATCATCGCCACCAGCTCCCGGGACCGCCACTCCTCAGCGGTGTGTTCCCATTGACCATCGAACCAGAGGAGGTCGATCTTCCCAAACATGGTACAGAGTTCGCGAACTTGACCGTGCATGAACTCCAGATAGCGCTCCCAGCGGGCCGGCGCCGCGGCGATGCTCTCGGGAGCATCCGGGGGGAGGGCGCGGCGGGGACGAGTCCGCCCCAGACGCGCATCGGCGATCGCCACCGGATAATCCGGGTGATGCCAGTCGCAGAGGGAAAAGTAGAAACCAACCTTCAGACCGGCCGCCCGGAAGGCCTCGACGTAGGGTCGGATGAGATCCCGTTTGGGACCGCGCTGGACGGCCGAGTAGTCACTCAGCTTCGTATCCCATATGGCGAACCCATCGTGGTGCTTGGTGGTGAGCACGGCATAGCGTATGCCCGCGGATTTCGCCAACGCAGCCCACGCCACCGGATCGTACTGCCGTGGGGCAAACTGATCGGCAAGCGCCTCGTACTCTTCGTAGCTGATCTCGCCGCGGACCAGTGGCCACGAGGCCTCGAAGCCACGGACGGCATACGCTCCCCAGTGAATGACGAGGCCGAAACGAGCCGCGGTGAACCAGTCGGTGATCGCCATCGAGATCCTCCGTCGAAAATCTAGATTTTCAATCTTGACAGGAGATTGGGTCGATGATATACGAAAAGGACCAGGACAGGCAAGAGGGGCGGCCCGAGGCCGGATGGACGCGGCCGGGGACCGCGTTTGCTGGTTGGGGAAAGGGAGAACGCCCATGCGGACGAGATCGAGCGATGCGGGGGAAGCGTCGGGGTCGACCCACGGGAGCCGCGCGATCGGCTCGTCCGGTGGCTGGACGAGTCTGGCGGACCTGGCCTATCAGGAGCTTCTCGGGGCGATCGTCGAAGGGCGGCTTCCGCCGGGGCTGCGTCTGGTGCCCGAGGCACTCGGGCGGGAGCTCGGGATCAGTCCGACGCCGGTCAAGGCGGCCCTGAATCGTCTCGTCTGGCAAGGAATCGTCACGGATCTGCCGCGTCGGGGGATGTACGTTGCCGAGCTCACGATCGAGGAGCTGCTCGGCCTCTTTGAAGCACGGCGGGTGCTCGAGATGGCGGCCGCCCGGGACTATTTCGATCGGGTGACGCCGCGCTTCCTCGACCAGCTCGCGCAGACGGCGGAGGCCTACGAGCAGCTCGTCGCCGAGCAGGGGGAGCGGCTGCGCCGGCACACGCGGAGCGTGGACCACGAGTTCCACCGTCTGATCGTCAGCCTCACCGGCAGTGCGCACGTCATGCGCTGGTATGAGCAGACGAATATGCACATCCAGGCGTACCGCGCAGCGGATCCTGCGGGGCGCTACGCGGCGACGATCCGCGAGCATCGGGCGATCGTGGCGGGGTTTCGCTCGGGCGATCCGGAGCAGGCGGTGGCGGCGATTCGCCTGCACATCCAGAATGCGCAGACGTATTACGAAGGAGTGCTGCGGCAGATCACCGCGGAACAGCCACGCTTGCGGCCGATCGCGACCAGGTTTGCCCGTAGGGGATAGATCGACGACGGGTTGGTGCACGGTGGAACCGCGATGATTGAGCGCGTTCGGTTTTGCCTGGTCGTGGTGTCCCACGAAACGGCCAAGCTATCACTGCTTTCGCAACGGTGCTGCTCCTGACGGGAATGTCTTCCCCCACAGGGCGCGTCGGCATTCCGTGCGGGAGTTCACCTTTGAGCGTTCAAGAGTTTAAGCTCTCGGAGGTTGTCTTGCTCAAAGGCATCTGGCACTTTAGTTTCACCGTCAGCGACCTTGATCGATCGGTCGCCTTCTACCGTGACCTTCTCGGCTTGGAAGTGGTTCACCGACAGCGCGGTGCGAATCCCTACACACGGAAGCTCGTGGGTTATCCAGACGCCGACATCCGAGTCGCTATGCTGCGACTTCCAGGAAGTGAT
>CADDYW010000182.1 GCA_902810745.1 Chloroflexota bacterium | reverse complement strand
TTCGCGTTCGCGTTCGCGTTCGCGTTCGCGTTCGCGTTCGCGTTCGCGTTCGCGTTCGCGTTCGCGTTCGAAGCCCGCGTGGCCGCGTGGAGAAGCGGAAGAGGCGGAAGAGAACCATCGCACACGCTGTCACAGGCGCTCATGAGGTCTTGCACCGCTGCCATCTGCGTCACGACGCCGTGTGGCAAGGCGGACTGTGGCATTGGCGCGAACACCCCTGCCAGGCGCACGCTCGCTCCCGTCGCCAGATCGCGCCAATGCCACTGCCAGGGATTGCCCTGCTCCGCCGTGATGGTGATGGCCCCACCGAGTGGTTCCACGCGCTCGTCGTGAGCGGTAGCGCGTGCGAGCTGCTGCCAGACCTCACGTTGTCGCTCGTTTTCGACCAGGATAAGAACAGGTGGAAAGGATGAGGCGTCCGTCTTCTGCCCCTGTTGCCGCTGGCGCTCAACTGATGACAATATCCGATAGTGTAGCAGCGTTTGCAGTCGTGTGGCGATGAGCGCACTGTCACAGAGGCCACTTTCCAGCAGCACGAAGGCCGCTTCCCACTTCATCGTGGCTCCTGCCAGCCGACGTTGAGTGGTCCATGGACGCGCCTCAGCATCGCCGCTGCCTGAGAGCGTCCAGACGAGAACGGCGTTGGTGCACACGCTGAGAGCATGCTTCGATGTGATCTCAAAGCGCACTCGCCAGTCACGTACCACATGCCAGCGCACCACCACCGCGTGTCCCTGCTGTGCCAGCGCCAACGGGGCGTGCTGGAAAAACTGGTGCGCGAAGCTATGCAGGTGATCGATCGTCAGTAGGCGCGGGACGAGCCGGGCTGGCGCCGCGAGGCCGCGGCGCCACATCCGGGCAAGCTGCCTGGCTTCACATTGCATCACCTGCGCCAGGAGAGCCGTGCCACGCGGCGTGAGCAGGAAACGGGCATCTCCCCCGTAGCCGGTTACCCTCTGCAGCAGTCCTGTCTGCTCCATGCGAGCGAGCGCCCGATAGACGGTTGCCGGGTGGACGCTGAATGCCGCGGCCAGTTCCTGCGCACTACTTCCCGGATAGGCTAGCAGCCAGCCCAGGAGGCGTGCATTCACCGTCTCCTGCTTGTGGCTCCTGCCAGCGCTTCTCTGCTCGATGGCGGCCATCTCACTCACCACCCATCTCACCGCCTTCGTCACGCTCGGGGTGCCAGCTCCCAGAACGGGGATGAAGACGCCCTGACTCCGTGAAGACATCTTCACTCAGCACATAGGGATGCGTGAGTTTCGCAGCGGATGCTTGTGGCTCCGTTGGCTCGTGAGTCTGGTTTTTGCCGCGTTTGCCTCGTCCCCCCCGCCGGCGCGATGGCTCAAGCTGCACCTGGGACTCTGCGATCCCTTCTGGACACCCGGTCTCCTCATCGTCGTTGGGCCAGAACGCCGCGTCGTCCGGCGCCGGTTGTGGCTCTTGTGGTTCTGGCGATACCTCTTCATCAACCAGAGCTACCGGGCGAGTGTGCCGCTTATTGGAACGCTGTCTGATGGCGGTGGCAACCGCCGCATCCCCTCGAGGCGGTGGGGCGATCTGCAAAGAGAAAGCCGGCAGCCGCTGTCCCTGCACCGTCCAGCGAGCGTAGCAGGTGTAGGCGGGCAGCGACACCAGATCGGCGGTCTCCAGCCCGTCCAGATAGGGCGCCAGTGTCCTGGCATCGGCCGCTTCCATCGCGAAGGCGAACAGGTGATCGCTGTTGGCAAGCACCGTTGGCCTGAGCGATCGATCGACCTCATCCAGGTAGGAAAGCGATTGCGTGGCCAGGGCAAAGGAGCCGCCATATTTGCGCAGTTCAGCCAGCAGGCTGTTGTAATCAATGCCTGCATACGTCTGGAACTCGTCGATCACCACCCAGAAACGCCGCCGCTGTTGCGGTGGCCGCGGCCCTTGCTCGGCCAGCGCCGCCTGGAAGAGGCCCACCAGGGTGGCCCCCACCAGCGCCGAAACCTCTTCGCCGACGATGCCAGAGGCGGTATTGACCAGCAGCACACGACCTGCCCGGATGTCGTCAACGAGGCGCACGGTGGCCCGACTCTGCCCCAGCAGGCGGCGTGAGACTTTGGCCGCGGCGTATTTGCTGATTTTGTTGATGATCGAGGAAATCATCTCGTCGCGGAAGCTCTGCCGCAGCGGCTCGTAGTAGTTGTGGAACCAATCCAGCACGACCACATCGCGCACGTCTTCGAGTACCATGCGGCGGAAGGCCGGCTGTTGCAAGAGCGGAATCACGTCCAGCAGGGTGTATTGTTCCTCTGCCCCCATTTCCTCGCCGTCGCGCTCCAGTCTGCGCTGGTTAGCTTCGGCGAGGGCCAGCAGGGCGAATTGCAAGATGTTTTCCGTGCGCGGTCCCCAACTGCGCTGCTTTTGCCAGAAGGCAATGAAGACCGCCAGGATATTGTCCACGGTTTTATCACGCCCGCGTCCCTGCGTCATATCCAGCGGGTTGAGGCCCACGACTGCCGTCTCGTCGGCCAGATCGATGAGCGTCACGTCGTCCTGCCGCGCCGGGGGAATGCTGCCAAGCAGAGCGGCAATGGTATCGCCGTGCGGCTCCAGGAAGAAGAGTCCTTCCTCGCTGTTGCCTGTCAGGTGCGCCAGCGCCAGATGGGAGAACAGGGTGGATTTCCCTTTGCCGGTCGCGGCCACCGCCAGACTGTTGTGGTGGAAGAGTTCTGTGTGGGCAAAGACCGGCCAGACCTGCCCCGCGTGGTCGCACTGGCCTACCTGGTAGGGCAACACCTCGGCGGGCAGGGCGTTGGCCAGTCGAGGGGGCAAGGGACGGCTACGGGCCAGGCCGCGCTCTAACCCGGCAATCTCCGGGGCATCCTGTTCGGGGAGGAGATGCCACAATGCGGCGACTTCCTCGACGGAGAGGTAGAGTGGCGAGTGGCTCACCCCGCGTTGCCAGCGAGGTCGGCCCAACAGTAGCCAACGCAGCAACTGCCCTGTCAGCAGACGCAAGTAGCGCAGCGCGAAGCGCAGACGGCGCCGGTAGCTGGCCGGAGGAATGTTGGCATGCCGACGAAGAACTCGCCAGCTTCGAACAATTCTCGGTCGATGAGAAGCAATCAGATGGGCGCGGCGCAGGTGGCAGACGTGAGGCGCCAACACGTTGCCCGCCGCATTGTCATACTGGCGGTAGGCCGCCGCCAGGCGCATAACCATCTGCCGCCGCCTGCGCCTCTGCCGCCAGCGCGTCCTGGCCCATTGCCACAGTTCCCCCATCCATGCTCCTGTGCTGCTCCCTCTGAGGGGATGGCCTGCTCGCTTTTTCCCCCACAACGGCAGGGGCTCAACCTTGCCGATGACGAGCAAACGGAGTCGGGCGCGATAGGCCACCTGTTTTGTCTTCTCGCCGACTGCTCGTTGGTCGTAGAGCGCAGCATGCCTTTGCCCCTGCACGCGGTTCCAGAGGCGGCTGGCAAGAAAGACGAGGACGAAGAGCAGCGCCAGCACGCCTGCCACCTGCATGAGCTGGGATGAGGACAGCGCTGGCAGGCGGCCGCGCAAAGCCAGCAGCACATCCTGCCTGACCCACTGTGGGAGAAGCGGCAGCGCCATTGTGCCAAACCGGCGCCAGAGCAGGGCGAGGACAATCAGGAGCGCGAGGGCCACGAGCAGGCCCATCGATGGCCCCCCGTGTTGTCGCTCTTGCCTGCGCTCTCGCTCGCGCTCCGGTTCCAGAGGATGCTCCACTGCCTTGCGTCGGTAGGGACGCGACCACTGCGCCGAGGCCGGGACGAGCGCCAGTTGCGCAATGGCCCGCATCCCTGGCGGGACTGCCTGCAAGGCTCCCACCACCGCCAGCAGCGGATCATCCCCTGAAGAAGCCTGTGGGCCATTACCACTGCGGTACCAGAGGCGTTCATCGGGGGTAGCGAGCGAGAGGTAGGGTCGCCCGCGCACTGCCAGTTCCACTACTGTCAGGGCTTCATCCCGTTCCAGACGTAGAGGGTCGTGCCGGGCGGAGAGCCAGCGCATCTGACTTTGCGGGTAGAGCGCCTGCATTTGCGCGACCAGGTGCGTACTCGCTTGCGGGGCGCTGGCACGCAGTTGAAAGTGCATGCCCTGCTCATCTCTGGCGATTTCGAGGGCGACGGGCTGGCGGGCATCGAGGGCCAGCGTCGCCATCGTCTGTTGCAGCGCCGAGAGCGAACGGCGCGAAACTCCTCTGGCCATCACACGCGCGGCTCCTGCCTCTGGCGGCAGGCTTTCAACCCCGACCTGTCTCTGGCGGGGTGTTTGCAACAACACGGTCATGATGTCTCACTCCTTCCTTCTCTCTTCCTCTTTCATCACGCCCTCTTTCTTCCCTCACCTCACCTCACCTCACCTCACCTCACCTCACCTCATCGTTTCCCCATTCCACCCGGCAGGCTCCATCGGCGCCGCCGTCGGAACCGCCGCCCCGGCAGACAGCGGCAGATGCGGTGTCCGTTGTTGCCCCCGTAAGGCCAGTTCGCGGGGATTGGTGGTCGCCAGCCGGTGTTCCAGCGGGTTGGCCTCGATGGTGACGACCAGGCGACTGCCCCCGGCCAGCAGCAGGGCTTCCGGCTTCTGCAACGTGAGCAGTTGCTGCCGTTCGGAGGGCGTGAGGCCGAAGCGACTGGCTACCACCGGCGCCGTGGTGCGATCCTGCTTCTTGAGCAGTTTGGTGGCCGCATTGCCCGCAATCACCGCTCCGTAAGGGTCAGCAACGAACAACTCCGGCGACTGCGTGATGGTGACCAGCCGCAGGTAGCGTTTGCGCGCCCGGCGGGCGAGATCGGCCAGGAACCTGCCGCCTTCGGGATGCTGGATGAGCGACCAGGCTTCATCGATGTAGAGGACGCGCGGGCGCAGGGAAGCCAGCACCTGCGTCCACATGAAGTCGGCGATCAGCAGCACGCCGATGGGCCGCAATTCGCCGGACATATCGCGCACATCGAAGACCACGAAGCGCTGATCCAGGCGGACATCGGTCGGGGCGGAGAACGTGCCGGCCAGACTGCCCTGCACATAGCGATAGAGCCGGTCGCACAGGCCATACTCATCTTTGCCCGCCGCCCCTGATGCCAGCGCCTCATACAGATCAAGCAGGATCGGCGGCGAGTTCACATGCGTAGCCGGATCAGCCGTGATGCCCCGGCGGCGATAGGCTTCATAGGTGGCTCGATCCAGCAAGCCCTTTTCGCGCATAGAGAGAGGCGTGACGGTGGTTGGCCCCCGATCGGCGAGCATCAGATCATAGAGGGCGTGCAGCGCCTGCACCTTCTCTGCCAGCCGGTCTCCCCGGCTGTGGTCGGCCAGGTAGGCGGAGAGATTACTGCCCGGCGGCGCCAGATCGAAGGGGTTGAGATGCTGCGGCGAACCCGGCGCCAGGCGCACAAACGTGCCGCCAAGTTCGGTGCAGAGCCGTTCATACTCGCGTTCGGGGTCAATGACAGCCACCTGCACCCCTTCCTGGTAACGCACCAGCAATTCGCGCATCATTTTGAGTTTGCAGGCATACGACTTGCCCGCTCCCGTCACCGCGCCAATGAAGCGGTGAGGGTTGTCCAGTTCGTCGGCCCAGTCATCAATGATGACCGGCTCGCCCGTTGTCGTGACACCTTCCAGCACCCCACCGGGCATAATGAGCGCATTGGAGACAAAGGGGAAGGCGTAAGCCACGCTCATGGTATCCAGCAGGGTAGTGCGCCCCAGCCGGTCATCGCCCCAGGGCTGCATCGTCTGGTAGGCCACGAGATGCTCAAAGGTGGTCGGGTGCGCTACCAGCGACAGGTTTCTGAGCAGGGCCAGCAGGCGATCGCTGCGTTCATCCAGGTCGGCGATGGTCTTGCCGTGCAGCTGGATATACAGGCCCACTTCGCAGAGCATTTCCCGGCGGCTGGCCAGCAGGAGTAAGAGCCGTTCCACGTCGGTGGCCGCGACCTGCTCATCCGGGTTATCGACCCATCCCTGCTTTGTAGCCAGACGCTTCGAGGCCCGCAGTTCGGCCTTGCGCCGCCGGTACCGGCGCAGCATCACTGCCGGGTCTTGCATGTGCAGATGGATGCTGAGGTCGATCTGCTCATCATGGGTGAGCAACGGCGTCAGGAAGCCGACCGGCACCTCACGCGGGTAGCCCACCAC
Organism: Chloroflexota bacterium; assembly: GCA_902810745.1. Taxonomy (GTDB): domain Bacteria; phylum Chloroflexota; class UBA6077; order FW602-bin22; family CADDYW01; genus CADDYW01. The sequence continues at coordinate 153 of CADDYW010000182.1, read as the reverse complement.
CGCCAGGCTGCGCACGTATTCCCCTTCCACCTGCACGTTTGTTGGCTGTTCCAGCAGGGCCGAGGGGGCCAGCACATCGGCCATCGGCGTCCAGCCGGCAACGGGCAGGTCTCTGCCGTCCTCGTCGAAGGCGGACTGCTCAGCCTGCCGCCT
>CADDYW010000181.1 GCA_902810745.1 Chloroflexota bacterium | reverse complement strand
ACGCGCCAGGACGTGGAGCTAGGGCCAGGGGAGACGCAAGCGATCGCCCTGGGTGCATAATATGAAGCACCCCGAATTTCGGGCCGGTGGACATCGGCACCGCGAAGACGCAGAGGACGCGAAGCACGATCCAGCAAAAGAATCTTTGCGCCCTTCGCGTCTTCGTGGTGATCGTCTCCCCAACCCGCCTCGTGCGCACCGGTCCAGAATCAGGTAGGCGGGGGTGTTCTCCAGGACGTGGAATTGGCAGATCTCGACGGCGTCGAGACCGAGCTTCGTCTTGATCTGGGCGGGCAGCTCCAGCAAGGTCAGCGTGGGCTGGCCCTCTCCCCAGGTGACTGGCACTTTCTTGCCGTCCGGCCCGCGACGGGTGAGCCGGATCGGGCCCAGTAGCTCGCCGAGGCTGTAGCTCGAGACGCAGATCTGGTTGTGCACGCCGCCTCCTGACCCCGCGCGTCGGCGGTGACGTGAGACGAGCAGAGACAACTGTCACGCGAAGCGATTTCTACGACTGATCGCGGCACGAGCGAAAGCGCAACGTGCAATTCGCAAGGTCAATGTGCTGAGACCGGGATCTTTTGCGCTTTGCGTCTTGCGTTAATCTCCCCCGCGTTCGCTCCATGGTGTCGGAGCAATCAGCCCACCCGTGGAAATTCCGAGGATAAAGACTGTGGTTTTCCACAGTGTGGAAGCCAGCAAGATTCGGTAGTCTTCGGATCACCGGGCCGACGAAGCCCGAATAAAAAATGGTCGAGGTAGGGAAATTTGGACGGTACACAGGTGACTCCGGGGCGGATCAAGGTACGATCTCTTCGCGTAAGCGACCAAGAGGAGGCCAATCGATGAAGCACGCGACCTTCGGCATAGCCGGCATCATTCTCCTTGTGGCCGGGCTAGCTGTGGCTCCCGCGCGGGTACATGCCTCGCCGGGAGCACAGTCACCGCCGGCGCCGCACGAACGCCATTGCGTGGCGAACGTCGCGCCTGCTGGAGTGAATCTGTCAAACTGGAATCCTGATGTCCGCTGCTTCGACACGTTCTCCGAAGCGATCTCGGCCGCCACGGGCGGGCGAGTGAATCTCCCGCCGGATTTTCACGCAGGTGATTTGACACCGGAGCTGCTTGATTCCCTGCTCGCCGCGTCGCCGCCTCCCGCGAGCACTGGTGCTACTCCTGCTTTTTCCACAGTCGTAGGAATCGACTGGGAGTACATAAACTTCCAGGGAATTACCTACACGTGGACCACCGACCATACAGCTGGCTGTACTGATGGTACGAACTACATCACTCCAAGCATGCCTTCCGGCTGGGACAACATTGTCTCGTCGGCGCGCGGGTACCAGGGATGCAACACCTACATTCATTACGAAGATCCGAGCTATGGTGGGGCGCAGATCAACTGCGATGGCGGAAGTAAGTGTGCGACGATGGGCGTGATGGACAACCAGACGTCGTCGGAGAGGTGGCAGCCGTGACGAGGGGGAGGCTACAAACAGGGATGGTCTCACAAGGCCAGGCGCGACTGTGGTCCTAGTGTCTTCGCGAGGGGGCGAATGCAGAGGGTCGGGGCTACGGGCGCGGACCCGTGGCCTCGCTCGGCGTCATCTTCCGACTTCACGGCAGGACGAGGCGAAAGGTCCACGAGCCCGCACCGGGCTGCCCGGCCCCGCGGCCCGCCGCGAATGCTGCGCTCGGGCCTGGCTGCACCGTCAGGGTCGACTCTCCGTGCCAATCCACGAGCGACGCTCCGGTGACGTAGTCCCATCGGCTGTCCACGGCCCACGACGCCGGCGCTGCCTGCCCGTCCGGTGGATGAAGCCGATAGGTCTGGCTGCCTGCCGTTAGCTGGACAACGGCATCCGGCCCGGCGCCGCGCAGCGACACCCGCGTGCCGGTTGGCGCGGTCACCACGCGTTCCAGCGTCACCGGCACGCCGCCCGATTCCGCCACCAGATTCAGGCTCGCTACCCGTCCCGGCTCGACCGGAATGGTGAGGTCGAACGTGAACGGCCCGTCGACCGTCACGTCGCGGTACCGATTCGCCCCCAGCGCCTCATAGGCGGTGAGCTTGCCGATCGTCAGACGGACGTCGATCTGCTTCCGACCGATTGGGATACCGGACCCGTCGTAGGTCAGGAGGTAAGCGGCGGTTCCATCCACCACGCCGCCCTGCTCCCCGCCAAGTCCTCCGCGGAGCTCGCGGCCCTGATCGTCGGTCAAAATCGGGGACGTGGCGACCTGGTGGCCCGGCGTGGTGCTCAGGTCCCCCCAGGGCACGATGTTGTTGAAGGTCCGTCCCGGCGGCCCACTCACGGTCAGCCCGATGGCGATCTGGTTCGGGTCCGCGTACACCTGCCTGACGCTCACCGTGAAACCCTGGATTGTTCGCGAGGCGTTCACCTCTTGGCCAAGGTGCCGCGAGGCGATGGCGTCCGTGCCGGTGTGGACCGCGATCAGGTGGTCCAGACCGGACCTCAGGCCGTAGCCCGCTCCCAGCAGGCAGAACGCCGCGACCAGCGCGACGGCGGCGACACGCGCCCGGCGCGGCGCCCGCAGAAGAGAGGGTCGCCAGCGCCGAAGTCGTCGCTCCCGCGTCGGACGCCGGCCCCATCCCGTCGCAACGCGGTCGATCCTGGCCACCAGGTCGGGCGGAAGGTCGCTCGCGGACGGCGCGAGCGCGGCGTCGAGTCGTGCGATCAGCGCGAGGAGCTCGCCAGTAGGGTCATCGCCAAGCAGGTCGCGGTAGGCGACCCGCAAGTCCCGGTCATTCTTCATGGAATTGCTCCTTCAGAAGCCGCAGCGCCCCGGCGAGGTGCTCGTGCACCGTCGATTCGCTCTTGCCAACAACCGCGGCGATCTCGCGCAGGGTGAGACTGGCCGCGAAGCGCAGTGCTACCAGCTCCCGCTTCTCGGGCGGCAGGCCGGCCAGCAGCGCGCGCATCCGAGCGAGGCGCTCGCGCCGGAGCACGATCGCCTCGGGGCCCTCCTCGTCGACCGGGTGAGCCGATTCGGGGACAGCATTCCAGTCCACGGTCGGTCGGCGACGCCGGCCAGCGTCGACGGCGACGTTTCGGGCGATGCGGAAGAGCCACGCGGCGAAAGGAGCGCCGCGATCGCGGTAGGTTGGAAAAGATTCGAGGGCTTGGAGGAAAACCTGCTCGGCCAGATCGGCCGCGTCTTCGTCGGTCTGCGATCGTGCCCGCAGATAGGCGTAGACGCGGGCCAGGTAGCGCGTGTAGAGCTCGCCAAAGGCCGTGGGATCTCGTCGTGCTGCCTGGATCAGGGCGGATTCCGCGGCCCGCGAGACGTCGCTCCGGTCGGACGCCACGGCCCCTGACTCACCCATCGCCGTTTCCGCCAATCGCCTCCCCCTTCCTGGGATCTTCTCCCGGCCCGGCTTCACCTCGCCAACTCGATAAGAATAACGGACCGGCGACCGATTTCTTCGGACGTCCTCGCTCTGCGGGGCCACGCGCAGAGCGCGAGGCGCGAGTGGCGCTCACCTCGGCGCGCCGGCTTTGCGATGTGTGCGTTGCGTCCGGATCCGGCAGTCGGTAACGGTCGTCGGTACTCCCCTCCCGCGTGTCCGAGCCCACCCGTGGAAATTCGGAGGGAAAACCTGTGGTTTTCCACAGGTTACAGCGGGGGCCGGATGTGGTAGCTTTGACGGCGATGGAGCGGCGAAGAAACGACCGGCAGGCGGCTAGGGCCGGGAAGGAGGTGAGGTGGAGCGCCCGCGAGGGGCGCCGGGGACGATTAAACCAGAGGGTTCGCTTCCACGCTCTGTGCAGCTGGCCAGTTCAAGAGCCTGACGCACGAGTGACTTTCCCTTGCCGCAGGCCACGGCGTACCCGAGTTCGAGGAATCCGAATCCTCGTCATCGAGGAGGATGGCTTCCTCTGCGATGCAGTCGAATGAGCGACAAGCCGTGGATCTGTCAGCGCTCGCTACGAGGGCCAGCATTGACCGGCTGTCGCCGTCCGTATGCCAGCTGTCGTCCGCTTTGAGTTCTGGGGAGGCAATTTTGAGGAGCATCACCGTGGCCAGACAGGCGCCCGGCAACAGTGGACACGAGCGCGAGATGGAGTGATGCAGAAAATGATCAAACGCTTGCAAGGAATTCTCGCAAAGAGAGTAGCTGTCATCACGATCATCACCCTCTTGGGCATGCTGCCAATAGCTGCGGCAGCGGACAATGGGAAACCACCCTCAGGGCACACAGCAGCGCCCCCCTACCAAGACGTCGTGGTGGGTATGGCCAGCCAGATCGAGGCGAACCTGCGAGTCGCTGCACCAGCTTCGTTCGCTGGCGTAGCTATCGGGAGCGACGGCAGCGTAGTTGTGTATGCAACCGCCAGCGACGCGGCACTGTCGGATTCTGTCCGCGAGACGATCGACGGCATCCGAAGGATGCATCAGCACGATGGCCTCCCTGCCGTTAAAGTGCTCGCCGGCCGACTAAACAGCTTGGCCTCACTCGAGGGCGTGCGTGACTCACTGACTGCCCGCCAGGCGGAGTTGGCAGCACGCGGCGTCAAGCTACGCCATTGGGGGGTTGACATTTGGAATAACAAGACATTGATCGGAGTCGAGGATCTGACGCCGGCGGCCAAGGCGCTCCTCCAGCGCGAGTTCGGCGCCGACCGGGTGGAGGTGGTCCAGGCTGGCGAATGGATCCGCACCTCCCGATCGGCGGACAGCCCCCCGTGGTGGGGCGGAATCAAACTTCAGGACCTCTACGGCCAGCCATACGTATGCACTGCGGGCTTCAGCATGGTGAAGGATACCGTCGGCTACGTGAGTACCGCCGGGCACTGCGGCTACGGATCCTGGTGGAATAACAACTCCTACATTGGCGACAGCTACCTGAGAGAGTTCCGCGACAACGGAGATGGCGACTCTCAGATCATCAGCGCGAGTTCGGTGGGTGGCTGGGTATACACCGGTGAGACCTCGTCCCACCGTGTCCTCTCCTACTCGACGTCACAGGTGCCAGGCGAAACTGGCGTCTGCGCTGACGGCGCAACCACGGGAGAACGGTGCGGCAACAGAGTGTACCTCACGAATCAGTGTTTGAAGGACACCAGCGACGGAGTGACGACCTGCGCCCTAATCGTGGCGCAGTCCTCGACTGGTCAGGTTGTCCAGGGAGGTGACAGCGGCGGCCCGGTCTACAACTACCGGACCGACGGTGAACTAAACGCTCGTGGTATTATCTGAGGGGTCTATCTGAGCAACACGTCGCTGTTCGCCTACACGCCCATCGATGTTGTGAACAGGACGCTGGGTGCCCAGCCGCTGTGCGGGTGCTGAAGTATCGATCATGATTCGTTGGGGGTCGTCATCCGGCGCAGGGGAGCCGTTCGAGGCTCCCCGCGCCAACCCGGAGATCACTCGGCGCCTGTCGCTCACGCTGCCGGCCGTGCCTTCTGAGTTTCGGGCGGGCGACGAGACGTGGCTCCTTGCCGTACTTGCCAATGTTGGCGACGCCACGGTACGTTTTAGCTACCCGGGAACAGGCGCGGCGCTGATCTGGAACGAGTCGGCCACGGCTGTCGTTGGGGGCGACCTCGGTTGGTCGGCTATGATGCCGAGATACGCTGGCCTGGCGCCCGGCGACGAATTGAGGCTTCGGGTGAAGGTCATCACCAGCGCGGTCAGTTCCGCGGGGCCACCGAACATGCCGCTCCGTCCACTGCCCCCAGGCACCTACCGACTGCAGGCGTGCTGCTACCTGTGGAACGTATCTGCCAACGCGGAGGCTTGGAACGGGTGGGTGCTATCGCCCTTTTACCGCGTGTCGATTGGGGGCCCACGGCACCAATAGGCCAGTGTGTGCGCGGTGTGCACCGGGGAGAGATCCGAGTTGGAAGGCGATCGCGGTATCGTCTCCCCGCTCCACATCCGCGCGGTCGATCTCCCGTGCACCCGGAGGTACGGCATGCTCCACAGAAACCCGTGGACGGAGGCAGCCATCGAGTCGCTGCGCGCGAACCCGCATCTGCAGCTGCCGATCCAGGGTCCCGTCCGCGTGCTGGGCGAGCTGCGCGGGCTCGGCAAGAGCTGGTTCGTCGCGCTGGCCTATCCGTCGTCTGACCGGCATAGACAGGGGCTCACGGCATTAAGGATCGCGCTGGTTGTGCCCGCTCGGGGGCGTCACGTGCAGGTCCAGGGATGGGCCGTTCAGTCCGCGACCGTCTCGGTCGGGGTCACATCTCCTTCGGCAACGCTGCAGATGGCCACCACCAGCCAGTGCGGGCTCTGCTTCACGCTCGGGGCGCTGATCGCTCCGGACGCGGAGGCCGTTCGCCTTGAATTGCCCGACGGGGGCGTGGCTCAACCCGACCTGCGCGACCGGGGGTTCCTCTTCGTCAGCGAGGAGGAGCCCTATCC
>CADDYW010000180.1 GCA_902810745.1 Chloroflexota bacterium | reverse complement strand
CCTCAAGAGCTCGATATTCGCTTATCCGACCGGCGCATCGGACATCGGCTACATGCTCTAGACGCGACACGGCCAAGTCGTCGGGCGGCGCCAAAAAAAAAGCGCTTGCAGCTGTAGCTGCTACAGGACGTACCCGTTCACCGAACGGCCTATCGGACTCGCATGGAGCGCCAGTTCGCCAGGTCACACGCCAACGGAGCTTTCATCAAATGTCGACCAACGACACTCTCACTCGTGCCGCGGACACGACCGGCGTGGTCGGCGCCATTCTTGCTTCGATGAGCTGTGCTGCTTGCTTCCCGGCAATTGGCAGCCTCGGAGCGGCAATCGGTCTGGGCTTCCTGAGCCAGTACGAGAGCGTTTCAATCCACTATCTGCTGCCGTTGTTCGCGATGGTCGCGCTGGCCGCAAACGTCATCGCCGGTGTTCGTCATCGCATCTGGCCGCGGATGGTCCTCGGGCTGATCGGACCGCTGCTTGTTGTCGCGGCCGCCCTGCTGATGGCATTTCATGGAATACGGGCGGAGTGGCTGCTCTATCCCGGCCTGGTCTTGATGGCGGCGGTGGCTATCTGGGACCTGGTCTCACCGCCCCGCAGAAGGTCAGCGCAGCCAGCCTAAACTCCGCTAGACTGACCATCACCCGGCGCCAGGCGAGGCTCGACCGGCTGGTGAGCCTGCTTGGCAAGGCCCGAGCGCAGCCGCAGTATCTAAGGGTGTATCGACTGGTCGAGCATGTCGATGACCGGGCAATCGGGCACATGACCGCCGGAGCAGCGCTCGACGGTAGACGCGAGCAGCCGCTCGAGGCGGGCGAGGTCGGCGATCTTGCCCCTCACCTGTTCCAGGTGATGCACGGCGATCTCCTGAACCTCGTCGCAGCACGCCTCCCCGGGTCCTCCGAGCGCGAGCATCGTCCGCACTTCCTTCGGCGTGAATCCGAGCTCGCGCGCCCGTTTGATGAAGCTCAGCACGCGGACGTGGGGCTGGGTATAGACCCGGTGCCCGCCTTCGGTCCGATCAGGCACGTCGAGCATTCCGACCTTCTCGAAGTAGCGGATGGTCTCGATGTGGACGCCTGTGCGGCGCGCGAGCTCACCAATCGAAAGACCGGCCATTGGAAACACCTCTTGATTCTGTAGTTGCTACAGGTGGCACATAGCGGCGAATCGCCCCCAAAGTGAGTCTTGGACACCGTGAATCCCCCACAAGCGGGCGCCTCCAGCGAAGCGTCGAACCCAAACCAGAGCGATCGGTGGCTGGCAGCAGGCGGCGTCGTAGGCGCCGTCCTCGCCTCGACCTGCTGCATTGTCCCGCTGCTGCTGGTCACGATCGGCATCTCGGGTGCCTGGATCGGCAACCTGACGGCGCTGGAGCCGTACAGTATCTACTTCACCATCGCTGCGCTGGCGTTCGTCGCCCTCGGCTTCTGGCATGTCTATTTCCGCAAGAGCGCCGAGTGCATTGACGGCTCCTATTGCGCGCGGCCAGAATCGCGCCGGATCACGAAGATCGCGCTTTGGGCCGCGGCGTTGCTGCTCCTCGTCAACATGACGATGGGCTGGTGGGCTCCGCTCTTCTACTGAACATTGAACAAGGAACGGCCGTCATGACCAAACAGATCTTCACCATCGGCAGCGCGATCGCCCTCGGCATCGCAGGCATCGTATCGACTGCGGCTCCAACCACGGCCAATGCCGCCAGCGCGCCCGCAGCGCGGGTCCGAGTGGCGAAGTTCGCGATCGCCAACATGACCTGCCCGACCTGCCCGATCACCGTGAAGAAGGCGATGCAGGGCGTCGCCGGGGTGAGCTCGGTGTCGGTCGATCTCGCGGCGAAGACGGCCACGGTGGCTTTCGACGCGAGCAAAGCCAATGTCGCGATGATCGCCGCTGCGTCGACCAACGCCGGTTTCCCGGCCAAACTCGCCCGCTGAGCTGCAAATGAAAGGCGAAACGATCCAGACCGTCTCCACGCTCACCTGCCCTCAATGCGGCAAGGCTGCGACGGAGACGATGCCGACGGACGCGTGCCAGTATTTCTACGACTGCACGCATTGCGGCGCACTGCTCAAGCCACTCACTGGAGACTGCTGCGTGTTCTGCTCGTACGGCGACGTGCCGTGTCCGCCGATCCAGGAGGCCAGGGCTACGGGTCAGTCGGCATCCTGCGGCGGCGGGGCCTGCAGTGGCTGACAGGCGCTCCGCCCATGATTGGGCGGGAGGCTGGCGAAGCTTCGCGATGTTCTGGGGCCTGCCTGCCGGCGCAATGGTGGCCGCGGCTTTCGCCGCTCCACCGCTCCGCGGCGCCGTCTGGTCGGCGATGCTTCTTTGGATGGGCGGCGCCTGCATCGCGAATGCGCGTCGATGCGCACGTACCCATTGCCGGTTCACCGGCCCTTACTTAAGCGCTCGCAACTTGCGGCTTAGAAGCACACCGGCGCCGGCAAGAGGTCCAGAGACCGTCGCTAATCCCGGTGCGGCGGGATGGTCGCCACCAGGCGGGCGCGGTTCCAAAGCTCGCATATCACCGGCTGCTTCATCGCCTTGGCCTGCGCAATAGCCTCGCCGTCGCTGAGAGCCTCGATTTCATAGCTCTTCGTGATCTTGTGGCCATCCTCGTCTCCGCCAAGGCAGTACAGACGATACTGGAGCATACTTCCCCCGTGCGCGCGGCCCGATACAACCACTTCAGCCGCCCGTGAAATGATCTGCGTTAACGTCGTCTGTCTCGCAGAGAAACCGCCGCCCGATCCTGCAGCCGATGGCCGCTTCAGACCGCCTCCCCTGACATGCGTCGGGCTCCTTCGACGTGGCGGAAAAAGCCGCTCTACGGCTCTTGCCAACGCTGTTGAGTTCTCCGCGCGGGCGATGGTCAGCGGGTCCCCGTCAACTCCCCTCTCGCACCATGTCTCACTGCTGCAAGGAATCGAGCCGCCTATGGAACGACGCCCGCTTGTGGACGCTGTGCGTACGCACGATTAGATGAACGATGCCGTTCGCCGGTGAGGGTGCGTATGACAATGAATGAGTCCCCCATGGTTGCCGAAGATCTCGACCTCGAGGATTTCTTCGAGAACGGCACCGTCGGACTTCACCTGGTGGGACCCGACGGAACAATCCTCAAGGCCAATCGCGCGGAATATGAGTCGCTGGGCTACACGGCCGATGAATATATCGGCCAGCCAATACAGAGATTCCACGCGAGCGAAGACACCATCAGCGACATTCTGCGCCGCCTCAGCGCGGGCGAAAAGCTCGACAAATATCCGGCCTGTCTGCGCGCCAAGGACGGCTCGATCCGCCACGTGATCATTTCCTCGAGCGTCTGTTTCAGGGACGGTGAATTCCGGAACACCCGCTGCTTCACCGTCGACGTGACGGACAAGGTCCTCGCCGAAGCCGCGCTGAGGGAGGCCGAGGACCGCCTGGCGGCGACCTATGAGAATGTGCTCGCGGGAATTGCCGAATGCGACGCGAACGGCTGCTTCCTCCGCGTCAACGAGCCGTTCGAAACACTGACCGGCTATTCGAAGGACGAGCTCCTCTCGACGACGATCTTCGACATCACGCACCCCGACGACGTAGTCGCGGACGAGGCACAATACCGGCGACAGGTCTCCGGAGAGATCGACCGTTATCTCACCACCAAGCGATATGTGCGCAAGGACGGACGCACGATCTGGGTCGACGTCACGAGCTCGACCGTGCGGGATGACTCCGGCGCGTTCCGCTACGGAGTTCGGATGGTCCAGGACGTGACGGATCGTCAGATGGCGGAGGAACAGAAGAAGCTGCTTCTCGCAGAGCTGAACCACCGCGTGAAAAACACCCTGGCAACCGTCCAGGCACTGGCGGCGCACACCGCACGCAGCGCAACGTCCGCGGAGGACTTCCGACGGAGGTTCGAACCGCGCCTGCTCGCATTGAGCGCGGCGCACGACCGGCTGACCAAGAATGACTGGCGCGGCGCGAACCTGAAGGACATCGTCGCCGACGAACTGCAGGCCCATGGCACCGGAGCCAACATCAGCGCTGTCGGACCCGACATCATCCTGCCGCCGCGCATCAGTCTCTCCCTCAGCATGGCGATTCACGAGCTCGCGACCAACGCGCTCAAATACGGCGCCCTTTCGGACGGCAACGGGCGGGTTGAAGTGCGTTGGAGTGTCAAGCGCGACAAGCGATCGCCTTATCCAAGCTCGCTGACCTTTGTCTGGGCCGAGAGCGATGGGCCTGCCGTCGAGGCGCCGAGCCGGGAAGGCTTCGGCTCGCGGCTGCTCAAGGTCACGGCGAAAGAACTCCGGGGCGAGCTTTCGACCGAGTGGCTGCCGCACGGACTTCGCTGGCAGCTGACTCTGCCGCTCAATGCATCGGACTTCGACCGACGGTCGGCTTGAGACAGACGAATAGTGGAGCTTGCCGGAAAACGTGTGCTGCTCGTCGAAGACGAGGCGCTCCTGGCCATGTCGATCGAGGACATGCTCCACGACGCCGGCTGCATCGTGGTTGGGCCGGCACTTTCCGCCTCCGACGGCGAAGCGCTTGCGGCGCGTGAGCCGCTCGATGCCGCCGTGCTGGACATCAACCTCAGTGACGGCCGCAGCTTCAACATCGCCGACGTGCTTCGCGAGCGTTCGGTCCCATTCTGTTTTTCGACCGGGTACGGAGCGACGGGCGTGCCGATTGAATATGCGGGCATTCCAGTCTTGCCGAAGCCCTACAGCGAGGCTTCGCTGAAGGCAGTGCTGGCGGCGCTGATGAGCTGACTGTCAGCTCAGTCGATGCGCGGCTTCGGTTTCATGAAATCCACCTCGCCGGTCACCATGTCGGCGTGCAGCGGGCGATAATCGAGGCGAACGCTGCGGCCGACGAGTCGTTCGGTCACTTCAGGGACAGCCTGAAAGTCTTCGTTTTTGAACGAGCCCCGCGGACCAGAGTGACTGCTGAGCGAGGGCATCCCAAAGCTTGTGCAAGAAGCTCGATGATCGCTTGATTGGCGCGCCCATTCTCAGGATGCGCGGTAATGCGAACGGTCAGCACGGTCCCTCGAGAGGGCAGTTCTATCGTGTTCCCCCGCGCGTTTGGCCTTGCCCGGACGACAATGAGATCGTTGGCGATCGCTCCGGTAGTGAGCGCCGCGGTGATGCCATTATTCAATCCTGGCCATCCGGGCTTCGAAAATCCACTTGCCGGTGCCACATCGTTGTGGGTGTTCATCGCGACCAGAGCGAAGCCGCGACGCCTGAACGTTCTCACGGTCTGAAGCCGCAGCTCAGTAGATGCGGGGCTTCGGTTTGATGAACTCCACCTCCCCGGTCAGTGTGTAGGCGTGCACTGGGCGATAATCGAGCCGAACCTTGCCGCGGTCGAGCCAGCTCAACGTGTGCTTCATCCAGCCCTCGTCGTCGCGGTCTGGATAATCTTCGCGCTTGTGGGCGCCGCGGCTTTCATGCCGGGCGGCGGCCGAATGCATCGTGACGACCGCCTGGGCGATGAGATTGTCGAGCTCGAGGGTTTCGATGAGGTCGGTGTTCCAGATCAGGCTGCGGTCCGTCACGTTGATGTCGCGCATGCTCTCCTCGACCGCATCGATCTTGACGACTCCTTTGTCGAGGGTGCCCTGGGTGCGGAACACGCCGCAATCGGACTGCATGGTGCGCTGCATCTCCAGCCGGATCTCGGCGGTCGGAGTCCCGCCGTGCGCACGGCGGAATCCGTCGAGCCGCCCGAGCGCGAAGTCGGCCGAATCCTTGGGCAGCTCCGGCTGGCTGGCCCCCGGCTTGAGCAGTTCGCCGAGGCGGTGGCCGACCGCGCGGCCGAACACCACGAGGTCGGTCAGGCTGTTCGATCCCAGCCGGTTGGCGCCGTGGACGCTGACGCAGGCGGCTTCGCCGACCGCGAACAGCCCCGGCACGACCGCATCGGGATCGCCGTCCCTCAAGGTCACGACCTCGCCATGATAGTTGGTGGGTATTCCCCCCATATTATAATGGGCGGTCGGCACCACCGGCACCGGCTCGCGGGTGAGGTCGACGCCCGAAAAGGTCTTGGCGGTCTCGGTAATGCCCGGCAACCGCTCGGCGAGCACGCCGGCGTCGATATGATCGAGGTGAAGGTGGATATGATCCTTGAGCGGACCGACACCGCGGCCCTCGCGGATTTCCATCGCCATCGACCGTGACACAACGTCCCGGCTGGCGAGGTCCTTGGCGCTCGGCGCATAGCGCTCCATGAAACGCTCGCCCTCGCTGTTCGTCAAATAGCCGCCCTCGCCGCGGGCACCCTCGGTGATCAGGACCCCGACGCCGTAAAGGCCGGTCGGATGGAACTGCACAAACTCCATGTCCTGAAGCGGCAAACCGGCGCGAAGCACCATGCCATTGCCGTCGCCGGTCTGGGTATGGGCGCCCGTCGCCGAGAAATAGATCCGCCCATAGCCGCCGGTCGCAAGGACCACCGCCTGGGCGCGGAAGCGGT
>CADDYW010000179.1 GCA_902810745.1 Chloroflexota bacterium | reverse complement strand
CCCTGGGAGAGGGCTAGGGTGAGGGCATCTCCAGCGCCTCGCGGATTCGCTCCACCACTCCCTCTATCTCCTGCAGAATCTCCCGGTTGCTGAAGCGAAGAACGCGCAGACCTCGCGCCGCCAGGTATTCCGTCCGCCGGGTATCCGATGCCACGCCGTCCAGCGAGTAGTGCTGCCCGCCGTCTGCCTCGACAACCAGGTCGCGCTCGGGGCAGAAGAAATCCAGGACGTATGGACCGAACTCGTGCTGGCGCCGGAACTTCGCGCCCGCGACCGCGCGTCCACGGAGCCTCTGCCAGAGATGGCGCTCGGCATCGGTCATGGCGCGACGGAGCTGCCGGCAGCGGCTGAGCGCCGCGACGGTGCGGCGGTGATCGCGGTAGGTGAAAGTCATGAGCACACCCTCACTCTCGCCCTCTCCCGGGGGGAGTTACCGGCCTTCCTAGCCCCTCCCATACCCGTTCTCACTCACCGCGGTTCCGAAGCAGAGCCAAAGATCCACGGATAATCGCCGACCACCGACCGCCAGGTCTCCGGCCCCTGGACCCGCACCACGGTGAACCCCATACTTTCGAGGCTCCGCACCGCGTTCGCGTCGCGGGCGTGGCGCTCAGCATCCGCGTGCACCGGTCCATCCACGTAGACGCAGGTCGGCGGATCGTCGTAAACAAAGTCCGGACGCGCCGAAGCGTTCTCGATCAGCACCTGGGCATCGTCGGGGAGGCGGTAGCCGTTTCTATCCAGCCACCGAACGAAGCTACGCTCGAGCTCGGACTGACAGAGCCGGAGGAGCCGGTCACGCTGCTCCGCTCGGGTCTGCGCTCCGGCGCCGACCACGCCGGTGACCCGGCTCAGCGCCGTCAGGAGCTCAGCGACGAGCTGACGATCGAGCACCGCGTGATAGCGCTGGTTGTTGTAGCTCAGCAGGCAGTCATAGCAGGCGGCCTCGCACTCTTCGCGGGCCCGGGGTGCCCGGCGGAGGTCGACACCCGTAGCCGGGTCGAAGTGACAGACCGCGAGCGCCTCGCGGGCCACCGCGGCGAGTGCACCCGGTTCGCGGGTCAGGCGGACGAGAACCCCGGCGCCGCCTTCCGACGCTTCGTAGAAGAGGATCTGACACGGATTCTCGGCATCCGGGAGTGGCTCGGCCGCCAGCTCCGAGTCCTCGAGCTGGTAGTGTGCCTCGATCCCCCGCTTCAGCGCGTACATCAGGCTCAGCAGCGTCGGGGCATCAGTCGAGTTCTCCAGGCGCAGCACGAAGACGTTGCGGGTGTCTTCCACGAACGGAATGACGCGCTCGACGGGCGAGCGGGGCGTCAGCGGATCGTCGTCGTCGCTCGTCGCATCCGGCTCCTCGCTACTCTTCTCCCAGGTTCCAGCCTCCATATCGAGGTGGAAGCCGAACTGCTGTGGATCCTGCCGCCGGACCCAGCCGAGATTCACGCGCCAGAGCGTGGTCGCGGGGCCATAGGTACCCGACGCGAGGACGGTCGTCCCGGTCGAAAAGACGGCCCGGGTCGTCGCCGGTGCACCGTCGCGGTGCGCGAACCGGTAGATAGTCTGCAGCTCGTAGCCGAGGCGAACGCGCTCTTCCTCGTCGCAGGTGATCCGATCGACCCGTCGGGTCGACACGCTCTCCAATCGGAGCAGGTTGTCGAACTTGCGCGAGGTCGTCCCATCGAGCAGGACGTTGCAGTTGTCACAGCGATCGACGTGGAGCCGATCGGCGAAGTGCCCGTAGCCGCATTGCCGACAGAACCGTGCCGAGCGGGTTCGGCTCCCGCTTTCCTCGCGCGGGAGCACGACCCGCGTGACCCGGTAGCGACTCCCCTCGTGATAGATGATCGTCCGGGGCCCGAACTCCGAGAGTGCAATGAAGCGGGGACGACTCAGGTACTCCTCGCCGCCGTGGGGACGCTGGCGCCCGGGGATATACGCCGTCACCGGCAGGCGCGGGAAGTTGTAGCCGGGCAGAAAGCCCTCGGTCGCGAAGTACCGATAGGAATAGAAGTCGGAGTAAACGTCGTCGCGGGCGCGTGTCAAGAGCTCGAGCTGCGTCTCGGCCTCCTCTCGAAGCCGCTGCGCCTGGCGCCGTTCCTCCGCCGTCCGCGTCGGATCGGCGACGATCTGGTGCTGCTGGTCCTGCTGCGCCTTCGCCGACCGGTACAGATGTCGCCAGCGGTCGGCGGCACGATCCAACGCCAGGGGCGCGTTGCGGACCGTTTCGGTGAGCCAGTCGTCCGAGTACCAGGGTGCGCGCTCCGGCGTCAGATCGGCCGCGAGGGTCGCCAGGATCTGCCGCGCCCGATGCTCCGTCCGGCGCTGGTAGCGGACGTCCGCGATCTCTTGCTTCACGAGACTTTTGAGCGGAAGCTCCGGTTGGGTCAGGTCGAGCAGATCGCTGACGGCCCGACCAAGCGACACGCCGGTCTCCGCGAGCCAGACCGCGTGCAGGTGCGCCCGAATCAGCTCCTCGTTCGCCAGGTCAACGCGTGGCGGGGCGACCGCGCCAAAGACCATGCGTTCCGGCCGCCGGAAGTAGTACTGATCGTGAACACTCGTCGAGGTGCAGTAGTTGATCACGAGCGCCGCCTGCCCGCTCCGTCCGGCGCGCCCACTGCGCTGGGCGTAGTTCGCGGGCGTCGGCGGGACGTTCCGCATGTTCACCGCGTTCAGATCACGGATGTCGACGCCCAGCTCCATCGTCGGCGAGCAGTAGAGCACCGGCAGGTCACCCTGCCCGAAGCGCTCCTCGCGCTCCTTCCGCTGAGCGGTCGGTACCTGCGCGGTGTGCTCGCGGGCCTCGAGATGGTGCAGCTGGTCGGCAGCGAGCTGGTAGAGCGTGGCAAAGAACTCGTTGACGCGGCCGGTGTTGGGAGGAGGGCGCGGCGTGCGGGTCAGATCGGGCTGAACCTCGCCTGCCCCTCGCCTCCAGCGGATCACCGCGGCCTGGAGGCGGTAGCCCCCTTTCAGACCGGGAACGGGCTCGAGGTGTCCGCCGATCACCAGGGCCGTGACCAGACCCGTGACGACACCGTCGAACTGGTCTTCCGGCAGGCGGACTCCCGTCCCCAGCGAGTTCGGCCAGGTTTCTCCGCGGCGCAGGAAGCGCCCGAGCAGGGAACGTGTACTCAGGTTCGCCCCGTCGACGCCACTCGGGGCCGGGCTGCCGACGAAGAGCGTCGTCGCGGGCTGCAGCCGCTCATTCTCGTCGAACGCCCACGGCGGGCGCAGGTGCTGGTAGCTCTTGGACTTGATCTGCGCCTGGTAGCTCTCGTCCAGATACGGGACCTTGATCGCCAGGGTCCGGCGGGCGAAGTCCAGGATCGCGCTACACGCGCGCACGCGCTGCTGGGGCGTCGCCGCGGCGAGAATCGGGTGAAGATCTTGCCAGACCGACTCGTCCGCGCACAGCGCATCGAGGTCGTCGTAGGTGATCTGGAGGAGCCCGACCTGCTCCAGGTTCGGCGAGGAGATGCGCCAGCCCCGCCGCAGGTCGTGGTAGACCCGGTAGCCGACGACGTCGCGCAGGGCCGCGTCGATCTGGCGTCGGGCCGCGAACTGCGCACTCGGGTTCGTCGCGTACTCGGTTATGTCGAGCGCAAGCTTCTCGACGACCCTCGACGCGATCTCATCGTGGGTGAGTCCGACCTCGCCCGCGCTGTCGACCGCGGCGAGAATCGCCGCCCGCAGGAGCGTCACCTGGACGAAGTCGTTGAAGTGGCCAGCCTGCAGCGACGCATCCTGGCGGTTGTCGGTGAAGCTCAGAAGCTTCTTCGCGGTCTTCGGGAGCGTTGGATCCTCGCGCAGGGCGCGGATGGTCGAGAGTGATAGGATCGTCGTGGCGGTGCTGCGCCCCTCCGACGAGAGCCCGGCCAGCCGGAAGAACTCCTTCTCGCGCGTTGATGCGTAGTTGATGCCGCAGCTAAAGCAAAAGCAGAACGGCGCTGGCATGAACCACGCGGGATGGCTGTGCTCCGAGCCGGTGGGGGAGACCTGGCCATCGGCGGTGACGTGGACCAGGAACGGCACGTACTTGCGCGCGTGCGCCTTGATCGCGAACCCATTCCGTCGAGCTTCGAGCCAGTCCTCGGGCAGCACCGTCGGGTCATCAGCCGGGTTGAGCAGATCGGGATGATGCAAGATCAGGTAGCCCGCCACGGCGTTGGGCGAGGGTGGGCGCTCGTCCAGATCCCGTGGCGCGAGGGAGCGCCCGTCCTGAAGGGAGACAATGAGGTAATCCTGTCCGCAGGACCGGCAGAAGGCGAGCGGGTACAGTCGCCGTTGTCGGTCACCCGGAACATACTGCTGTCTCTCGGCAGACAGGTAACGCTGCTCGACCGGCTCCGGTGACGCGTAGATCGTATCGCCACGGCTGATGAACTGGTGAAGACGGAACGCGAAGAGCGGAAAGCCGGTGTGGGGATCGACCGCCGCGGTGCCGGCGAGCAGCAGCTCGCGCAGGCGATTGGCACAGCGCTCTCGCGCGACGCTCGTCGCCTGGCTCAGGTCCGCGGCGACCTCGGAGAGAGTGCGCGGGTTGCGCCGCTCGAGGCGCCCCTGGGCGTCCTCCTGCAGGCCAAACGCCGTTTCGGCCCAGATCGCGAGCGGGTGCTCGGCCAGCAGACGGAAATCGGTTGGCAGGGGCCGGGGGTCGTGGAGCGCGGCGGCGAGCTGGGCCGGCGCGGGCGGGGGGCCGGTGGTCGCCCGCCGCAACGTTTCTCCGATGACGTTCTCGGGAGGAACCGGAATCCCAAACAGACGCGAGGTGGCCGCGGCGACGTCCCGCTGCTGCTCTTCCCGAGTTCCGGCCCCGGCCACGGTCGCGCTCGTCCCCACGTACCGCAGCGTCGGCGCACCCAGCCGCTCCCGTACTCGCCGCGCCAGCATCGCCACGTCGGCACCCTGGCGCCCACGGTAGGTGTGCAACTCGTCCAGTACCAGGAACTCGAGTCCCTCGGCGGCTTTGACCAGCGGGAGCTCATCCTGCCGCGTCAGGATCAGCTCCAGCATCACGAAGTTGGTCAGCAGGATATCCGGAGGATGTGCACTGATCGCCCGGCGACGCGCGTCGTCCTCCTGGCCGGTGTAGCGCGCAAAGCGGACCGGGCCGCTGCCCCCGGGGTAGCCCCATTCCAGGAAGCGCTCCAGCGCCTCTGCCTGACTGTTGCAGAGCGCGTTCATCGGGTAGACGACGATCGCCTTGATCCCGTGTCCCGGGCCGTGCTTGAGCAGGTAATCGACGATGGGGATGAAGTAGGCGAGGCTCTTACCGGAACCGGTGCCGGTCGTGAGCACGTAGCTCTGGCCGGTTGCCGCGACCTGGATCGCTTCGTACTGGTGCCAGTGCAGGGTGATCGGATGACCACTCGTCTCCGGCTCCTCGCGCCGTCGAAAGATCGTCGCGCACTCCGGGTGCAGCGCACCGTTCGCCACGAGCTGATCGATCGTTGGACCCTGCTTGAACGCGGGGTTGATCTGAACGAGGGGCTCTGGCCAGAGGTGGCCCGCGGCAAAGACATCGTCGACGAACCTGCGCGTCCGCGGCTCCTTGATCGTGATAAACCCGCTGACGTACTGCTGGTATTCGTCGACGAGGCGGTCACGCAGGGCAAAGACGTCCAAGGCTACTACCCCGGGTCCATTGGCCAGCCAATGCTGTGGTCGGTCGTGTGCGAATAGTATCTGTATCGGGCTGTGCTGTCAACTCACACGACGGCCCCGGGCAGAGATGACGACCCGGCGCAGTGTGATCTCGCCTGCCGGGCGCCTTCTCGATGCATACTCGACTGACCAGCTGGGGGCATCGTGACCCATCCTCCGGGGGCCAGACCTGCAGGGGAAGCGCCCGTGCGGCGGCAATGCTCTGGAGCGCCCGGGCGGCCGCCAGCCTCGGTCGGTGCATCCACTCCCCGATACGCGCACACCCGAGATAGATCAGGTCGGGTGCGGCCGAAACCTCGGCAGCACGCCTGCCCTGAAACAGACCGGTTGCTACTTCCGGTCCTTCGTCGGCCAGGAAGACTTGGATCGCGACGCCCGCGTCGACGACGGCAGCGTCAGGAAATGGCGGCGCATCCGTCACCGCGCGCGGTCCTCGCGCAAGAGATCCACGCTCGAGGGGAACTTTCCGACAGCGCGCTCGATCTGAGCCCGACGCCGACGGATCCGCTCGCGGAGGTCGTCGGGAGCATTCCGCGCGTGCAGCGTGGGCGCGTCCACTCACCTCTCTCTGGTGGATTGGCGCCACGGTGGATGCCCGGTGTATCCCGCATCCCCAGCGCGCTACCGGGGAGCAGGCTCGGGTCTTGGGTCGCCCACGCCGGTCGGGGATGCATCGCGTGGCGTCGCGGTGTTGAGAGTGCTCCGGGAGAGCTTGACCGCTTAGCCGACGATGCTGACGCCCCGCGGGCGGTGAGATAATATCGGGTCGTGTGACGACTTATAGCATCGAGCAGAAAGGTTGAGCTATCGGGCAGGCGGCTGTCTCCCTCTCCCCGTGGGAGAGGGCCGGGGTGAGGGCGTGGATCCGCGGCGCACGGTCTGCGACCCTCACCCTTACCCTCTCCC
>CADDYW010000178.1 GCA_902810745.1 Chloroflexota bacterium | reverse complement strand
TACACCTCGTCGTGGATGGAGGTTTGAGGCTCATGGCAGACGCGACTGCTGGCACGATCGAAGCACTGCTCCAGGAGCAGCGGCGCTACCCACCTCCCCCTGAGTTCGCGGCCAACGCCAACGCGAACGATCCTTCGATCTACAGGCGTGCCGAGGAAGATCCCGAGGCATTCTGGGCCGAGCAGGCGAAGAATCTCGACTGGTTCAAACCCTATGATCGCGTGCTCGAGTGGAATCCGCCCTGGGCGAAGTGGTTCGTCGGCGGCGAGCTGAACGCCTGCTACAATTGCGTGGACCGGCACATCAAAGGCGTTCGGAAAAACAAGGCGGCGATCATCTGGGAGGGCGAGCCCGGCGAAGAGCGCGTGCTGACCTATCGCGACCTCTATCGCGAGGTCAATCGGGCGGCAGCCGCCCTCCAGCGGCTCGGCGTCAAGAAGGGCGACCGCGTCGCGATCTACATGGGCATGGTTCCAGAGCTGCCGATCGCGATGCTCGCCTGCGCTCGCCTTGGTGCGCCGCACAGCGTCGTCTTCGGTGGATTCAGTCCAGCTGCCCTCCGCGATCGGATCAATGACTGCGAGGCGAAGGTCGTCATCACCTGCGATGGTGGCTACCGGCGCGGGGGGATCGTCCCCCTGAAAGATAACGTCGACACCGCGGTCGCCGAGTGCCCCTCGGTCGAGAAGGTTCTCGTCGTCCAGCGCGTCGGGCCGACCGCCAAGCAGGTGACGATGCACGAGGGTCGTGACATCTGGTGGCACGACGCGCTCCACGCCGAGCCGTGGCGCGAGGTCCCCTGCGAGCGCGTGGATTCCGAGCATCCCCTCTACATCCTCTACACGAGCGGCACCACGGGCAAGCCCAAGGGTGTACTGCACACGACTGCTGGCTACCTGGTCGGCACCAGCGCGACCCATCGCCTCATCTTCGATCTAAAGGAAGACGACGTCTACTTCTGCACCGCCGACATCGGCTGGGTGACCGGTCACAGCTACATCCTCTACGGTCCGCTTACCAACGGCGCGACCAGCCTCATGTATGAAGGCGCACCGGATTACCCGGACAAGGACCGGATGTGGGCGATCGTCGAGAAGTACGGGGTGACGATCTATTACACCGCTCCGACGGCGATCCGCGCGCACATGCGCTGGGGCGACGAATACACCCGGCACCACGACCTCAGCTCGCTGCGACTGCTGGGCACGGTCGGCGAGCCGATCAACCCCGAGGCCTGGATCTGGTACCACACGAACATCGGTAAGGGGCGTTGCCCGATCGTCGATACCTGGTGGCAGACCGAGACCGGGATGATCTTGATCACGCCGCTGCCCGGTCTGGTAACGCTCAAGCCGGGCTCGGCAACCTTTCCCTTCCCCGGAGTATCGGCGGCGATCCTCGACGAGGCAGGGAATCCGGTCCCCAACAACACCGGCGGCAACCTGGTGATCACCCGCCCCTGGCCGGCGATGATGCGGACGATCTACGGCGATCCGGAGCGCTACGTTCAGCAGTACTGGAGCAAGTACCCGGGAATGTACCTGACCGGCGACGGCGCACGACGGGATGACGATGGGTATTACTGGCTCCTGGGCCGCGTCGACGACGTGGTCAACGTCGCCGGTCATCGCATCGGGACGATGGAGGTGGAAAGCGCGCTGGTCAGCCATCCATCGGTCGCCGAGGCGGCGGTGATCGGCATCAGCGACGAGCTGAAGGGCCAGGCACTCGCCGCGTTCGTCACCCCGCGCAGTGGCGTCAAGCCGTCGGACAGCCTGATCCAGGAGCTCCGCGCTCAGGTGACGAAGGAGATCGGCCCGATCGCGCGACCGGACAAGATTTTCTTCACGGCCGAGCTGCCGAAGACCCGCAGCGCGAAGATCATGCGCCGGCTCCTGCGCGACGTCGCCGAGGGCCGGGTGCTCGGCGATACGACGACGCTGACCGACCCGACGGTGCTCGCCGACATCAAGCGTCAGTACGAGGAGACGGAGACGTAGGCCTGCCACGTTTGGCGGGGGCACCGAGGTGAACTCGATGCTCCTGCCAGGCCGGGGGTGGCGATCAGTATATAGACAGTTGATCCGTCGGCAAGGTAATCTGAATCCAATCTCTAGCGTGCCTTGGGATTCAAGTGGCCGATCTCCCCTGCGCGCTCGTGCGTCCACGACTCTGGTAGCACACGGCATCGCGCGGGGCGGGTGGTTGCCCCGCGCATCCACATAAAGGATCAGATATGCGAGCAAGCATCCCAGCTCGAAGGCCTTCTGTTCTCGCAGTGATCGTCGGGGGGACGACGCGTCAGGGGGCACAGCGCGCACTCTGGGGCTACATCTTCATCGCGCCCTGGCTTGTCGGACTCCTGGTGTTCGTCGGAGGACCAATCCTCGTCTCCTTGTACCTGAGTTTGACGACGTACGATATCCTCTCCGCGCCGCGGTGGGTCGGGCTGGCGAACTATCACCGTGTCTTTTTCGAAGACCCACTCTTCTGGCCGTCAATCGGCCGGAGCCTGTACTATGCCGTGGTCGTCGTTCCGGTTGGGCTCGTGGGGTCGCTTCTACTCGCGATGCTGCTGAACCAGGGACTACGCGGAACCAACGTGTTTCGGACGTTCTTCTTTTTACCAAGCCTGACCCCTGGTGTTGCTCTGAGCGTCCTCTGGCTGTGGCTTATGCACCCGCAGCTTGGTCTGGCCAACCAGTTGCTCCGCACTCTCGGTCTTGCCCCCTGGCCGTGGCTCACCGACTCGAACACGGTGATCCCCTCGCTGATTATCATCCAGCTCCTCACGACCATGGGCGGTGGTGCGATGCTGATCTTCCTTGCCGGTCTCCAGGGCGTCCCTCGAGAGCTCGAAGAAGCAGCAATCGTTGACGGAGCAGGACGCTGGATGAAGTTCCGCCACGTAACGCTGCCCATGATCACCCCGACGCTCTTCTTCAACCTGATCCTCGGGATTATCGGTGCCCTCCAGGTCTTCACCGTCGCATTCGTCGCGACAAACGGTGGTCCGGACTACGGGAGCTGGTTCATTGCCTTGCACATCTATCAGCAGGCGTTCGCCTATCTGCGACTCGGCTACGGGGCGGCGCTCGCCTGGGTCTTCCTGGTACTGGTCCTGATCCTGACACTCATCAACTTCGCATTTTCGCGCCGCTGGGTGTTCTACCGAGGGGGATCGTAGACGTGGCAACGGTCACGAATCAGGCAGCAAGCCTTGCTCTGCCTCGACAGACGAAGACGAGCTTCCGCAAGCTCTTGCGACCAATCGTGCTGTATCCCCTAACGATCGCCCTGTCGGTCATTTTCATGTTCCCGATGTTCTGGGCGCTCATGAGCGGACTCAAATCGCCTGCCGAGATGTACGCCTTTCCGCCGGTCATTATCCCGGTCCACCCGCGCCCAGCCAATTTCATCGATGCATTCACTGCCTTCCCATTCGCTACCTGGTATCAGAACACGATCGAGGTCGTCATCCTAGCGACCCTGGGAACTGTCATCACGTCGTGCATCGTCGCTTACGGATTCGCCCGGTTCGAGTTCCGCTTCAAGAATGCTCTGTTTATGATCACACTGGCGACGATGATGCTGCCCTCTCAGATCTCTCTCATCCCACGGTACGTGCTCTTTCACTTCTTTGGCTGGATCGACACGCTCTACCCGCTCTGGGTTCCTGCTTGGTTTGGCGGGAGTGCGTTTGCGATCTTTCTGATGCGCCAGTTCATCCTGACGTTACCGCGGGAGCTGGATGAGGCAGCACTAATCGATGGAGCAAGCTACCCCCGCATCCTCTGGGACATCCTTGCCCCGCTGTGCAAGCCAGCCCTGGCAACGCTGGCAATTCTAACTCTCATTGCCAACTGGGACTCCTTTCTCGACCCGGTGATCTTCCTGCAGAGTCCACAGCATTTCACCGTCGCGATCGGGATCTGGTATTTCAAGCAGCAGGAGTTTCAGGTCACGCCAACCGACCAGCTCTTGATGGCATCGGCGGTGACGAGCATGATTCCCCCGATTGCACTTTTCTTTGCATTTCAGCGGTACTTCGTGCAGGGCATTGTCCTGACCGGGCTCAAGGAGTAGGATGGTGCCCTGCACGCGGTCGTCGCACCTTTCTGGCCTACAATAACATCTCTGTTGGAGGGAGAGCGGCGTGTCAAAGAAACTCTCGCGTCGGATGCTTCTCGTGACTGGTCTCGGGGTGACGGTCAGTGCCGTCCTTGCCGCGTGCAGTAGCGGAGGCGGACCAACGGGAGCTGCAGCCCCGGGTGCCACGGCGACGACGGCTGGCTCGAAGGCGGCCCCCGCGCAGCAGGCGGCCTCGGCTGCGTCGGTTCAGCTCCGGCTGATGCGATTCGCGGGCGTGGGCTGGGAGCAGGACGTCAAGTTTGCCGACCAGTTCCAGCAAAAGCACCCGAATGTTAAAGTTATCGGCGAAGATACCCCGTACGGCCAGATGAACCAGAAGGTGCTGACATCGGGCGCGGCCGGTACGATCGGCGACCTCTTTCCGGGGCATACGCGCTGGGTAGCGTTCTGGGAGTACAAAGGCATCTGCCACGAGCTCGATCCCCTGGTGAAGGCTTACCCGGACGAGACGAAGTTCGATGACTTCTTTCCCTCGGTCATCAAAGATGCCCGCGGTCCTGGTGCCGAGGGAAAGCTCTACATCTTCCCGACCATCGTACACCCGGGCGGGAACGCGGTCGTCATGCTCAACCTCGATCTGATCGAGAAAGCGGGCATGAAGCCTCCATCAAGCTCGGACTGGACGATCCAGCAGCTCGAAGAGCTGGCTCGCGGCGCCGGCAAGCCAAAGGACGGCATCTTCGGGCTCGAGGTGACGATGAGCAGTCCT
The DNA here is from genome assembly GCA_902810745.1 of Chloroflexota bacterium. Lineage (GTDB taxonomy): Bacteria > Chloroflexota > UBA6077 > FW602-bin22 > CADDYW01 > CADDYW01. Next base: position 1,711 of record CADDYW010000178.1, on the reverse strand, counting down.
CTCTACTCGACCCAGGTGACCCGTAGCTGGAGCAGTGTCGTGGGCCCCCCCGCGTCTGCCGATTCCTGGGTCCTGTCGCCCGATGGAAAGAAGTCTCAGCTCGATTCGCCACCGGTCAAGGAAGCGTTCGAATGGTATGTGAAGCTAGTCAGGGATGGGTTCGCCCCGACGAGCCAGAATCAGCTCCCGTCTGGTTCGACGGGTGATCTGTTCACGGCGGGCAAAGAGGTCGCCCAAGCCCAGATTATCGGGCAGCCACAGGCCGATCACGACATTATCAAGGACAAGTTCAAATGGACGGCAGTGCTGTGGCCGAAGGGGCCACAGGGCAGCCGCGGGACATGCCTGTCGTACAACACCTGGAGCATGTCGGCGAAGACGAAGTATCCCGACGACGCATTTCACCTTTTGAACGAGCTGACCAGCACTGAGTGCGGATTCTGGGCGGCCTATGAGGGTCACGCCGTCCCTTACGCACGCCACTCGATCTGGTTCGATCAGCGCCTCTGGGACAAATACCCGATCGACAAAGACGGCGCTCAGGTCTTCCAGCAGGGCGTTGATCCGTTCCCAATGCCCGCGAACCTCCGCGCCCAGGAATACCAGGACGTCTTCATGCAGAATACGCAGAAGTACCTGGACGGCAAGGAAACCTGGGAGCAGATGTTCAGCCACACCCAGAAGGCCGTTCAGGACGTGCTCGATCAGCCACGACCGTGACGTCCGCCGAGTTGTCACACTCGGCTCTCGGGAAGCCCCGCCGGGCTCGTGATCGGGTCGAGGCTTCCCGGTTTTCCTGAGTGGTTGGACCGAAGAACGGCTCACCCGCGCGGCACGGAGAGGTCGAGGACGACACGGAGGGCGTGGACCTCCCCCGCTCTGTACCCGCGCGGTCAGCTCTGTGCCCACGCGGTGAGCATCCACCGGCGGCTCGCGGCAAAGATCGAGCTGCTTCACGTTCTTATTTGTTGATCGGAGGCCAGCGCTTGCTTCGATTGCCACGGCCCGTTGAGACCATCGACCTCTTCGCGGACGATCGAGCCGCGCTCCTCGATCTGCTCGCCGGTCTCTCCGAGGACGAGTGGGCGCGACCAACGGCCTGCACCGGTTGGTCGGTAAAGGACGTGGCCCTGCACGTGCTCGGCGTAGACCTGGCGAACCTCTCGATTCGGCGAGACGGCTTTGTCGGGCTGTTGCCCGCTCCCGACGAGCCGATCGGCGCCTTCGTCAACCGCATCAACGACGAGTGGATGCGGGCGGCACGTCGACTGAGCGCGCGGGTCCTCTGCGAGCTGCTCGGCGTGGTCGGTCCGCCGCTGTTCGCCTACTTCGCGTCGCTCGACCTCGACGCGCTGGGCGGACCAGTGAGCTGGGCGGGGCCGGGTCCGGCGCCGGTCTGGCTCGACGTGGCCCGCGAGTACACCGAACGCTGGCATCACCAGCAGCACATCCGCGACGCGGTGGGAAAGCCTGGCCAGACCGAGCGACGCTTCCTCTACCCCGTCCTCGCGACGTTTGCTCACGCGCTGCCCAAGGCGTTCCACCGGGTCGATGCGCCAGAGGGGACGTCGGTACAGCTTCACGTCGTGGGTGAAGCCGGCGGCGACTGGTCCGTCACGCTTGAAGGTGGCGCCTGGCGGCTCTACCTCGGCGCGCCAGTGGCGCCAGCCTGCCGTGTCACGCTCGATCAGCACACCGCGTGGCGTCTCTT
>CADDYW010000177.1 GCA_902810745.1 Chloroflexota bacterium | reverse complement strand
CCCTGCGACTGTACAAGGGCAACATCTTCTTCGAAGGCATCGAGGACGCGCCCTTCTCCCTGTACAGCGCCGACATCGCCTCGATGGAGCGTATCGGCTCCTTCGATCACGTCGACGCCGAGGGCTTTCTGCGGGTCCTGCAGATCTCCGCGCGCAACTACGCGCAGCGCCAGTTCAAGGCACCCGGCTGGAACGACTGAGCCGGGCCAGGGGGAGAGGCCTGGCCTCTCCCCTCAGGTCGCGAGCTCGTTCCAGAGTAACACCGCGGTGCGAATACCGCCGAAGTAGTTCTCGAGCAGAAATCGCTCGTTTGGCGCGTGCAGATGGTCGTCGTTCAGGCCAAACCCGACCAGCACCGAGGGCGCGCCAAGCTCCTCGGCAAAGGTCGCGACGACAGGGATGGTTCCCCCTTCACGGACGTAAACCGGTGGGGTCCCGAAAGCGCCTTCGAGAGCGCGCGCCGCCGCCGTTACCGCCGGGTGGTCCAGCGGAGTTATCGACGGCCTGGCGCTGGCCATGCGGGTGAAGGTCATCCGGACCGTTCGCGGACAGACGCGGCGGAGGTGCGCCTCGACGAGGTCGCTGATCCGGTGCGGATCCTGATCGGGAACCAGCCGGCTGCTCAGCTTGGCGGATGCGCGGGAGGGGAGGACTGTCTTCGAGCCCTCGCCGGTGAATCCGCCCCAGATGCCATTTATCTCGAGCGTTGGGCGAACCCAGCGTCGCTCCAGCGTGGTGTAGCCTTCCTCGCCAAACAGCTCCTCTACCCCGAGCTCGCGCTTGAACTTCTCCTCGTCGAAGGGTAGGCGTGCAATCTGGGCACGCTCGGCAGCGCTGATCTCGCGCACGTCGTCGTAAAAGCCCGGAACCTGGATCCGCCCGTGATCGTCTTTGAGGGTTGCCAGCATGTGCGCGAGAACTTCGATCGGGTTCGCCACCGCGCCACCGTAGACGCCGGAGTGCAGATCGGTGCTCGGCCCGACCAGATCGATCTGCCAGTAAGCAAGCCCACGCAAGCCATAGCAGATGGCCGGCACGCCCCGATCGAACATCGCGCCGTCGGAGACGACCACGAAATCGGCACGCAGCCGCTCGCGCTCCGCCCGGATCAGCGCCGGGAGGTGCTCGCTTCCAACCTCTTCCTCGCCTTCGATAATGAACTTCAGATTGATTGGCAGCCCCCCCTCCGCCTTCAGGTAGGCCTCGGCGGACTTGAGGTGGACGTGGATCTGCCCCTTGTCGTCGGAGGCGCCGCGCGCGTAGAGGTAGCCGTCGCGTTCGGTCGGCTCGAACGGCGGCGTCGTCCAGAGGTTTTCCGGGTCCACCGGCTGCACGTCGTAATGACCGTAGATCAGCGCGGTCGGCTGACCGGGCGCGCCGAGCCACTCGGCGTAGACGACTGGATGGCCGCCGGTCGGTAGCACCGCGACGTTTTGCATCCCCATCCGGCGCATGTCGTCGGCGACAAACGCGGCGCAGCGCTGGACGTCGGCAGCGTAGCGCGACTCGGTGCTGACACTGGGTATTCGCAAAAAAGCCTTCAGCTCATCGAGGAAGCGGCGCTCCTCGGAGGCGGCGTAGGAAAGTGCGGAATCGACTGATGCCATGGTTGTATTCCTTTCGGAAATTTGCGACTGTTGACGAGTACCGTCATTATAGTCGTCAAGGGCAGCTCCTGGCCGTTCGCAGACGGTGGCCGGCGATGCCGCGCCCCCGGGTTGTCGACAGGCTTGCCGCCGGGTCGAGCATCTCCGTATACTGGGCACGCATCAGCGCACTCATCGCCCGGAGGAACGAGCCCAATGCCCCTGAATGCACATCAGCTCCTCGCTGCACTGGGAGACGGCCAGAGCCTGGCCGAGATCGCCACGGCTGCGAACATCTCCACGCGGGAGGTAGAAGCCCTCTGGAAGCAGGTCACGCGCGAGCGAGTTCCGCCAGCGTCGGACCGGCTGGTTGGCCGCGTCGCCGCCCCGGTCGAGATCATCCGCGATAGCTACGGCGTGCCCCACGTCTACGCCCGGCACGAGCCAGATCTTTACTTTGGCCTCGGCTTCGCCATGGCGCAGGATCTTCTCTGGCTCATGGACTACATGCGCCGCAAGGCAACGGGCCGTCTGGCCGAAATCCTCGGGCCAGCCTACGTCGACCAGGACTACCTCTATCGCGTCCTCGACTTCCCGACGGTTTGCCAGCACAACTACGCCCTGATCGGCGAGCGCTGGCGGAACGTGGTCGACGCGATGGCTGCCGGCATCAACCTGGCGATCGAGCGGGCTGGCGACGCCCTGCCGATCGAGTTCGACCTGCTTGGCTACCGCCCGGAGCCGTGGACTCCGGTCGACATCCTCGTCGGACTGCGCTACCAGTGGTGGGGCCTCTCCGGCCGGCTCCAGCAGATCACCTCGGCGACGGTCCTCGAGCGCGAGCTTGGCGATCGACTCACGGCGTTTCAGCGGCCCGAGCGTGACGATCTCTACATCGTGCCGGACGGGCAGAACGCGGCCCGCGTCGAGGGCACGCCTGCTCCGATCCGCGACTCGCTCTACCTGGACGCTCAGCCCCACGGCTCCAACAACTGGGTCATCGCTGGCTCGCGTACCCGCTCCGGCAGGCCGCTCCTCGCGAACGATCCCCACTACGGCTACGCCCACGGCCACGGACACTTCTACCCGTGCCACCTGAACGGCGCCGGTCACACCGAGGCTGGCTTCGTCTTCATCGGGACACCTGGGATGATGTCCGGTGCCAACGATCGCATTGCCTGGGGCTTCACCAACAACGGCACGACGATTCGCGACCTGTACGCCGAGCACATCGATCCTGCCGATCCCTCGCGGTACCGGCGGGGCGACCGCTGGGAGCAGGTCCGGATGCGCACGGTCGAGATCGCGGTCCGAGGGCAGCCACCCGTGCGCCGCGAGATTCGCGCGACTGCGCACGGCCCGATCGTGAACGACGTCATCCCAAGGATGAGCGCCAACGACCCGCCGCTGGCGCTGCGCTGGGTCGGACTCGAGATGATCGACGACGTGCAGGCGCTGATCGAGATGAATACCGCGACAAACTGGGCCGAGTTTCGCGCGGCACTCTCCCACTGGGCCTGCAGTGTCACCAACTTCATCTACGCCGACGTCGACGGCAACATCGGATACCAGATGGCCGCGCGGATCCCGCTGCGCGGCGTCTCGACACGTGGCGTACGACCGGCCTGGCATCCCGACCACGAGTGGACCGGCTACGTCCCGTTCGATGCCAACCCACGGATGGAGAATCCCTCGAATGGGATCGTCGCCACCGCCAATAACCGCCCGATCAATCCGAGCTATCCCTGGCCACTCTACGGCGCCTACGCGGGCGGGACGCGGCAGGCGCGCATCCTCCAGATCCTGACCGCGCGGACCGACTTCGACGTGGCCGACTTTCGACGTATGCAGTTCGACTCGAAATCGCTGATCGCAGAAGAAGTGACGCCACGCCTCGTTGCCGCGCTGCGACGGACCGAGGACCAGCAGCTTCACGCCGTCGCCGATCTGCTCGCCCGCTGGGACTTCAGCGCTCCGGTCGACGCGGTAGCGCCGACGATCTTCGAGGCGTTCATGCGCGCCTGGGTTTCGACCTACGCTGCCGCGACGCTGCCCGACCAGCCAGAGCTTCGTCGGGCCGCGGGCAACGCCGCGCGCCGAGCACTGGTCGGCGAGGAAGCAGATCTGGATGCAAGCCGGCTCGACTCCCTGATCGTCGAAGCCACACGATCCGCCGTGCAGCTGCTGCGCGAGGCGTTCGGCGCGGATCCCGCCGGCTGGACCTGGGGCCGCGCGCACGCCTACTCCTGGCCGCACCCCCTGGGCGAGATCGGTCAGCTGGGCCCACTGCTGAACGGACCGAGGCTCCCTACCGCGGGAACAAACAACACCATCAACAACGTCGCCCCGTCCAGCCGTGTCCCGTTCGTCGCGGAGTCGGGTCCAACCTATCGGATCATCGCCGACCTGGCAAACCTCGACGCGATCTTCGTCAACAGCCACTGCCCGACGTCAGCGCATCCCGGCAGCCCGCACTACGCGGATACGATCCGCGACTGGGCCACCGGGAACTACCAGCCGCTGCGTAGAGTGCGCGCCCTCGTCGAGGTCGAGGCAGAGGGCACCACGGTCATCCGCCCCGAGGAGAGTGGAGACGGGAGTCAGCAGTCAGAATAGGGCACCAGGATACCAGCGGGAACGGTACCAGGAGCAGCCGCTCTGCGTTCTCCACTCTCGCTCTGACTTCTGGCTCCCGACGCCCGGGTCAATACGGCAGCCGCGTTTGCGGGTGCTCCTGGATATAGTGCGCGAGATGCACGGCCAGGTTCTCCTGGAGCTGGATCGAGAGACCACCATCGACGACCAGCGCGTGGCCGGTGATGAACGAGGCCTCGTCGGAGCAGAGGAAGACGACCGCGTTCGCGATGTCGACCGGTCGCCCGCAGCGACGTACCGGGTACTGCTCCTCGAAGAAGCGTAGACCGTCGGGATTGTTATCCCACATCGACGCCTGGATGCGCTCGGTCACGATATGCCCCGGGCAGATCGCGTTCACCCGAATGCCGAGCGGCCCGAAATCGAGCGCCATCTGCCGCGTCATGCCGATCACCGCGCTCTTCCCCGCCTCGTAGATCAGCGAGCCGGGCGCCTGGAGCAGTCCATGCACCGACGAGATATTCACGATCGAGCCGCCACCAGACCGCTGCATCGCCGGAACCGCGTACTTTGCCCCGAGGAAGATCGACTTCATCAGGACCGCCAGGCAACGGTCCCACGCCTCCTCGCTCACGTCGACGGCGCTCCCGCTATCGCCTCCCCCGATCGGATTGTAGGCATTGCTGACCAGGATATTCAGCTTGCCCCAGCGGCGCACCGCTTCATCGACCATCACCCGAATGTCCTCGTGCTTGCCGACGTCCGCCCGAAGCGTCGCCACGGTTCCACCCGCGGCGCGGATGGTTTCCGCATTCTTCTCCGCGGTCTCCTGATCGATGTCGACGATCAGAACCTGCGCTCCCTCCTCGGCCAGCCGCCGCGCGGTCGCACCGCCGATGCCCTGCGCGCCACCGGTCACGATCGCGACCTGTCCAGCTAATCGTTGCATGGTGTCCCTTCCTTCGAGCGAGATCTGAGGAGCCGAGGTACCAAGAGGTACAACGCAAAGCGCACAACGCAAGGCGCTCATGCGAGTGCTCGTCTTTCGTCGCCGTATCCCGTGCAGACGGCGACGATCGTCTGGACTGACGAGCCACGCAATCGTCATTGCGCTTTGCGTTTTGCGGTACTGATCATACCAGGAACGCGGCTGATTCGTCGCCGTGTTCTGAGCTATAATTCAAAGAGACCCAACCCGCGGAGGGACCTTGCTCGACGCGCTGCCAATCGACCACATCGCGATCGCGGTTCACGACACCGCGGACGCACTCCGGCTCTACGTCGGCGTCCTTGGCCTCCGGCCCGAGCCGACCGAGATCGCGGCCGCCGAGAACCTCAAAATCACCTTCTTGAATGGTGCGAACACTCGGATCGAAGTCCTCGAACCGCTTTCCAGCGATTGCCCGGTCGGGCGTTTCCTCGAGAAGCGCGGCGAAGGAATACACCACGTCTGCTTCGCCGTGCCCGACGTCGAGGCGACGCTCGCCGCTCTTGCCGCGAATGGCTACCAGCTGGTCGACGAGCGCCCTCGCAGGGGCCTGCACGGGAACCTGGCTGCGTTTGTCCATCCAAAATCGACGAACGGCGTCATGATCGAGCTTTATCAGGAGGATTCAGCGTAACGAAGAATGCCGCGCGACGAAGCGCGGCGGGAGGTTGAACCAATGGCGGTGCACCAACGCCATAAGACTCCCCGGCCGAACGGTCAGCCCCGTGCTCCCAGCGGGCCGTCTCAGCTCGAGGACCTCCGGTCTTCCTGGGAACGCTGGGAGGCCGAGGTCGTCCGACCGACGCTCGAGCGATGGCCGGAGCGGTCCGATCGGTTCGCCACGCTCTCCGAGATTCCGGTCGAGCGTCTCTACACTCCCCTCGATCGCGTGGACCATTCCTATCTCGACGAGCTTGGGTTTCCTGGTCAGTACCCGTTCACCCGCGGCATCTACCCGACGATGCACCGCGGACGCCTTTGGACCATGCGCATGTTCGCCGGCTTCGGCTCGGCCGAGGAGACCAATCGTCGCTTCAAGTTTCTGCTCGAGCAGGGGCAGACTGGCCTCTCGGTCGCCTTCGACCTCCCGACGCTCTACGGCTACGACGCCGATCATCCGAGCTTCGCGGGCGAGTTCGGGCACTGCGGCGTTGGGATCTCGTCCCTGGCGGACATGGAGCTGCTCTTCGACGGCATCCCGCTCGATCGCGTCACGACCTCGATGACCGTGAACGGCCCGGCGGCAGTCATCTGGGCCATGTACATCGTCACGGCGGAGAAGCGCGGCATTCCTATGCAGAGTCTGGGGGGCACGATCCAGAACGATATCCTCAAGGAGTATATCGCCCAGAAAGAGTATATCTTTCCGCCCGGGCCGTCGATGCGGCTGGTGACCGATACGATCGAGTACGCGATGGAGAATCTGCCGCGGTGGCATCCCATCTCGATCAGCGGCTACCACATTCGGGAGGCCGGGGCCACCG
>CADDYW010000176.1 GCA_902810745.1 Chloroflexota bacterium | reverse complement strand
TCCTGAGATCAGGGCTTCATGGCAAATGGCGGTGCCCCCTAGTCGTAACTTTCGCTCGACGGGATATCCGGCATGTTCCAGGAGTGCGGCCGCCAGCTCACCGCAGATGAGCTGCTCTGTGAAATTCTTCGACCCCACCACGACTTTCGGCTTGGGCGTGGCCGCGACAGCCGTCCGACCAGAACCCGTGGCTACTGTGAGTGCCGCTCCGACGCACCACGTGAAGAATTCTCGTCGGTAGACTGCTCGGGCCCGCCTGCTTGCCGCTCTTCTGCGCATCCCTCTCCCTCCTCGGCCTCTGGCTTCTCCTGACTCGTGCTGTCTGCGTAGTTCCTGGACGTGCCGTTCCCGCTTGTCTCCGCCTCTCGGCACGCTACTTGCGGCTTGGGGCGAGACCCCTCGGCCCGCCCGGACTTGGGGCGCTCAGGAGGGCCGCCACGCCAGCCATGTCCCTTGCCTCGGGGAGTCTGTGGACCGCGTGAATGATCTCGTCGGCCAGCGTTGGACCGACCACTGGGTCGGCTAGGTGGTGAAATTTCTCCTCCAGCGCCTCATCGGATAAAGCGGTGTCGGGATCGCCTGGGGGTCCTACGACGGGGGAGGTGACTCGGCGGCCGTCGACCGATTCCACCTCTACCCGGGCCAGCGCACGCGCGGGGAAGGATCGCTCAAGGTCCGTGTCGACTACCATCTCTACGCGGGCTGCCAGCTCACGGCACAGGGGATTCTTCAGACCCGATTCGAGGACGTGTTCAGGGGTGACTGTCCCATAGGCCAGCGCACACGCGACGGCCCAGGGCAGGCTAAACTGGGCTTCCTCGGTTGTTGCGGGAGCGGTCACTCTGAGGTGGGTAGCGGCTTCAAAGGTGTGTACGCGCACGCGGGCGACCTCTGGTGCCGCGACGTGCAGCTCACGAAGGGCGTGGAGGGCCCCCGTGATCGCCGGCTGGGCCCACCGGCAACACGGATACGGTTTGACGTACAGCCGCTCAATCAGGTAATCCTGGCCCAGGCTCTTCGTGAGCGCATGGTCTGGGTCTCCGGCATCGAAGAGGCTCGGGATTCCTGTGAACCCCAACGCTGCGAGACGAGCGGCTGCCATCCCGGCAGCGGCTCCCCACCCGATGCCATCTTTGAGCATGCTGGGGTGGTCGACGGACCGCATCTCGGGAGTCATCGGGGCGTGGAACTCTGCGATGCCCATGGCGTGCCAAATGCCGCTCGCGTCACACCCCAGGAGGCGTGCAGCGGCAGCCGCCGCACCTATCGGCCCCCAGGCCCCCGTCCCATGGTAGAAGCGGTAGAGGGGATGGAGGATTCGTCCCGCGCGCATTGCTACCTCGTACCCCGCCACCACCGCCGTGAGGAACTCGGCTCCTGACCGCCCGGCTTCTTGAGCTGCAGCGAGGGCGGCAGGGAAGATGACGGCCCCGGGATGTCCCTTCGTCAATCGATCTCCGTCGTCGAGATCCAAGGCGGATACGGCGAAGGCATTCGCCAGCGTAGCGCCGCATGATGATGCGGGCTCTTGTGAGCCAATCACGGTGGCACCCCCGGGGCCGTATGTCTCGCGGACATACGTCCGAAGGATTGCCGCCACCCGTGTCCGGCTCCCCGCAAGACCGCAGCCGCACAGGTCCAGCACGCACCGGAGGGCCTGGCGCTGAATGTCCGGCGGAAGGGTGGTCCACGAGAGGCCGAGGACGAACTCTGCGACGGCCAGGCTGCGAGTGCTGTTCATCATTGCCTACCCACTCCTCGCCTGTAGCCCTGTAGGGAGGACGAGACGGCGTATGCGGCCCACCAGGAGATCGGCACAAACCGCGAGCATGGCGACCGGGACTGCTCCAGCGAGCAGGACTGACGGATCGAGCATCTGCAGCCCTTGGAGGATCAAATCCCCGAGTCCTCCCCCGCCGATAAACGCGGCGATCGCTGCGATCCCGACGTTTTGCACGGTGGCGGTTTGGATGCCGGCCATAATCACCGGACTGGCGAGGGGGAGTTCGACCAACCACAGACGCTGCGCGTCGCTGGCGCCCATGCCCCGCGCCGCCTCTAGGGCGGCGGGGCTGGCGGTGCGAATGCCCACGTACGCGTTGAGAAAGATGGGCAACACGGCTCTGATAGCTAGCGCGGCCACCGACGGGCGGAAACCGATCCCCAGGAAGGGGAGCATGAACGCCAGCAATGCCAGGCTGGGGACGGTTTGACCGAGGCCAGCGAGCCACGTTGCAACCTTCGCAAACCTCTCCCACCGACTGGCCACGATGGCCAAGGGCAACGACAGGGCAGTGGCGAGGGCGACGGAGACGACGGTCAGTTCGACGTGCTGCCCGAGCAGGTGGAGGAAGTGGACAGGGTGCGCACGGATGTAGCCCACAAAGTCCCATGAGGTCCCGCTCACGATACGCCTCTGCAACGGTCGCGCCGGGCATGGGACTCCAGCTGGACGAACGCCCAGTCCGCCGCGAGGGCGAGCGCGGATGCGGAGAGGGCACCCGCGACCACTGTGTCCAGATTCAAGGTGCGGATCCCGTCGAAGATGAGGACTCCGAGACCTCCTGCCCCCACGTACGCGGCGATCGTCGCGATCCCAATGCCTGCGACGGTCGCCACTCTGATCCCGGCCACTATGACGGGAAGCCCGAGGGGGATCTCGACGAGACGGAGCCTTTGCCAGGGCGTCATTCCCATGCCGTGGGCGGCCTCCCGTATCGACGGCTCCACCGCATCGATCCCGGCGACCGTGTTGCGGATGATCACGAGGAGCGAATACACGAGGACAGCCACAATCGCGGGGCGCTCCCCGAGGCCCGTTAGCGGAATGAGGACGGCAAAGAGAGCGAGGCTCGGGATGGTATACAGCACCCCCGCTGTCGCGAGAACGGGCGTGGCCAGCCACCGCACCCGAGTGATTGCCACCCCCGTGGGGATGCCGATCAGGAGGGCGAGGAAGACGGCGGTCCCGACGATCCGCAGGTGCTGCCAAGCGAGGATGAGGACGCTGGAGGGATTAGCGAGCAGGTAGTGCATCCACGTATCCTCCGACCTCCCCCTCGGCGATCACGACGTCTGCCAGTCGCCTGACGAGATCTGTGTAACGTAAATAGCCGATGACGCACTCGCGGTCATCACAGATCTCAAGGCCGTCGTCGTCAGAGCGTGCTGCCGCAATGCGGTGCAAGGCGTCCAGAATCGAGCAGGAACCGTGAATCCGCAGGCCGCGCTTTGCCTCGACGGTCCGGACAGGTCCCACGAGTTCCGCTATTCTCACGTGGCGCAGCGTCAGCATCCCCCGGTCGTCGCCGATGAACTCGGTCACAAACGGTGTGGCCGGCTGCCGGAGGAGCTCGAGAGGCGGGCCGTACTGGACGACCCGGCCCTCGGCCATGAGGGCGATGCGGTCCCCCAGGAGAAAGGCCTCGCTCACATCGTGGGTGATGAAGACGATCGTCTTCTTGACCTCGGCGTGGATGCGGCGGAGCTCTTGCTGGAGTTGCTTCCGGGTGAGAGGGTCAAGGGCGCCGAACGGCTCATCCATGAGCACGATGGGAGGGTCCCCCGCAAGCGCCCTGGCCACAGCAACGCGTTGCTGTTGGCCTCCCGAGAGCTCACGCGGGTAGCGGGCGGCGAAATCGCGCGGGGGAAGCCCGACAAGGTGGAGCATTTCCTCTGCGCGGTCCCGGCGCTTTCGGGCGGGCCACCCCAGCAGCCGTGGTACGAGCGCCACGTTCTCGGCAACGGTGAGGTGGGGAAGCAGCCCGACCTGCTGGATTACGTAGCCGATGGTCCTCCGGAGCCGCACCGGATCCGCAAGTCTGATATCGCGTCCGTTGACAATGACCCGACCGCTGGTGGGAACCTCAAGCCTGTTGATCATCCGCATCGTGGTTGTCTTTCCGGATCCGGAGGGGCCGATGAGGACACACAGCTCTCCCGCGGAGATCTCAAGGGAGACGTCGTCAACCGCTCGGATGGTGCCGGTGGCGGATCGGAAGATCTTCGAGACGTGGTCCAGCGTGATCATGGACGCTGGGGTCGGCGACGTGATGGGAGAGGCCGTGGAGAGGGGGGATTCCGAGGAGAGGCAAGGAGGCTCTTGCGGGTCGGCGCAGGGTGTCCTCCAGCCGTTACGTAGATATTGGCACTGCGAGCCGCGTCCTCCAGCGCCTCCAGCCGGCGGAGCGCCTGTTGGCCAAGCCGCACTCCGAGGGCTGAGACGATGCCGTTGATGAGTGCGGCCGGCGCCGCAAGGGAACCGACGAAATCCAGCACGGCTGCCTTGGCGAAGAGGGTGGCCTCGGCGAGCGGCAGCAGAGGTGAGAGGGGACTGTCGGTGATGGCAAGGATATGGATGCCGGTTCCCAGGCCGTGAGCATAGCGGACGAGATCGACGAGGTCTCGTGGATACCGTGCGAAAGCGATGGCGATGAGAGCGTCATCCTCGTCCATGAGTCGGATGCGGTCGTAGAGTGACGAGTCCGCATAGGAGATGCCGGTCACGCCCGGTTTGATCTTGCTGAGGGAGTAGGCAAAGTAACTCGTCAGCGGCCTGACGTATCGAAAGCCCAGGATGGTGATCCGCTCCGCACGCAGGATGGTCCCCAGAAATCGCTCGAACTGGGGTTCCGAGAACGTGCGCAGCACACTTCGGAGGGCCTCCACGTCGGCTTCGATGATGCGACGCAGGAGCCCCGCAGCGGATCGGTCGGTGGTTGGCAACGACCGCAGTCGGTCCACTCCTGTGAGGTCGAAATTCACTCTGTCCTGGATGCTCGCGCGCAGTTCCTCGAAGTTCCGGTAGCCAAGGAGGGCCGGAAAGCGCACCACGGTGGCGAGGCTCACTCCAGCAGCCGCGGCCAGTTCGCGGGTGCTCATGAAAGCCGCTCGGAGATACTGCTCACCGAGAAATGTCGCCAGCTGGGCCATCTTGGGCGAGAGGCGCGGTTGCGCGCGGGCCAGGCGAGCGAGGAAGTCGTCATCGGGGGGATGAATCATTTGAGTCATCTTTGCATATGTGAGAATCATTTGATACCATTCTAGGGGGCTGGCCGGTTGATGTCAATCTCGGTTTCGTGGGGTGCGAGATTTGTTGGGTGCAGTACCCCCCGAAGGGGCCGGGAGAGGCTCCGAGCCTACGGAGGTGCACACGTTGCGGACGGACGAGGTGATTTTTTACAGCGACGGGATTCGTCTGGAGGGGCTCCTTCAGATGCCCGATGGAGCCGGGGACCGGGACGAGCGATTTCCGGCGGTCATCCTCTGCTCCGGGTACCAGGGGCTCAAGGAAATCATCCCGGCCCGGTTCTGGGGTCCGCTCACGGCGGCGGGGTACGCCTGTCTTGCGTTTGACTATCGCGGCTTTGGGACGAGCGAGGGGGAGCGAGGGCGGCTGATTCCTTCTGAATTCGTTGAGGATCTCTGCAACGCGGTGACCTTTCTCGAGCAGCGGCCGGAAATCGACTCCCGCCGCATCGCGGCTCTCGGCTGGGGGCTGGGGGGTGGCATCGTTGTCCAGGCCGCCGCCGAGGATGCGCGGATTCGGGCTGTCGTGTGCGTCAATGGCGTCGGCGATGCCGGTCGAGCGGCGCGAGCATCCCGGACCGAGCGCGACTGGCATGCCATGCTTGATCAGATCGACGAAGACCGTCGGCGTCGTGTCGTGACGGGCCGGTCCCGACTCGTGAGCCCGTGGGATGTGGTCCCGCTAGACCCCTCCACGTGGATCTTGGTAGAAGAGGACATGTACGGTCGCCACGCTCGATTCGGTGTCGACATTACGCTCCGATCGGCGGAGGCATATTACGCCTTTCGACCCGAACGCGTGGTGCATCAGATCAGTCCTCGGCCCCTTCTCATCGTGCACGGTGCCGATAACGAGCTCCACCCCGTCGAGGAAGCGCGTAGCCTGTACGCCCACGCCCGGGAACCCAAGGAGCTGATGGAGATTCCAGGAGGGAAGCACCTCGACTGGATCGTTCTGGACTCGCCGGTGCGGGGCCAGGTTCTCTCGCGGATCGTCCAGTGGCTGACACGCTGGATCTGAGAGACACCCCCGGAGGGGCGGTGCAACAGGGTCGCATGGCATCCCGACCCTCTTCTCCCGCGCCCAGGGGACATTCCGCTCCGCGGGGCAGGAGGACGCGGGGCGTCTTCCGGACCCCACATCGTGCCTGGCGGTATCCCTCGGCGGGAGCGGCGGCGCTCGAGGAGCATACGCGCAGGCCGGATCCTCATTCTCCGCCCTCCTCCGCGGCGCCCTCTTCGGCCGTCCGCCGCCTCTTCCCCCTGTCTTCGTACTCGGGAAACAGGTCCCGCCAGTTCTCGCCGTATACGCGCCGCATGGTCTCCGGGGGATAGAGGAGACACTCGTGGTGATAGGAGGCCTGCACGGGAACGGGCTCCTTGCAGCGAGGGCAGGGCTCGTACGCGGGCTCCGGAGGGGCCTCGGGCGCGGGCCTCTCGCGCACCGCGGCCCGCTCGTTCAGCGTCTTCGCTCGCGAGCGGCGTGGCATGCGTCGATCCCTCCGTCACGGATGCGTCCAAAACGGCGCAACGCTCCAGTTTAGATTCTGCCATCCCCGCGGCGCCGAGGCGAGAGGGACCGTGGTCCGGGATGGGGGCCCTGTCGAGGAGCCGGGGAGGGTTGGGGGGCAGCCCCCCCGCCGTCTCTGTAGGGTCCGCAGGGTGGAGCCTCGGGAGGCGTCCACGGCGATGCCGC
>CADDYW010000175.1 GCA_902810745.1 Chloroflexota bacterium | reverse complement strand
CGGGCCATCGGGCTGCGGGAAGACGACGTCTCTCCGCATGATCGCCGGCCTGGAAACGCAGTCTTCGGGCGATATCTACATCGGTGACCGACTGGTCAACCGGGTGCCGCCGCGCGCCCGCGACATCGCGATGGTCTTTCAGGACTACGCGCTCTATCCCCACATGACGGTACGGGAGAACCTGAGCTTCGGGCTGCGCAACCTCCACGTTCCAGCCCCACAGATCGAACGAGAGGTTCAGCGAGTTGCCGAGATGCTCCAGATCGATGCGCTGCTCAATCGAAAGCCACGCGAGCTCTCCGGTGGCCAGCGCCAGCGTGTTGCTCTCGGGCGGGCGATTGTCCGAGCACCGCAGGTGTATCTCTTCGACGAGCCGCTCTCCAATCTGGACGCTAAGCTGCGCGTGCAGATGCGCGTCGAGCTGCTCGAGCTGCACGCCAAGCTGGGTACCACGACAGTCTACGTCACCCACGATCAGGTCGAGGCGATGACGCTCGGACAGCGCATCGTCGTCATGAATCACGGTATCGTCCAGCAGATCGATACGCCAGCCCGAATCTACGATCATCCGAACAATATGTTCGTCGCGCAGTTCATCGGCGCACCGCCGATGAATCTGGCCTTCGGCCGGCTGGAGGCGCCCGGACTCTTCGCTGGCGAGGGATTTTCGATTCGCCTGGCACCGGCGTTCGCCTCCCAGCACGCCCAGTGGTTTGGCCGCGAGCTGTATCTGGGCATCCGCCCCGAGGACATTCAGCGGACGAAGCCGGGCGAAACACCCGATCTCCAGGTGACGGCGAAGGTCGCCGAATACCTCGGCTCCGAGGTCCTCGCGTACTTTGCCCTGGGCAAGGAAACCTGGACGGCGCGGATGGCGCCCGATACGATCGTGCAGCCTCACGAGCGCCTCGATCTCACCTGCGACTTCAAGCGCGCGGCCTTCTTCGATCCCGAGACTCAGCAGCGGATCACGCCCTGACGCGACGAGGTAGGAAAACCCCGGAGGTGCCAAGCTATTCGGCTCCCGGGGGTGCTGACTGGAGGCGAAAGATGTCGGTCGTCATCGTCGTCCGTGGCCCGGATGATTCGATCATGCGCTTTGCGGCCGAGGAGCTGGCATTCTACGCGCGTGCCATCTCCGGCGAAACGGTCAGCCGGGGTGAACCGGGCTCGGGAACCAGTATCGTGCTCGAGGTCAATCCAAACGTCGGCAGAGGTGACACCTTTCTTCTGCGCAGCACATCCAGCGGCCTGACCATCGCCTCGACAACCTCGCGCGGTGTTCTTTACGGCGTCTACGCCTACCTTGAAAGCCTGGGCACGCGTTTCCCGTTCCCGGGGCGGGAGCACGAGGTTATCCCGCGGCGCGACCTGCCGATGACGGGCTACGAGCGTGTCGAGACCCCGGCGTTTGCTCGTCGCGGGATGACGTTTTCCGGCGACGTCGAGCACGCCCGTGGCTGGATCGATTTCTGTGGTAAGCATCGCCTGAACTGGGTCTTCCACCACACCGGCTCCGACGCGTGGTGGTTGCAGAATCGGGACACCCTCTGGCCTGAGCTTCAGAAGCGCGGCATCAGTCTCGAGCTCGGCGGCCACTTTCTCCCGCGGTTCCTGCCGCGCGAGTTGTTCCGCGAGCACCCGGACTGGTTTCGCTTCGCCGACGGGGAGCGGCGCAACGATCATAACCTGTGCCCATCGTCGCGGCCCGCCCTGGAGTATGTCCAGGAACGCGTTCGGGCCTACGTACGAGCCATGCCAGAAGCCGAGGTGTATAACGTCTGGGCCGACGACACCGCCGAGGATGCCACCACCTGGTGCGCGTGCGAAGCCTGTCGAGGCTACTCGCCTTCGGATCAGAACCTGATCGTGATGAACGCGCTGGCGCGTGCCGTCCGCGACGTCAAACCGTCGGCCAGGATGGTCTGCATCGCCTACCACGAGACGATCGCCCCGCCACGGCAGATCGAGCCCGATGAAGGAATCGTCCTGATGTTCGCTCCGCGCGAGCGCTGCTACGCTCACGAGCTCGACGACCCCTCCTGTGCGAAGAACCGCCAGCACGCGCGCTGGCTCGAAGACCTGCTCAAAGTCTTCAACCCGGCGTCGACCGAGATCTTCGAATACTATCCCGATCAGGTCGTCTTCAACCACATGGCGCCAGCCCTGGCGGACACGATCTCCGGCGACGTGCGCTACTACCACCGCCTGGGAATCGGCCTGGTCGAGCCGCTCTTGACGACATTCACCCATCCCTGGATCTCTCCGCCAGCCGCGGCGATTCTCCAGTCGCGCGCACTCTGGGATGTGAACGCCGAGCTCTCAGCCGCGCTCGCGGATCACGCCCGTACCTACTACGGCGACGAGGCCATGGTCGCGTACTTCGAGCACCGCGAGCGGGCGCTGCGGCGCGCCATCGCCGCCTGTGATTTCACCCACCCGGTCGCCGCGTTCTGGACGCCCCCGATCGACCGTCCCGACGTCACTGCCCGCTACCTGGAAGGTCTCGAGCGTTCGCTGGACGACCTCCGGCTGGCGCGGGCCGCGCTGGCCGAAGCCGGGAATCGTGCAGACGATGCCTATCGTCAGCGCATCATCGCCGAGGCTCGCGCTTGCGACCTGGCCGGCCGACGCGTCAACGGACAGATCCACTTCGCACGCGGCCTCCTCGCCTACGATCGGTTCGCCAGGACCCGTCAGCCGGAAGATGCGCGGGCCGCTATCGGATATTTCGAGCATGCCTACGCCGACCTGAGCGAGGTCCGAGTCCGCGATGGCCACCTGTCGCGAACCTTCCAGCTCGCGGACCGCCTTATCGCGCGAATCCTGGCCGAGCTTTGAAGCGGGGGTTGCCATTCGGGACCTGATACCATCTATTGAATTCGTGACGATCACAGTTGTATACTCGGTCTGGCCAGCCAGGCTCCCGAACGAGAGCGTCCCCAGCTCGTGTATGAGCGTAGAGCAGTGGAACGAGGAGGGTTACCACAATGGCACGTGATCACCGCATCACTCGACGGTCGGCAACTCGGCTGATGGCGGCGACCGGCTTCGCCCTCGCGATCGGACCGCTCATCGCGGCATGCGGCTCGCAGCCGGCAGCCCCTACCACCGCCCCGTCGCAGTCGCAAGCCTCGGCGGGAACCTCCGCGACTCCAACGACCGGACCGGCCGCTCAGGCCGCCACGACCAACACCCAGAAGTTCACGATCGGATTCTGGACCTGGCCCCAGGGGAGCCATTACGAGGATAATCTCAAGCTGCTGATCAAAGACTTCCAGACCAAATACCCGAACGTCGACGTCAAGTACGAGTTCCTCACCTGGCAGGAGGGGAGCCAGAAAGTCAACGTTCAGCTGGCCGCGGGCACGCCGCCGGACACGATGTTCTCCTACTTCAATCCCGCGTGGATCAACACCGGCTACATGCAGCCCGTCGATGAGTACCTGACCGCCGACGACCGAAAGGACTTCGGCGATACGACGCTAAAGGCCTACACCTACAAGGGCAAGATCTACGGCTTCCCCATCTGGAAGCAACTCTGGAATGTCACGGCCAACAAGGCGCTGATCGAGGCCGCCAACGTCAAGTGGGAGGAGATCCAGAGTAAAGGCTGGACATTCGAGGAATTCGCCACTGCCGCCAAATCACTGACGCTGCCCCAGGGCAAGAATGGACAGCCGCAGTGGGGCCTTGTCTTCAACGGCACCTGGAACAACGGCGGTCTGCCGGAGATGTGGCAGCTCTGGAACCAGAACAGCGGCATCTACTACGTTCTCGACGAGAATGGAAAGTTCCTCTACTCTGATCCAGCATCGCTCGATAACCTCAAGCGTATCGTCAGCTACTACACGACGTTGAAAATCTCCCCACCGGACAATCCCGCTTTCCAGCCGGCGAAGATGACCGAATACTTCGACACCTGGCAGGCGGCGATGGTCGCGCGGTCCGGCCCGTACGTCATCCCGTCGGAGGCGAAGCGCGCGGAGGACATCAAGGCGGGGAAGGCAAAGGGTGACCCGATTGACCCGATTCTTCTGCCCTTCCCCCATCTCGACGGCAAGAAGGAGGCGACACCGGGCTCGGTCCCCGCGCACGTCTGGTACAAGGGCAAGCAGGACAAGGGTGCTGCCTTCTATACCGCGGCGGTCGACTTTATCCGGACGCTTTCCAACACCAAGGCCGATGCGATGTGGGCGGCTGACCTCTACGAAGCGCCGGCGCGCGAGACGTCGGTCAAGTACGCCGCGGATAACAAGCTGATGGACACGTCCAGTCCGAACATGAAGTTCTTCGCCGATTACTTCGACCGCGCGAACGTGCCGCAGCTCGTCCTCGACCCGGACCTGCAGAAGAAGCAGGCGAAGATCCAGACCGACGCGATCCAGCCAAACTACGAGGCGGTGCTACTCGGGAAGACCTCGCCAGAGGACGGCTTCAAGGCGATGGTTGCCAAGGCCGAGGAGATCCTGAAGTCGTCGATGTAGGCGGACGATCACTTCCTCCAAGGAGCATTGCCTTCATGGCCGAGCGGACCGCAGTCAGACCATCGGCACGAGCGTCGAACCTGACCTTTCTGGAGCGGCTCGACGACTTCCGTCAGAGGTATCTCTGGTCGTACCTCTTCATCGCGCCGATGCTCATTCTGATCGCGATCTTCCTGTTCTATCCGCTCGTCGACGCGTTCATCATCAGCTTCCAGAAGATCGGCATCGCGCGCGACGAGGCGACCCAGTGGGTCGGCGTGGCGAACTTCGTCAACACGGTGAAGGACTCGGTCTGGCAGCGTGCGCTGCTCAACACCTTCATCTTCACCGTCGTCACGGTGAGTGCGGATCTGGTGCTCTCGCTCCTCCTGGCCTGGCTGATCTTCCCGCTCAGCGCCGGCGCGCAGAGTTTCTTCAAGGCCTGCTACTACCTGCCGGTCCACATCGGCGGAATCATGGTCGCGCTCGTCTGGTACTGGATGTTCGATCCTACCCAGGGCGTCCTGAACTACCTGATCGGCCTCGCGGGCATTCCGCACCAGCACTGGATCGCCGACCCGAATTTCGCGCTCCAATCTCTCATGCTCATCCCGATCCTGAGCGGCCACGGTGGTGGTGTCATCCTCTACCTCGCCGCGATGGGTGCGATCCCGCGAACACTCTACGAGGCCGCCGAGATCGACGCGGCGTCAGCCTGGTCGAAGCTCAAGAACATCACCTGGCCCTTGCTCAAACCGACGACCCTCTACGTCGTGATCACCGGCACGATCGGCTCGTTCCAGGTGTTCGATCTGATCTACGTCCTGACGCGTGGCGGGCCGAACTTCGCGACGATCACGCTGGTCTACCTGGTCTACCAGGTTGCATTCGAGCAGTACTCGTTCGGGCTGGCGTCCGCGCAGGCGTTCATCCTGGCCGCGATCATCGTCGTCCTGTCGCTCGTCCAGTTTCGCTTCCTATCGACGGACGTGGAGTACTGATCGTGTGTCCAGCGGAAAGTGATGGGGAGACACACGGGGGAAAATTGGCCCACACAGCCACGTGTCCCCCACGTCATCTCTCATCTCCCCACTGACGGAGTACTGGCGCATGGGGACTGAAACGATCGCGCGACCGCTGAGCCCGACGAAATCCACCACGCGTGACACGTCTGTCGGGGCCATCCTCCGTGGCGTGGCGAAGGGGGTCGTCTACCTCGTCCTGGTGATCTGGGCCGCGGTCTCGCTGCTACCGGTCTACTGGATGATCACGACCTCGATCAAGGCCTCGACCGTGCTGCTGGAGATCCCGCCGCAGTGGATTCCTTATCCGATCAGCTTCGACAGCTACCAGACCTTGCTCCAGCACTCCGAGCTTCCACGCTGGTTTTTCAACACTGCCTTCGTCTCGACCGCGGTGACGATCGGAACGGTGATCGTCAACTCGCTGGCCGCCTATCCGTTCGCCAAGCTGCACTTCCCGGGCGATCGGCCCCTCTTCTGGATGCTCCTGTCGCTGATCATGGTCCCCTACGTCGTCGTCTGGGTTCCCCTGTTTATCCTCGTCTCGAGCCTCGGATTGCTCGACACCTATTGGATCCTGATCGTGCCGGGGTTTGCCAGCGTCTGGAACTTCTTTCTGTTCAAGCAGTTCATGCAGACGCTGCCGTCGACGCTGATCGACGCGGCCCGCATCGACGCGTGCTCTGAGTTCGGGATCTTCTGGAAGGTGATCCTCCCGCTGTCGAAGCCGGCCATCGCCGTGGTGGCGATCTTCAGCTTCGTGTGGCAGTGGAATAGCTTCTTCTGGTGGCTGCTGTTCACCAATTCGAGCGATATGCGCAATCTCACGGTCGGGCTGGCCCAGTATCGCTACCAGAACACGATCGATTACGGCCCGCTGATGGCGGGCGCGACAGTCTCGGCCGTGCCGGTGATCATCATCTTCTTGCTGTTCCAGCGCTACTTCATGGAAGGTCTCACGATCGGTGCGCTGAAGGGGTGAGCGCGCCGCAACGACCTCCGTCGAGCTTCGCTGGTGGGCTCAAGCAGGGGTGTACTCCGCTCTCGGCATCGGTACTCCTCGGCGTCGCGGGCGGCTACCTCGCCGTCAGCTCCACCTGCACCGGCCTCAGTCCGCACTGTCTGCTGATCCTCGTCGCGGGCTACGCCGCGGGGGCGATCATCGGCCACGGCGCTGTCACCCTGATCGGTCGAGCCATCGGTCCCTGGTGGGACGAGTGACTTTACTCCGCCAGGCGAATCAGGTACAGTGCTGGGTATCGAGTGCCGAGTGCTGAGGCGAAGCCAC
>CADDYW010000174.1 GCA_902810745.1 Chloroflexota bacterium | reverse complement strand
GCCCCTCCACTCCCCTCCAAGAAGACTGTCCGCCCGTGAAAGAGAGAAGAGAGACCGGCGCATCGCCCGCACCGGTCAATCGGAGCAGTGCGGTCGGGCGCCGACGCGCTTGACCCGTTTTCCGTCCACCAGGTATGATCTTGGCGTGGACGCACTCACTCATAGATCGGCTTGTTTCTACCGCGACGAGCTGGTTACGATCTTTCGCGCCGACAGCACCTACCTCGGCGTGCTCGACGACCAGTCAGTTGACTTGATCGTGACCAGCCCCCCGTACAATCTCGACGTCTCCTACAACGGCTATGCGGACGCGATTCCGTACGAGGTCTACCTCGACTGGGTGCGACGCTGGGCCCGTGCCCTCTTTCGAGTTGCTCGCCCGGGGGGCCGCGCCTGCATCAACGTTCCCCTGGACAGCAACAAAGGGGGGAAGCGAGCGGTCTACGCCGACTACGTTCATATCTTCGTGCAGGCTGGGTGGCAGTATCAGACGACGATCGTCTGGAACGAGCAGAATATCTCGCGCCGAACGGCCTGGGGAAGCTGGCTGAGCCCATCGGCACCGTTCGTCACGGCACCGGTCGAGATGATTCCCGTGTTCTTCAAAGGAGACTGGCGCCGGCCACGAGGTACTCGGCAAGGCGACATCACGCGGGAGGAATTCCTGGGCTGGACGCTCGGCGTCTGGGAGTTTCCCGGCGAGAATCCCGGCAAAGTCGGGCACCCGGCGCCCTTTCCGCTCGAGCTGCCGCGACGGCTGATCAAGCTGTACTCCTACACCGACGACGTGGTCCTGGACCCGTTCCTTGGATCGGGCACGACCGCGGTGGCGGCGAAGCTGCTGGGGCGTCGCTGTATCGGCGTCGACATCGACGAGACCTACTGCCGCGTCGCCGCGGAGCGGTGCCGGCAGGTCGGATGATCTCCCGCCCCTGGACCGGAGCATTTCTACGAGCAGGCCCGGCAATCACCAGACACCGGGCGGCAGGATGGTTTTCCCCGATCTTGCGCTAGAAGGGATAGGTTGGGGAATAGCATCAGCCCTCACCACTCCCCCTGATCCTGTACTGGAGGTAAGCAGCTGGTCGACACGGTATACTTGCGTTCACCACGATGCCTGGGCGGATGTGGCCGCGAACGACCTGCGCCCGCCAAGAATCTCACGCCGACGTATCGTGGAGACCGATCACGAAGAGGTCCACCCTGACTACCGAATCGTTTCGACTGGCCGAGCTGATCGCGGCGCTCTCGCTCGCCACGGACCTGGGGATGGGCCAGCCCCTCGAGCAGGCCCTCCGCACCTGCCTGATCACCGTCCGCCTCGGCGAGCGCCTTGGGCTCACCTCGGCGGAGCTATCGGATGGTTACTACGTGGCGCTGCTTCGCTTCCTCGGCTGCACTGCGGACAGCATGGAGACGGCAGCTCACACCGGGGGCGACGAGCTGGCATTCCGGAGTGCCATGGCGCCGGTTCTGGGCGCTGCGCCGCCGCAGGTGCTCGCGCGAATGGCGCGCGAGCTTGGCCGGGATCAGCCACCTCTTCGGCGAGCCGCGATCTTCGTCGGATTCCTGGGAAGCGTGCGAATGATCCGCGACGGGATCAGCGCCCATTGCGAGGTGGCCGAGGCCCTGGCCCTGCGCCTCGGCCTCGGCAAGGGGGTGCGGTCCGCGCTGGCGGAGTCCTTCGAGCGGTGGGATGGCGATGGACGCCCGAATAGAACCCGTGGTGAAGCGATACCCATCCTGGCGCGTCTGGTGTCCCTGGCGCGCGACGCCGAAGTGCTGAGCCGACTGGGCGAGCCGGGTGAGCTGATGACGGCGCTACGCTCCCGAAGTGGCTCTGCCTACGACCCGTCCCTGGTCAGCCTGTTCGAGCGTCACGGCCGATCGATTCTCGACGAGGTCACGACGTGCTCGATCTGGGAGACGGTGCTGACCGCCGAGCCCGAGCCGCGCTCCTGGGTTTCGGACTCACGCCTGGAAGAGATCCTGACGGTGTTCGCCGACTTTGTCGATCTGAAGTCGCCCTTTCTAGCAGGACATTCGCGGGGCGTGGCCGACCTGGTTGGCAGAGTCGGTGGCCCCGCGGCGGCACGGCTGCGGAGGGCCGGGTTGGTACACGACCTGGGCCGAGTCGGGGTGCCGAACGGAATCTGGGACAAGCCTGGCCCTTTGAGCTCGGTCGAGTGGGAGCGCGTGCGGTTGCATCCGTACTACACCGAGCGAATTCTCAGCCGTTGTCCATCGCTGGCCCCCCTCGCGCCCCTGGCGGGGGCACACCACGAGCGCCTGGATGGCTCGGGCTATCACCGCGGCAGCGTCGCCAGCGGGATTCCCGACGAGGCGCGGATCCTCGCCGCTGCCGACGCCTACCAGGCGATGACCCAGCCGCGCCCGCATCGGCAGGCCTTCTCGTCAGAGCGCGCGGCGGACCTCCTCTTGGAGGATGCGCGGACCGGCCGCCTCGACTCGAGCGCGGTACAGCGGGTTCGTGATGCCGCCGGGCACCACGCTGCTCCGATACGCCGCGAGTGGCCGGCGGGGCTGAGCGACCGCGAGGTCGAGGTGCTGCGGCTGCTCTGCCAGGGCAGCTCGAAGAAGCAGGTTGCCGATCAGCTTCAGATCGCTCCGAGCACGGTCGACCACCACGTCCGCCACATCTACGAGAAGGCGGGCGTTCGCAGCCGTGCCGCGGTCACCCTGTTCGCGATCGAGCACAACCTGCTGAAATAGCGCGTTCGCGCGATTGTTTGGTCCCGGCCGGTGGCTGATACTTGGCATATCACCGCGCGAGGAGGTACTGTGAAGGCAACGGTCGAGGTCAACCGAACCAGGCTCTACTACGAGGATACCGGCACCGGAATGCCGGTTCTCTTCATCCACGGCATGTGCGGTCATGCCAACGTCTGGGACGATCTGGTGCGACGCCTTTCGCCGGACTTCCGCTGCATCGCCTACGATCGGCGCGGGCACACGCGGAGCGCACCCGTTGGCGATGTCGTTCGCACGGTCGGGCTTCACGCCGACGACGCCGCTGCCCTGATCGAAACGCTGGGAATCGCTCCGTGTCTTGTCGTCGGGTCGAGTGGCGGTGCCCGGATCGGGGTGGATCTGGTGCGGCGGTATCCCGAACTGCTGCGCGGCGCCGTCCTCTCGGAGCCCCCGCTGCTCGGGCTAAATCCCGAAGCGGCCTCTGCCTTCATCGGAGAGTTACAGCCGCGAGTCGAGGCAGCAATCGCACGGGGCGGTCCAGAGGCCGCCGTCGACGCGTTCTTTGGCTACGTCTGCCCCGGCCTGTGGGATGCGATCGACGAGGTGCACCGGCAGACCTACCGAGATAACCACGTCGAACTCTTCGGCGACCTCAAGATGCCACCGTACCAGATTTCACTGGCCGATCTAGGGCAGATACGCGTGCCCTGCCGGATGATCGTAGGGACGAAGACGCTACCGATTTTCCGTCAGATCACGAACCTCGTGGCATCCGCGATTCCTGGCGCAGGCCTGATCGAGATTCCCGACTCGGGCCACGTTACTTATGCCGAGAACCCTGACGCCTTTACCACGTCGGTGCGGGAGTTCGTCGCCGGGCTCGCAGCAAGCCCGGCCAGCTGAGGGCGCTCCGAGTCTTCCGAATGCCGGATTCTCGCCTACGATACGGCGACTGACGCCTGGTACAGCCGGGCGTAGTGGCCGCCACTCCTGAGTAGCTCCTGATGACTGCCGATCTCGGCGATGCGGCCCGCCTCCAGCACGACGATGCGGTCGGCCGAGCGCACCGTGCTCAGACGGTGGGCGATGATGATCGCGGTACGCCCCTTGAGGAGCAGCTGGAGCGCTTCTTGGATCTTCGCCTCGGTCTGGGTGTCGACGTTCGCGGTCGCCTCGTCGAGGATCAGGATGCGCGGGTCGGCGAGCAGCGCCCGGGCAAACGAGAGCAGCTGGCGCTGGCCAGCCGAGAGGTCGGCGCCACGCTCCGAGAGGATCGTCGCGTAGCCCATCGGCAGCGTCGCAATGAAGTCATGCAGGCCAACCGCCTTGCACGCCGCCTCCATCTCGGCGCGGGTCGCGTTCGGGCGGCCAAACTGGAGGTTCTCGGCGATCGTTCCCGAGAACAGGAACGGGTCCTGAAGTACCAGTCCAAGCTGGCGCCGCAGCGAGGTCTGGGTCACCCGATCGATCGGATACTCGTCCACCAGCACGCGACCAGCGGTCACGTCGTAGAAGCGACAGGCCAGGCTGATCAGCGAGGTTTTGCCGGCGCCGGTCGGGCCAACCACCGCGACGTGCTCGCCCGGCTGGATGTCGAGGGTCAGATCGTGGAGGACCAGCCGCTCGGGAGTGTAGCCAAACTGGACGTTCTCGAACCTGATCCGGCCCTTGAGCGGGGGCAGAACGATCGCGTCCGGAGCGTCGACAACATCTGGCGGGGTATCCAACAGCGCGAAGATGCGCTCGGAGGCGGCCATCGCCTGCTGGAGCGAGTTGTAGCGCATCGAGAGGTCGCGGATCGGCGTGAAGAACTGGGTGATGTAGGACAGGAAGGCGACGAGCGCGCCGGTCGTGAGCTGATCCGAGAGCACCATCGAGCCGCCGACGAGCAGAATCAGCGCGGTTCCGAACGAGCTGATCAGGTCCATCGTCGGAGCGAACGTCGCGCTGATCCGGGTAGAGCGCATCACCGCTCCGCGGAAGTCGCGATTCAGCCGGTCGAATCGCTTTCGGTTCTCCTGCTGGCGGCAGAATGCCTGGGTGACGCGCACGCCGGCGATTCCCTCGGCAATCGCACCGTTGAGGATCGACGAGGTGCGGCGCCACTCGCGGAACGTATTGCGGATGTAGCTGCGCAGGACGTGGGTGACGACGGCGATCAGCGGCAGCAGGGCGAAGCAGAGCAGCGAGAGGCGAACGTTCAGCGAGAGCAGCGTGACGATGATGCCGACCAGGATGATCACGTCGGCGAGCGACTGCAGGATGCCCGAGCTGAGCAGGTTGCTGATGGCGTTGACGTCGCCGGCCATGATCGAGAGCAGTCGTCCGACCTTGTAGCGGTCGTAGAACGACAGCGAGAGCGCCTGAAGGTGCTTGAACAGGTGGAGGCGGAGCAGGCGCAGCACCTCGTAGGCCGCGCGGTTCAGCAGATAGGCGTAGCCCATACCCGATGCCATCTGGACGGCCGCCGCGCCAAGGAAGGCGAGCGCCAGCAGATGTAGCTGCGGGACATCGCCGGTGACCAGCGGCAGGTCGATGATCTGCTTTTGCAGGTACGGCCCGGCCAGCCCGACCAGCGAGGTCACCGTCATGGTGATGCCGGTTGCGATCAGGAGCTTCTTGAACGGCGTCGCGAACATTGCCAGGCGCGCCATCAGGCGGCTGTCGTAGGCCGTGCCGAGGATCGTATCGTCCTCGGCGCTCAGCGCCAGCACGTCGCGCTTGCCATCCTTGGTCAGCGATGGCGTCTGCGCGAGCACCGGCGTGTCCTCGTGGTGGACGACGACGCCGTTGCCGGCGCGGAGCCGCTCGTGGTCGATCACGTCGTCGGCCTGCGCGGCCTGCTGCCTCCAGAGCCGGGCATAAAGGCCATTCTGCTCGGTGAGCTCGTCGTGCCGCCCCGACTCGACGACCTCGCCGTGGTCCAGCACAAAGATGCGGTCGGCGTCGCGTACCGAGGCAAGACGCGAGGCGATGATCAACGTGGTTCGATTGACGCGCCGTGCTCTGATCCGACGCCAGACCTCGGTCGCAGTGACCGGATCGAGCGCCGAGGTGGTGTCGTCGAGGATCAGGATCGCCGGGTTGATCAGGAGCGCGCGCGCCAGGGAGAGGCGCTGGCGCTGGCCGCCCGAGAGCGTGATGCCGCGCTCGCCGAGCTGGGTCTCGTAGCCCTCCGGCAGCGTCTCGATGAAGTCGTGCAGGCAGGCTGCCTTCGCCGCTTCGATCACCTCGCTCAGGGGCGCGTCGGGGCGGCCGAAGCGGATGTTGTCGGCGATCGAGGCCGAGAAGAGGAACGGGTCCTGAAACACGTAACCGATCTGTCGCCGGAGCGAGTCGAGCTGAACCGCGCGCACGTCGATGCCGTCGATGCGCACCTCGCCGGAATCCGGATCGTAGAAACGGGCCAGGAGCGCGGTCAGCGACGACTTGCCGGCGCCGGTCATCCCGACGATGCCGACGACGTCGCCGGGGTTCACCACCAGCGAGACGTGGCGGAGGACTGGCTGGCCACGGTGGTAGGAGAAGGTGACATTGTCCAGTTCGATGCCGCCGCGGATCGGGGGCATCGCCGGCTTGCGGGCGGATTCGCTCAGCGGCTCGATCTCGTCCTTGCCGTCGAGGACGCGGAAAACGCGCTCGGCGCCCGCGATGGCATCGGAAACCTGGTTGATCATCACGCCGAGCTGGCGGACCGGGTTGACCAGCATCGTCAGGTAGGTCACGAAGGCCACCAGGCTGCCGAGGCTCAGCCGCCCGGCGATCACGTCCTGGCCGCCGAACCAGAGAACCAGCGTGATCCCCAGCGCGGTGATCAGGTTCATCGTGGGGAAGACGATCGCGTTGAGCGTCGTCGCGCGCATCGACGCGTGGAAGAGGTCGTCGACCTTCTCGGTGAACTTCCCGATCTCGCGCTCCTCGCCGGCGAACGCCTTGACCACGCGCATCCCGGTGAGATTTTCCTGCAGGGTCGTGGCGACCTGGCCGTAGAGGTTCTGGATCCTTCGCGAGCGCTCGCGTGCCAGCCGCGAGTAGAGAATCGCCAGACCGCCGACGAGTGGGACCGTCGGCAGGGCGATCAGCGTCAGGTGGACGTCCAGGCGGACCAGCACGACAAACAGCGCGGTGCA
>CADDYW010000173.1 GCA_902810745.1 Chloroflexota bacterium | reverse complement strand
CGCCAGCATATCCCGCCGCCGCTCGAGGACAGCCTGTACCGGCCGATCGCTCGCACCACCGAGGTCATTGCAAAGGGGGCGCGGGTGATCCAGTCGGGAAGCATCAACCAGTATATCCTCTACATCTTCGCCATGGTGCTGATCATCCTCGTGCTTCAAGGAGCGGTGTGGACGTCCTGGCTTACCTACGGGCTGGACCTGCTGGTGATCGGCGTCGTCCTGCTGCTGTTCCGGAGCCTTCGTCGTGAGGATCAGTCCAGCAGCGGCGACTGACAAAAGTGGTAGCAGGAGAGCAGGAGAGAACCCGTTGACGGCGAACGCTCACACGTGCTATGGTATAGCGTACAAGTGAATACGCGCCCTCGTGTCGGGTGATGGATCCCACCCCGGAAGTGGTCGTGTCCCGCTTCCAAACCGCAGTGATGCTGATGGCTCCTACCTGTGGCAACCAGAACCACAGTGTCAGGAGTAGTCGGAATGCCGGACATCAGCATCGTCGTACTGCAGATTGCCCAGATTTTGACCGTCCTCTTCTGTGCGCCTCTGATCAAAGGCGTCATCGATCGGGGCAAGCACATCGTCCAGTCCAAACGCGGCCCTAGTATTTTCCAGCCTTACTTGGACTACTGGAAGCTGCTCCGGAAAGGCCAGGTTATCTCCGAGCACGCGTCCTGGATCTTTCGGTTCGCTCCGTATCCTGCCTTTGTCACGCCGCTGGTCGTCGCGACGCTCATCCCGGTCCTCACTGCCTACCCACTGCCCTACGCTTTCATGGGCGATATGCTCGCCGGCGGCTTCATCCTGGCACTCGGCGGCTTTTTCACCTCGCTCGCTGCCCTGGACACCGGCAGCACCTATGGCGGGATGGGCAGCAGCCGCTCACGAACCGTCTCTTTCCTCGCCGAGCCCGCGGTCATTCTCGTGTTGTTCACGGTTGCCCTCATTGCTCAGGCGACGATTCCCTTCGTCGTCAATCAGACGCTGGCCAGCCCCGGCTACATCTTCAATCCAGCGCACTGGCTGCTTGCCGCCGCTCTGTTCATGGTCATCCTGGCAGAGGCGGGGCGTATTCCGGTCGACAACCCATCGTCCACGTTCGAGCTCTCGATGATCGAGCATTCTCGGTCGCTCGAGTACTCTGGTCCGGCGCTCGCGCTGATCGAGTGGGGCGGCGCGATGAAGTTCTTCGTCCTCCTCGTCATTCTCCTGAACGTTCTAACTGCACCCTGGGGACTCGCTCCGGAGGGCGCGACGACGGTACTTTCGGTCATCATCGCCGTGGCAACCCTGCTGCTCAAGATGTTCGTCGTCTGCGGAATCGTCATCGTCATCGAGTCCTGCGTCGCGAAGTGGCGGTTCTTCCGGATCCCCGAGTACCTCGGCGCCGCCTTCATCCTCTCTGGACTGGCTGTCATCTCCTTCTATCTGACACGGGGAGGTGTCTGAATCGTGCCTGCTCACGTTCCGTCGATTGCCTCGCAGCTCCTTCAGGTGCTCGGAGCGGTGCTCATCCTGACGGCGTTCTGGATGCTCGGAGCGCGCCGCCTCGCCGACTATCTCTACGCTTATGGAATCCAGTCGGCCGCCGTGGCGCTCGTCGCAGCGGTCGTCGGCGCGTCAATCGGGAGCCTCGAGCTCTATCTCGTGGCACTCCTGACCGTCCTGGTCAAAGTTCTCGCGATTACAAGCATTCTGTCGAGCGTGGTCCGACGCCTCACCGTGCAGCGCGAAGTTCGACTCGTGCTCAATCTACCGACATCACTGCTGATTGGGGTTGCGCTGGTGCTGCTCGCCTTCCTGACGTCGCCGTCCGTCGTCGCGCCAGGAACGTTCCTGAACGAACCACCCCTCGCCGTCTCGCTGGCTCTGGTGCTGATCGGTCTCTTTCTCATCAGCAGCCGGCGCCACGTCCTGGCGCAGGTGGTTGGTCTGCTGACGATTGAGAATGGGCTCTTCTCCGGGGCGATCGCGATTGCCTACGGAATGCCGTTCATCGTGGAGTTCGGAATCCTCTTCGACGTGCTCGTCGCGGTGATCGTGCTGGGATTGCTCGTCAGCATGATCCAGCATCACATTGTCACCGCGGACACCTCCGAGCTCCGCCGACTGCGAGGGTGAACCGATCCATGTTGACTGCACTCATCCTGGTCCCACTCGTCGCGGCGCTACTGTGTCTTCTTCTCCCCCAACGTCCGTGGCTCGAGGCAGTGACGGCTGGCGCCGCGCTCGTCACCCTCGGCCTGGCACTCGCACTCACCGCGCGAGTCACCGCGGTCGGCCACGTGTCGGAGGTTGGATCCTGGCTGTACGCCGATGCGCTAAGTACGCTGAGCGTGCTGATCATCGCCTTTGTCGGCGTGACCGCGGCGCTCTACTCGATCGGCTACATGCGTGAGAACATGAAGGAGCTGCCCGTCGACGTGGGGTCGGGGCAGTGGGAGCTGCGCCGCTACTATCTTCTCTTCAATCTATTCATCTTCGCCATGCTCGTCGTGCCAGTGTCCAACAGCCTGGGCGTGCTCTGGATCGCGATCGAGGGAACGACGCTCGCGTCCCTGTTCCTGGTGAGCTTCTACCGTACGCACGAGGCGCTCGAAGCCGCATGGAAGTACGTGATCGTGGGCTCGGTCGGCATCGCTCTCGCCCTCTTTGGAACCGTGCTGGCCTACTACTCAGCCGTGCAGGTACTGGGACCGTCCTACGATCTCAACTGGTCGGTCCTCGCGCCGGTTGCCCCGCGCTTGAACCCGAGCGTGATGCGCCTCGCCTTCATCTTCATCGTGGTCGGCTTCGGTACCAAGGCCGGGCTCGCACCGATGCACACCTGGCTCCCCGACGCCCACAGCGAGGCTCCCAGTCCGATCAGCGCTCTGCTGTCGGGCGTTCTCCTGAATACCGCGATGTATGGCATCCTGCGTTACTACGCGCTGGCCACTCCGTCGCTCGGCCGGGTGTACCCGAACGCGCTGCTGCTCGGCTTCGGGCTAGTCTCGCTGCTCATCGCTGCGCTGTTCATCCTCCGCCAGCACGACGTCAAACGCCTCCTCGCCTATTCGAGCGTCGAGCACATGGGCATTGTCTCGGTCGGCATCGCCTTTGGGGGCGCGATCGGCCTGTACGGTGCGCTCCTGCAGATGATCGGCCACGCGCTGGCGAAGTCGCTGATGTTCTTCGCCAGCGGCCAGGTGGGGCTGCGGTATGGAACCAAGCGGATCGACGGTGTGGCCGGGGTGGTGACCTCGATGCCGGTGACGGGCGTGATTCTCATCGTCGGCGCGCTCGCTCTGACTGGCTCGCCGCCATTTGGGATCTTCATCAGCGAGTTTTCGATCCTGACCGCTGGCTTTCAGCACGGGCAGGGTCTGGCCGCGATGGTCGTGCTCAGCCTGATCGCGGTCATCTTTATCCGCTTCCTCGATCCGATCAACCGCATGGCGTTCGGAAAAGTAGCGGCCGATCTCCCGCGAGGAGAGATCAGCCGGACGGCGCTGATCGCGATGCTCAGCACCCTGGTCCTCGTCGTCGGGCTCGGGATCGTGATTCCCGCTCCCCTCGGCGAGCTCCTCCGCCAGAGCGCCGCTGTCCTCGGAGGTGCAACGTGATCACGTCGGAGAGGTCGAGTGATCGCATCGAGCGAGTTATCCGGGAGGCCGAGCAATCTCTCCGGCCCGTCACGACATCGGCGCTCACTCCTGATGAGCTCGCCGACGCGGCAAGGCTCTTCAACCAGCGGGCGGACATGTCCTTTGCCGACATCTTTGGAGTGGATGATCGAGAGAGGTCCGGGCGCTACCTGATCCACCTGATCTGGAGCCTCGATCGGAACGCGCGGTGGCTGGACCTGGTCGCCGAGGTCGAACCCGGCGAGCCGACGTATCCGTCGATCACGCCGGTCGTGCCAGCCGCTGGTTGGTACGAGCGCGAGATCTGGGAGGACCTGGGCATCGAGCCACGGGGCCACCCGTTCCTGCGTCGTTTGCGGCGACCAGCCGGTTGGCCATCGGATCGATATCTGCTGCGACGCGAGCTGGACTGGGCCGCTCCCGTTCCACTCGTCGCCGCGAGCGCAGACGACGAGCTGCCTCCCCTCGTGCCAGCACCAGAGGGCGTGGTGGATTATCCGCTCGGGCCGGTTCGTTCTGGCGTCGTCGAGTCTGGCCACTACACGCTGCGAACGGTCGGCGAGGAGCTCGTCGATCTGCGACTTCAGATCTTTTACAAGCACCGGGGCGTCGAAAAGCGTGCCGAGGGGCTCGGATGCCTCCACGCGCCGCTGGTTGCCGAGCGCATCTCGGGGACCAGCGCCTTTGCTCACTCGCTTGCCCTCTGCCAGGCGATCGAGTCGGCAAGTGGTACGGCCGTCCCTGACCGGGCGCGCTACCTGCGCACCCTGTTCGCGGAGCTCGAGCGGCTCTATAACCACGTTGGCTACCAGGCAGACCTCTGCCAGGCGACCGGTCTCGCCGTTGGCCAGGCGCAGCTCGAAATCCTCAAGGAACGGCTCTTGCGCCTGAACGCGGCGCTCGCCGGCCACCGCTACCTCTTTGGGCTGAACGTGCCCGGTGGGCTGGCGCGCGACCTGGACGCGCTGGTGCTGGAGCGGGTCCGGCGCGCGCTGCACGAGCTGCGGACCGACCTCGACGTTCTGGAGCGGCTGCTCCTGGGCTCGCCGTCGCACATCGACCGCCTTGAAGGGACCGGTATCCTCCGTCCCGAGGATGCACGCGCCTTTGGAGCAGTTGGTCCGATCGGCCGGGCCTCCGGCGTCGATCGAGATCTCCGTCGCGACCACCCCTATGCTGCCTACGACACGGTGGATTTTTCTGTGCCGGTGCTCGCAACCGGCGACGCGATGGCACGGTTCCGCGTCCGCCTGGGTGAAGCCCGCGAGTCCATTCGTATTGCCGAGCAGGTGGTCGACGCGATGCCCGGTGGACCGGTGCGAGCAGAGCAAGTAGCGCCCGAGCCCGGGGCCACCGGCCTGGGGTGGGCCGAATCGCCCCGCGGGGAGAGCCTGCACTGGGTCGCGTTCGGCGCCGGTGGCACGATCGCGCGCTATCGCGCCCGCCCCGCCTCCTTCGCCAATTGGCAGGCCTTTCCGCTGGCCGTTCCCGGTCACAACATTCTGACCGATTTTCCGGTGATCGAGCAGAGCTTCGGCCTCTCTTTCGCCGGTGCCGACCGTTGAATCCTGGGAGGACCTGATGCAGCTTTCCTGGCTGGTCCGTGGCTTACGGACCGGCGTCGTCACAACCCGCTATCCGCGTGACTCCGAAGAATTGCCGACCGGGTTTCGCGGTCGTCCGGTCTTCGACTCGGCGCGCTGTCGCGCGGCCGACGGCTGCAACGCGTGTGTGAGCTCCTGCCTGCCCCGGGCGATCTCGCTCTCGGCTCAGCAGAACGATCCGTCGAGCGTCCGTTTTTCGCTCAATTACGCCGCGTGCATCATGTGCGGGTTGTGCGTCTCCGCCTGCCCCGAGGGCGCCATGAGCATGTCCGAAGACTTCGAGCTGGCGACCCGCCGATCGGATGACCTCGTCTACGCGACCAACCTCGTGCGGGCGGGAGGCGTCCCGTGAGCCAGCCCGTTCTCACCGTCCCAACCGACCGCGACCTCGATCAGATGGGCGAGCAGCTCCGCGTGGCGATCCAGAGGCTCTTCCGCCGATCGCTGCACGTCCGCCACGTCGACGCGGGATCGTGCAACGCCTGTGAGTCCGAGATCAAGCAGCTCACCAGCCCCTATTACGACCTCCATCGCCTGGGCATCTTCTTCACGACGTCTCCACGCCACGCCGACCTGCTGCTGGTGACCGGACCGGTCACCCGGGCGATGGAGGCGCCACTCCGGCGAACGTATGAGGCGATGCCAGACCCGCGGCTTGTCGTCGGCGTTGGAGCCTGCGCCTGCGACGGCGGAATCTTCGGTCCGAGCTGTCTGACGCGCGGGGGCCTGGCACGTGTCCTACCGGTCGACGTGTTCATACCGGGATGCCCGCCGACGCCATTTGCCCTGATCCACGGACTTCTCCTGGCGATTGGGCGCGCCGAGCAGAAGCTACACCGTGGACACATGCTCCCCACGGCAGATTCAGAAGGGACCGGGACGACACGACCCCAAGCTCTCCGTGGCATCGCGGGGGGCGAGCAATGATCGCAACTGCGTTCTGGCTGGCACTGCTGCTCTACCTAGCTGGCGTCCTGGCCTCGCTCGCACTTCCACGTCCCCAGCTGACGGCGACAGCAAGCGCCGCGCTCGCCGGGGTGCTCGCCCTAGGCGCGGGCCTCGGCGTTCTTGTGGGCGCCCCGGCTCCGGTCGCGCGTTTCGAGACCGGCTTGCCGCTCGGCCCCCTGACCTTTGGCGCCGATTCCCTGACCGCGCTGTTTCTGATCGTGATTGGAGTCGTCTCGATTGCCGTGGCCATCTACACGGTCGGCGCTCTCGATCGCCAGGTGAACCGTCGGGCGCTCCGCCCTAACCTGGCGCTGTTCAACCTGCTTCTCCTGACGCTCGTTCTGATCGTGAGTGCGACGGATGCGATCAGCTTGCTGATTGCCTGGGAGGCAATGGCCTTCCTCAGCTATCTCGCGGTGAACTTTGACTACGAGGACCCCGAGGTGATTCACTCCAGCTATCGAATGCTGGCGGTGAGCGAGCTCGGAACGGTTGGTATCGCCGGAGCGCTGCTGCTCCTGGGCCAGGCGGGGGGAGGATTCGAGTTCACGGCCCTGCGCGCTGGCGGCAGCGAGCTCTCGCCACTCCTGCGCGACCTGGTGTTTGTGTTCGCGCTGTTCGGCTTTGGCGCGAAGGCGGGGCTGCTTCCACTCCAGCTCTGGCTCCCCGGGGCGAACGCCGCGGCTCCCAGCCACGTCGCGACCGTGCTGTCCGCGGCGGTCGAAGGGCTGGGCCTGTACGGCATCGTGCGCGTTCTCGTCGACTTTCTGGGCACTGGTCCGGCGTGGTGGGGTCTGTTTATTCTCGTTCTCGGTGCGCTTACCGCCTTCGTGGGGATTCTCCACGCGTTCACCGAGCGCGACTTGAAGCGTCTGCTGGCGTACTCGACGATCGAAAACGACGGCATCATCGTGGCCGCCCTCGGGGTCTCGCTCACCTATCGCGCCTTTGGTCTCGACATTCTCGCGGCGATCGCCGGGCTTTTCGCCCTCTATCACTTGCTCAATCACGCCGTCTCCAAGGCGCTGCTCTTCCTGGG
>CADDYW010000172.1 GCA_902810745.1 Chloroflexota bacterium | reverse complement strand
CCCGCTGGACGAGGCTCAGCGAGACCGGACCGCCCTGATGCTACTTCTACCGCTACTGTTTTTTTACCCGCGCGGCGTGCTGATGTGCCCGGACGATGGTGCCATCCACGAAATGGACGGTCCAGTCAATCTCCCCCCGCGCGTCCGCTTGGGTTTGGAGCGCGGCCCAAACCCGATCCCAGACCCCGGCCTTGCGCCAGCGGTAGAACCGACTGGCGACGGTCTGCCAGGGGCCGAAGCGCTCGGGCAGATCACGCCAGGGTGCGCCGGTCCGTAAAATCCAGACAATTCCGTTCAGAATGCGCCGATGGTCGTGGGCCGGTCGCCCCACCTTGGGTTTCTGGGGTGGGAGCAAGGGGGCGATCTGCTCCCACTGGTGATCGCTGACCTCGTGTCGTCGTGCCATGGGTCCCTCCTGTTTCAAAGAGATCCATGATACCGGATGTATACAATATTTGCAAACGTACCCTAGTGGTGTGTCAAGCAGAAATTGATGGGTGGACGCATTTGGGCAAATTGCTCCCCGTCATCTTTCCGTTGGCGGGACACTAGCAGGAAGGGGAGGTTCTCCAGGCGGAGCGCGTTCAGATCCGAGCGATCAAACCGTCGCTGCACGCCTTCGGCTTCCGTGGCAATGTCTGGAGCGCGCCGCGGGTCTCCACGGCGATCCAGCGCACCTGCGGGGTCCGCTATCACCCGGCGCACGTCAATCGCCTCCTGCCCTCCCTCGGTCAGCGTGTTCAGCAGCCAGAGGTCCGGGCGACGCAGCGCGACCAAGCCCAGGTCGAGGCCTGGCTCAGCGAGCGCTCGTCCGCTCTCGAAAAAGAGCACGGGAAGGCGGTTCCTATGGTGTCTCGGCAAAGGGGTCACGCGCGGCAAAGTCCCGGCCGGCAGCCTCGATTGCGACGGGGTCCCCGATGCCCCAGTGCACCAGCACGCGGTAGGCGAGCTGGAGCGTCTCGCCGCGCCGCAGGGTGTAGGGCTCATCGCGCAGGAACGCCGCGTTCACAAACTGCAGGCCGGGCCGGTCGTAGGTCAGCCACGGGCTCGGGTACCGCGGGTTCTGGGGGTGGTCGAGTATCGCTACACCGGCCCACGCTTTCCGCCCCATGCCGTCGATCCAGCCGGCATAGTCGGTCCAGCGCGCGCGGGCGCGGTTCGTCTCCTCGCTCATCGTGTGCCCTTCCGAGTTCACCACCTGCGGCTGCAGGAAGCTGCGCGGCAGGCGGATCGACAGGCCGGCGTATCCACCCCACTCCACCTTACGCTCCAGCACCACCTCGTCCACCAGCGGAGTGAAACTGAAAGTCCAGTCCAACGTGTAGGAGGTGGCGGAGTCTGGTGGCCGTACCAGGAGCGTGCGCCGGTCACGCAGGAGCGGCATTCCCGCGGCCGTGACCCACTCCAGTACCTGCCAGAGACCCGCGCCGGCGCCACGATCGGGGATGGCGCCGAGGGCGATGTGTCGCGTGCCGCCGTAAGCCTCCCCGGAATCGGGGCCGTCCCACACATTCACGCCGTTCAGGTACTTCCAGGCGAAGTACAGCCCGAGATGCCAGGCGTGGTCGAAGGGCCGACACACGGTGATCGGCGGCCCGCCGCCGGGGAGGTTGACCGGATGGCAGTAGGGGTAGCGCTCGATCTCCCCCTTAGTGGTAGGTCAGCACCAGATGCTCGCCGGCACAGACACTCACCGACCGATCGACGTCGTGGATCACTCTGAGAGCCTGCGTCATCGCGCGCCGTCCTCCCGTGCTCGCCCACGCCCTGCTCCACCGTCGCCCACGTCCGCGCGCAAGAGGTCGCTTGGTGCCACGGCTCGGCCCTCCGCCGCCGATAGGTACGCTGCCTCGATGATCGCAAGCGTGCGCAGGTGATCGTCGCCGCTCACGGCCGGCGGTCGCGCGTCGGCGATGGCGTCCAGCAGATCGCCCATCGTGCCGGCGAAAGCGGTCGGAAACCAGCGCCCTTCCAGGGCCGGCTCCCACGCCATCCGGGGCCAGGTCCGGTGCCGTACCTGGAGACGGTTCTGCTGCACATCTCCTACGATCTGCCCATCGGTCCCCTCCACCACAAACTCGACCGTGACCGGACACTCCGGCCAGGAGGCGTTGTGGTCGAGGATGATCGCCTGCAGCTCCGGACCGAAGTCGAGAACCAGCGTGGCGATCACCTCCCCGCGGAAGGCCTGGCCGGGCTTGCGGGAGGTCTGGGCCCAGACCCGGCGGGGCTCGCGCCCCACCCAGAAGCGCAGCAGGTCGATGTAGTGCACGGTATACTGGACCATCTGGAACCGGGGCTCGCGGGCGTACCAGCTCTGCTGGAGGGTGGGCTGGGAGTCCTGGTTGTTGCGCATCAGATGGGTGACGTGGTAGACGGTCCCCAGGAACCCCTGCCGCAGCAGGGACCAGGTCGCCCGATAGGGCGGGGCCCAGCGGGCGTTCTGATTGACGGCCAGGAGCACTCCCGCCTCCCGGGCCAGACGGACGATAGTGACCGCCTCGGTCAGGGTGTTGGCCATGGGCTTCTGGATGAGAATGTGCTTGCCGGCGGCCGCCACGTCCCGCACCACCTCCACCCGGCCCTCACCGGGGATGGCGATGTCCACTACCTTTACCGCCGGGTTTTCCAGGAGATGCCGGTAGTCGCTCACCCGCTGGGGGATGCCAAACTGACGGCCGACCTCTTCAGCGGCCCCGGCACGAACGTCGGCGATGGCCACGACCGGGAAGCCCGCTGCTCGATACGCCGGCAGATGAGCGTTGCGCACGATCCCGCCAGCGCCGATGATGCCGATCCCCAGGTCGGGATGCAGCCGCGGAC
Source organism: Chloroflexota bacterium (assembly GCA_902810745.1). Lineage (GTDB taxonomy): Bacteria > Chloroflexota > UBA6077 > FW602-bin22 > CADDYW01 > CADDYW01. The sequence goes on along the minus strand of CADDYW010000172.1, from coordinate 4,729 downwards.
TAGGACGGTAGTCAAGCGTGGGTATCTGCATGAACGGAGCTCACCTCTTCACGGTCTCAATATCTTACCATCCCGAAATGGGGACCACCCGCCTTCGGGAGAGCACACTGCCTGAACCCGCGTCCCCTCTCAACCGCCGATCTGGCCGGCGAACGAGGTCGTTCCCCCCGCCGCAGCAGCGTCGCGACCAGGCAGTGAAGTCGAACGCGGTCCACGTCCTCGGGCTTCTCGGCCTTCTGACCCGTACAGTGTCCGGCTGTCCGATCATACGGATAGTCGATCGAGGATCGAGGTCCATCCCATCTATCCCTCGGTTCTCGCCCGCAGTGCCGCGAGCTGAGCTTCCAGCGCGGCGATCTTCCAGGCGAACGGATCGCCCGCCACCCCCGGCGCCGGGGGATCAGGCCAGCGGTCGGTCAAGCCGAGGACCGCCGCGGCGTGTTCACCATCGCCAACCACCCACGGCGCCGATCCGGCGATCATCCGCTGTTGGCCCCAGGTCATGTTGCCGACCTCCAGCTCGGGACGGGCTGCTAGCTCACGGTAGCGGCGGGTGACGGCGATCTCCTCCTGAATGACCTGCTCGAGCCCGATCGTGGCATCACCCTGAATGGCCGCGGCCCACGCGTAGAAGTTCGCTATGCTCTGCCAGTTGAGGATACTCAACTCCGCGATCAGCGCATCCTTCTCGACGTTGGCCCGTCGATCCGGGTCGGCCAGCGGAGCCAGGCGTCCAAAGAGCGCCGGCGCCTCTCGGACAAACGCCAGCGCCCGCGCCATCAAATGCCGGACCGCCGGGATCGCTTCCGGCACGAGAAAGTTGTGCGGGTCGAACCAGAAGAACTCATGGCCAGCATCCCGCCCTGCCGCGGCGCGCTCTGCCAGGAACGGGTGGGAGGGCACCAGTCCCATCGCCACACCGAACCGCCCGGAGAACGCCCGGACCGTCGGCACGTCGAGGATCGTCGGGAGCGCCCGGACGGCCGCGTCAAACCGCTCCCAGATCTGGCGTGCAACGGGCGCCGCAGAACCGCCGTAGCGCTCCTCAGCCAGCTGAGCGAGCCATTCTTCGACCGTCTTATCGGGGTTATGCTGAATGGTTCGGACCAGGTCGAGGACCAGCCCCTCGTGGATTCCCCCACAGTCGTAATCGACCCAGCCACGGACACCGTGGGTGCGCATCCGATCGAACTTCGCCGCCAGCTGGCTCACGGCCGGCACGTACGGGAGCTCGAACGCTTCGAACATGCCCGAGAGGGGGAGCATGACCAGGAGATCGCCCCTGGTCGCGGATGCAAACGCAGCAGCCGCGCGGAAATCAGGGCCAAGGGCATTTGACCACCCGACCGACATGTCGAAGATGTGTCCGGCCCACTCGGGATGATCCGGATCGGGGATGTGGAGGCTATCCCTTTCCAGACGAGTGAGAATGGCCACCGGTCCTGCGAAGTGCTCGCGGATGCTATGGACGGTCCCGGGGCTCCAAAACCAGTCGTACAGCACGATCCGGACGTCAGGGCGGACCCGGGCGCAGGTCGCCCGAATCTCTTCATATAGACGTCCGAGGCGCTGCTCGATCGTCTTGCCCCCACAGCGTGGGCACGTCTCGGGACAGAGGATCGCCTGATTGTCGTTGACTCCGAGAATCAGCGTATCCAGGTTTGGGACAATGGCAAAGAGGTGCGCGAAGGAATCCAGGAGCCACGACCGGGCCGGCTGGTGGCCGACGCAGAGGGGCTCGATCCCCCGCCACGCCGGGCCCTTCCAGTCCGCGGGGAGGATCCGCCGGGCATACTGGGTCAGTCGGGGTTCCCAGAGCTGGAGGGCGAGCTGCAGGCCGTGGCGACCGGCGCGCTCAGCGACCGCTGCCAGCCACGCCTGGTAGCTCCGGGCCCGGGGACCCGCGATCAGATCGAAGAGACCCAGCAGTCGAAACATGTGCTCGCCCCACACCCGGAGATCCATCTCCGGGTGGAAGAAGGGATCGTTTTGCAGACACAGATGGGTGTAGCCGGCCGCGTGAATCGCGGCGAGCCAGCGGTCGGTTGGAAACAGCTGCTCACACCGCGGGGGCATGGCAGCGGCGAACCCGAAGAGGGCCATGACTCGATCTCCTATCCCCGACGATCGATGCGCGCCCGAGGATCGGCGCGTGGCTCTCGGTGGTGATTCCCGAGTGGAAACGTGCTCGGCCACCGCCAGGTTCTCCAGGAGACACCGGTAGTCGCGCACCCGTTGGGGATGCCAAACTGACGGTCGACCTCTTCAGCGGCCTCGGGGCGAACGTCGGCCGCGATGATTTGACCTCCGTTCCTACGGGGACGGCGGTGCCTGTAGCAGGCAGGAAAAATGGCTCGGTGCTCATCCCTCCTCTAACCAGCGGACACGCCGAGCGGTGCGGTGTTGCCGGAACAGGGTTAGCAGCGCCTGCTGCACCGCGGGCGGATATTCCCGGAGAACGTGGTGCTCGACCCAGCCGCAAGCGAAGGCGGCCGGGACGCCGAAAACCTCGACCCCGTGGCGCATCCAGCCGAAGAGGCCGACCGGCCGCCAGTTGCAGGACCAGAGGACGTTACGGTAGTTTGGCAAGAGCCCGTAGGGCCAGGCCTCCGGTTGGCAGTGGCTGTCCTGGTAGCAGCCATCGGTGACCAGCGCATAGGGCGGGACGTCGAGAATGTACGCACGCTCGACCGTCACCTCCCCCGGCTGGCCGTAGCCGTTAGGGCGTGTCCCGATATTGTCCGAGGTCAGAAAGACGAGATCCGCCCGGTGCTGATGGCACAGCGCCGCCAGGTCCCGGCAGAGACGGAGCATCGCCCGGGCGCCGTAGCCGGGACACTCGGCGGTCCCCTCGTCGGTGACGCGGACGTGATAGGTCTCATCCCAGACCAGCCCATCGATGAGGTCGCCAAAGTGGTGGAGCAAGGCCCGCAGATAGCCGCGGAACCACGCCTGTACCTCGGGGTGGACGACATTCAGTTGGATTGGCTTCCCCACGACATCCGGGCCATCCCACGTTCCCCTTCCCCCGCTCCGCGTCCGCCGACCGTCAACAGCACCCCACGCCCCGGTGCAGGCGTTCACCCCATCAGCGAAGTACAGAAGGCAGCGGAAGCCACGCTCCTTGGCGAAGGCCAGCCGCTGGCGGATATCGGCAACGCTGGTCCGGGTGGGACGACAGGCCGGAAACCGCTCCCGTCGCTCAGGCTCTTCGGCGCATCCGGCGAAGACCCACCACTCACCGGGGGACAGATCTCCAGCATCGGCATCGTACGCGTGTCGGCCCAACGTGCCGTACCAGCCGTGCAGCGTCACCGCCACGCGCTCCCGCTCGTCCGGGGAGAGCCATTCGGCGAGCGTCGTCAGGTCTTCGTACCAGCCGCGTCCTTCCCGGCTCCAGTAGTCGTAGCCCACCAGGTCGATGGTGTGCAGCCAGGCCGGTCCTGGAGGGATGTCGGCCAAGGCCGTGTGGGAGAGGATCTCCAAATGATCCACTATCCGGCCAGTCTGAAGGACGCACCAGAGCGACCGCTCTTCGCCTCGGAGCATCCCGAGCCTCTCCCAGTATGGGGTGGCGAGATGGTCGCCACCCAGCGGGGCGCCCTCGGCACCAAGATGGAGGTAGCCGGTGGTATAGGGATCCCAGGTGATAGTAATGGACCCACTCTGGTCGTAGCGATCGATCCCGACGACCGGAATAGCCAGTCGACGGCGCGGATCCGGCTCGAAAGGCCCACTGATCGTGAGCCCGACCCCCAGGCCCTCGCCGATCGGGGGCCGAGCCACCCGGCCGGACTGGAGCGGGACGAAGAATCGGGCCTCATCCTGCCAGGCCAGCGGCACGGGCAGCAGGATCTCGGCTGCCTCCCAGCCCGGCGGGGCGTCGAGGACAGTGGCGCTCGTTCGAAGCACGAGACGGTCGGCCGTGGCCGCGGCGACCGTCACTTGATAGCGCAGTCTGATCGGCTGCGGCAGCCCGGGCACAGAGAACGCAAAGAGAAACCCAACGCGATCGGTCCCTTGGTCCTGCAGGCTTCCTTGTCCCGACATGAGCCGGTTGCCTATCCGCAGTGTCGGACCGGGCAGGGCCCGGTCCCAGGCGAGCCCAGCCGGGGCCGGTCCGGTCAGGTCCTGCAAGCGGGCGTCTGGTCCCCAGATGAGGCGCCACGATCCGACCTGAAGAACAACGGGTGAGCCCATGGTCTTCCTTCCACCTCCGAAGATGAATCCTGGATAATAAGCTGGCCTGGGTTATTCACGAGGTAGCGCGGGAGCTTGTCTCCCGCTCCGCCTCCCTGGCACGGGATACGCCCGGGTGCAGCAGATGGTGGGCAGGCGCGGCACCGGTGAATAATCCGGGTTCGAGCGCGGGGTGGTGCGAATGAGACGGCAGTCATCCAATCCCCTCTCCTCCTGGGAGAGGGGAAGGGTGAGGGTCGCCGAGCCCGCGCGGCCGGGAGATCCACGCCCTCACCCCAGCGCTCTCCCCCTGGGAGAGCGCTGCCAGGCTCTCGGCTGGAGGGCCCCCGGCGACCGGTGATCTCGTCCCATCCTGGAGCGGCAGAACGCGCGTCGTGTATCTGCCCTCGCCCCAGCCCTCTCCCCTCACAAGGGTAGGTAAGGGGGATAGCAAGCGGGGGAGCAGCGAGATTTCTGCCATCATGGGATCGACAATAACCCGTGATGATGGAGGTCGTCGATGCATCCCCCTCGCGAATGGTACCAGATG
>CADDYW010000171.1 GCA_902810745.1 Chloroflexota bacterium | reverse complement strand
GTGTACGGCGTGGACAGTCGCGAGCTGAAGCGCCGGGTGTCCGAGCTGCTCGCGCGCTTCGGTCTGGAGAAAGCGGCCGACCGCACCGCGGAGACGTACTCCGGCGGGATGCAGCGCAAGCTCGACGTCGCCCTCGGGCTGATCCACCGTCCGCGCGTCCTCTTCCTCGACGAGCCGACGACCGGCCTCGACCCGGAGGCACGGGCGGATCTCTGGACCGAGATCACGCGCCTGGCGAGCGAGGAAGGCGTCACGATCCTGCTCACGACCCACTACCTGGAGGAGGCCGACCGGCTCGCGCGCCGGCTCGCCATCGTCGACCGGGGACGGATCGTGGTCGAAGGCAGCCCGGAGCAGCTCAAGGGCGAGCTACGCGGCGACGCCATCCACGTCGAGCTGGCCGGAACGGTGGACGAGGAGCGCCTGCGCGCTGCGCTTGGCCGGCTCGAGGGCATCCACGACGTCGTGGCAGACGGCCGCTCGGTCCACATCCGAGCCGAGCACGGTGCGAGTGCCGCCCCGGCCGTTCTCGGCGCCCTGGAGAACGAGGGCCTGCGGGTAATGTCCGTCACCGTCGCCCGTCCCTCGCTCGACGACGTCTATCTGCGCTACGTCGGACGGGCATTCAACGCAGCTCAATCGGAGGAGATTCAATGATCGCGGCGTTCAACCATACGAGATATATGACCCTGCGCCACCTTCGATCGCTCGCCCGCCAGCCGTGGTACATCGCCTTCTCGCTGGTGCAGCCGATCATCTACCTGCTACTCTTCGGCGCGCTGTTCCAGAAGGTCGCGGAGCTGCCCGGCTTCGGCGCCAGCTCCTACATCACCTTCCTGACGCCCGGCGTCGTGATCATGAGCGCGCTGTTCGGCGCCGGCTGGGCCGGCATGGCGATCGTCAACGACATCGACCGTGGCGTGCTCGACCGCTTCCTGGTTACCCCGGTGAGCCGTGTCGCGTTGATCGCTGGGAAGCTCGTTCAGGTGGCCGTGGTCACGGTGATCCAGTCGAGCATCATCGTCGGGCTTGGCCTGATCGTCGGCGCGCGCTTCGCCGGTGGTCCGCTTGGCGTCATCGTGCTGATCACCTGCGCGGTCCTGCTTGGTGCGCCGTTCGCCGCGCTCTCGATCGGCATGGCGCTGCTGGCGCGCAAGGCAGAATCGGTGATCGGAGCAGTGGACTTCGTCCTGCTTCCACTCACCTTCCTCTCGTCGGTGTTCATGGCGCGTAGCCTGATGCCTGCCTGGATGCAGACGATCGCCCGCTTCAATCCGGTGAACTGGGCGGTCGACGCTGCGCGCGTGGCGCTCGCGTCCGACGCCGACTGGGGACTCGTGCTCACCCGCGTTGGCTCGCTGCTCGTGCTGGCGATCATCTGCACCTGGCTCGCCATGCGCGCGTTTCGCACCTATCAGCGCTCAGTGTAGAATAGCCACGGGAAGAATGGCGGCGCGGGGCCATTCTTCCCGAAGCTTTCCCGGGAACCTTCCGTATGGACGAAAGAGATACGAGATCGGGAGACGACGACGGACCGACGAGATTCCTCTAGCGCATCCCCGGGCGCGATGACGCGCGGACACCTGGTCTTCGCGCGCGGCGCTTCCCGCGTGACCATCCACGCCGATCCGTCGCTACCGGGCCTCTACCGGGCGCACTTCGATGGCCCGCTGCCGGACGTCCAGGCACAGGATGGCACAGTCACGATCGTCTACCGCCACGTCGCGTTCTTCGGCTGGCTCTACTCCTGGCACGACGCCGTGGCCGACATCGCGCTCAACCCGAGCGTCCCGTGGGACGTCGACATTCGCGGCGGTGCGTCGAAGGTCACCGCCGATCTGCGGGGCATTCGGCTGCGCTCGTTCACCATGATTGGCGGCGCCAGCGACGTCGAGCTGCTCCTTTCGCATCCGATCGGCACCGTGCCGATCCACGTCTCTGGCGGCGTGAGCAACGTCGCGGTGCACCGGCCGCCGGGCGTCGCCGCGCGAGTCCGCGTTGTCGGTGGCTTCTCGCGTCTGACACTCGACGGCCGGCGTCCCGGTGGCTGGGGTGGCGGCATCGAGCTGGAAACGCCCGACTATCCCGGCGCGATCGACCGATATGATGTCGGCGTCGAGGGCGGCGCCAACCGGATCAGCGTCGACGTTCTTCCGCGCGACTCTTCCTCCGTCACCGGCTGACGGGGCGCCTGGAACTTTTTGGCGCCCCCGGTCGTTCTCATGCCGTGGCGACTTCGGCCACCACATGACCGGTGAGGTGTTTGCGTGTTTCCGTTTTTGCCCAGAATGCGTCGTCCCCTCGGAGCACTCCCCCGTCGTTTCCTCTCGATTGCCATCGTGGCGCTGCTGGTCGGCGTTCCTGCCGCGCCGCCGGCCGAGGCCGCGAGCTGCGAGTTTGTCCTCGGCTTCGCAACGCTGCACGGCCTGATACCTGGAATCGTCGGCCAGTGCCTCGAGAACGAGCATCATAACCCGACGAACGGCGATGGACTGCAGATGACGACCGGCGGCCTGCTGGTCTGGCGCAAGGCCGACAACTGGACCGCCTTCACCGATGGCTACCGCACCTGGGTCAACGGTCCCCGGGGCCTCGAGCAGCGCCTGAATTCGCAGCGCTTCGCCTGGGAGGCGAATCCGGATGGCCTGCCGGTCGTGGGCTCGGAGATTGGCGATCGCTGCCGCTCGGCCGGACTGGCGGTGGGCCTGACTGGAACCGACGCTGGAGCCGGCAACGTCGTCGCGACGCTGCGGCTCACCAACACGACGGCACGGACCTGCACCCTGTTTGGCTACCCTGGCCTGCAGCTGCTCGACGCCCAGGGCAATCCGCTGCCGACGCACGCGGTCTGGGGCGGTGGCTGGTTCTCGAACGATCCGCCGCCCAGCACCGTCGTCCTGGCGCCGGGCGCCTCGGCGCAGTTTCGACTGCACTGGGGCCAGATCGAGGTTGGCGACGAGACAACCTGCCCGACGTCGGAGCGCGTCGAGATCACCCCGCCGAACGCTTTCCACTTCATCGTGCTCCCGATGCACATCCGCGCTTGCGGGGGTGGACGGATCGACGTGAGTGCCGTCCGTCCCCTCGACAGCTGATCGAGGCAGGAGGTCGCGCGGTATACCGTCCTTGTGCTATAACCTGCCCGCGAGCAGGTGCCAGGAAAAGCCACCCTGCCCCTCGACGAGCTCCAGGTCGCCGTACGGAGGTCGAAAGCGCGACGCGCCATTCGCAAGGATGGTGGACGGCGTAGGGATGAATTGCGTTTTGCGCATTGATCAGTGAGGAGGTTGCTGGCCCGATGACCGACGAAGAGCTATCGCCCGCGCGTTTCGGAACCGCCTTCAAGGCGTTCATGGACGCCGTTCTCGACCAGGCGGCTCCGCCGACCAGCCCATTGCTGGACCGGATCCGGACGCACCTCGGCGCCGACCTGACGGCGCGTCCGGTGATCGCCGAGGAGTTCGACCCCTTCGAGCAGCCGAACGTCCAGGTCGCCCTCGATGCGTACCTGCAGGTCGACGGTCGCCAGGCGACGGCGGTCGGAATCGGAGTCTCCAACAAGCGCTTCATGGCCATCAGCCTGTCAGATCTGGTGGGCGGGGGAGCCACCTTCGGTCGGTCGGGTCCCGCCGAGGGGCCTGTCGATTACGTCAACTTTCGCCTCGACGGCGACCGCGTGCTCTCCTGCGTCCACTTCGGACTGTTCCTGATCCGCGATGGAGAAGCCCGGATCGTCGCCTTCGTCGCCGGTCCGTCCGACGTCGGTCCGCACTCGAGGCTACGGGTCGAGGTCATGGCCGGCCGTCGCGAGGATGCCGAGGCGTTCCTGGCCGAGCTGCGGGAGAACATGCGCCGGCTCAACGTCTACCGCGGACACGTGATCTCGCTGTCGCCCGGCCAGCTCGGAATGGGGCGACAGCCGCTGGTCGCGTTTCACGCGCTGCCCCGCGTCGCGCGCGACGACATCGTCCTGCCGGATGGCCTGCTCGAGCGCATCGAGCGACACACCGTCGTCTTTGCCGAGCAGGCCGACCGCTTGCTCGCGGCCGGGCGCTCGCTCAAACGCGGGCTGCTGTTGTACGGGCTGCCGGGCACCGGCAAGACGCTGACCGTGATGTACCTGATCGGCCGCATGCCGGGCCGCACGACGATCCTGGCAACCGGCCTCGGGATGGGTCTCCTCCAGCCAATCGCTCACCTGGCACGAACGCTCGCGCCATCGATGGTCGTGCTGGAAGACGTCGACCTGGTCGCCGAGGAGCGCGGCCACCCATTCCAGCGCAGCAGTCCGCTGCTCTTCGAGCTGCTCAACGAGATGGATGGCCTGCGCGACGACTGCGACGTGATCTTCGTGCTCACGACGAATCGGCCGGACATCCTCGAGCCGGCGCTGGCGGCCCGACCGGGCCGGATCGACCTCGCCGTGGAGCTGCCGCTGCCAGACGCCGCCGGCCGGCGCCGGCTGCTCGAGCTTTACGCGCGGGGACTCGTGCTGCGCGATGTCGATCTGGATGCAATCGTCGAGCGCACCGAAGGGGTCACCCCGGCCTACGTCAAGGAGCTGCTCCGGAAGGCGGCGCTGCTCGCCGCCAGCGACGGGCCCGAGGTCGTCGTGACCGGAAGGCACCTGGACGCGGCAATCGCCGAGCTGAACGAGGGCGGCCGCCTGGCGCAGCGAATCCTCGGCTTTCGACCGTCGGCGGAGTCGTTCGGCCAGCCCAGGCCGTCGCCGGTCCAGCAGACGCCAAGGCCGACTGGTTTTCCGATCGGCGGCTCCGGGAGCGAGGGTCAGCCGTCACACCTCGGATCCTGAAGCCCCGGCTGCTCGGCTCGATCGTGCCAGCCCCGGGCCGCCAGGTCTGGAGCGCGCCAGCGTTCCGCGGCCCCATTCTTCAGGCTCTAGAGCGCCGGGTAGTATCGATAAGCCGGCAGGCGCACAAACTCCTCTCCCTTTGGGAGAGGGCAAGGGTGAGGGTCGGAGACCCACGCCCTCACCTCGGCCCTCTGCCAGGAGGCGAGGGAGCTATCGGCCTCCCCGGGAGCTCAGCCTTTCTGCTCGGCGCTCTCAGCGTCTCGCCGCTTGAGCCAGTCCAGCACCTCCTCGGCGTGCCGATCCGGCGGGAAGACCGGGTAGAAGACGTGCTCGATCTGGCCGTTCTGGACGACCAGGGTCAGGCGCTTGATCAGGGTCATATCGTCAACCGAGAAAGTAGGGAGGCGCAGCGCTCGGGCGAACCGCAGGTCGGCGTCGCTGAGCAGCGCGAACGGCAGCTGCAGTCGCTCCGCCGCCTCGCGCTGGTAGTCGGTGGTCTGGGTGCTCAGGCCGAAGACCGCCACGTCGAGCGCCCGCAGCTCGCGGTAGTGGTCGCGAAAGCCGCACGACTCGGGCGTGCAGCCGCGGGCGCCGGGGATGCTATCCCAGCCCGTTGGCAGCGGCTCGCCGGGACGGCCCGTGCGCGGGTAGCAGTAGACGACCGTCCGACCGGCCAGGGCGGCCAGGTCGACCGTCCCGCCGGCCGTCGACGGCAGGGCGATCGCCGGAAGCCGCAGGCCCGGCAGGTGATCGCACGCCCCATCGTCGGCTGGCACCGGCAGGTCGGCGGGGAGCTCGAAAGATTGATTCGTCGTCGCCATCGTCGTCCTCTCCGTTCGTCGGCGTCGGGTGGAATCGGCCGGGCAGCGGCCGGTCGACGCTCGACCGCATCTGATTATCGCAATTTCTAACAGGGCAACGCGGAAAACGTCAAACACGACGACGGCTCCCCGGCCTCGCGGCGCGGGTAGACCGCACGAGACGCTCTTCCTTCTCCGTGTACCGGCTTTGCTCGCTGGGCGCTGCGTTGCACGTCTCCCTGCAGCGATTGGGAATGTCCGTCCCAAAAGAGTCGAGCTGCCGCTGTCCTCCGTCGCGTTTACCGCGCCCGGCGCCGCGGCGGCCCGGTGAGGTAGCGGTAGCTTCGCTCGAAGCCCCGGCGCTCGTACACTCGGATGGCTTGATCGTTGGACGCCGTCACGTTGAGCACGACGGTCGAGCAGCCGCGGGCGAAGAGATCGTCGACCAGCCGGGCGGTGATCGCCGTCGCCAGGCCACGGCGCCGCGCGTCGGGATGAGTGAAGATGCCACCCAGCACCGCGATGCCATGGCGGGGCACGACGACGTGCGTTCCCCCGATGGCGACGAGACGCCGACCGTCGCGAACGCCGAAGAAGACCCCGTCGCGGAGCAGGTCCTCTCGAAAGTGGTTCTCGGGGTAGAGCGCGTAGAGCTCGAGCGCCGCCGAGAGATCCCCGGTCCCCAGTGGCTCGACCGGGGCATCGCGCGGCGCGGGAGACCGGAACCGCGCGGGGGTTACCGCCATGCGCAGCATTTCGCGCCACGCGGACTCGGGCTGGTAGTATCGCTCGATCGGCGGCAGGTGCTCGCGCCGAGCCTGGACGAGCGCGCGCTCCGGCAGGTCGATCGTCGCCAGGATCGCCGCGACGCCCGGCTCCGGACCGTCAGGCGAGACGACGGTGAGATCCGGCTGCTGCAGGACGAGACAGGACGCTACCCGCCCGCCAGCAACCTCGCGCGCGAGCGCAATCTTTGTCCAGGCGCGGAAGGGCGGAGCGAGGTCAGCGATGGCGAAGGAGTTCCAGACGGGATCTCGCCGAAGCACCGCGTATGCCTCATCGTCAGCCGCGTCGGAAAGAACCTGCCAGGTGGGATTACTTCGGCACACTTGATCAGAGCCTCTCAACGACGTCACTGATTAGGAACGGTTCTTCGGGGCGCACGTGCTTATCGTACCGCCTTGAATTCCGAACGGCGCCGAGATTGGCGTCAGCCTCCTGAGCAAAATCCTGCGCCAGGCCGGCGTGAGCGGCGAAGATCGCCATTTCGCTTCGCTACGGCTCGTGCTCCAGGATCCGCTGGAGTAGAGGCACGATGGGTGGAAGGTCGCCCGTCGCAGTTTCCCAGATGATAACCAGATCGATCCCGCTGTATTCGTGGACGACGACGTTGCGCATGCCACGCATGCGCGCCCACGGAATGATGGGATACTTGCCTTCGACCTCTGACGGAACGTGCCGAGCCGCCTCGCCGATAACGGCGAAGTTGTGCAGGACAGCATCGACTGTACGCTGATCAGCGGCGAACTGATCGAACGTCATCCCCGAAACGTACGTGCTGATCCGCGTGGTCGCTTCGAGGATATCGTCAAGACGGACCTTCCAGCTCTTAGCTGGCACGAACCGCGTCCTGTAAAACCTGGTCCCGGATCCGCGCCTTGAGCGAGCCCGTCGTGCACAGATCGACCGGCCGCCCCAGGATCATCTCTAAGTACTCCTTGAGATCGAGAAAGCGAAAGAGACCGACTGGTCGATCGAATCCGACGAGGATATCGACGTCGCTGTCCGGCCCGGCCTCATCGCGAGCAACGGACCCGAAGATCGCCAAGGATCGGACGCCAAACGCCTCGATCTGAGCGCGATGCTCGGCCAAGATCCGCAGAACGTCCTCGCGTCGCACGTCAGCCCACCCCCTGCCACGTCACCGAATCGTCACCGATATTATCGCACGT
>CADDYW010000170.1 GCA_902810745.1 Chloroflexota bacterium | reverse complement strand
ACCGCTTGCCACGCCGCGTCGATCGCCGGGCCGATCACGTCGAAGTCGAAGCCACGACGGGCGAGCTGGGCCCAGAGCTTCTGGCGGAAGGTCGGTCGGTCGAGCTTCGCCATTCGGCGGGCGTAGCGCAGCGCGACGTCGCGCGCGCCGACTGATTCGTCCACGCTCTCTTCGACCTCGGCGACAACCTCCGTGGCAAGACCCTTCTGGCGGAGCTCGGCCTTCAGCGCCCGCGCCCCACGCGGGCTGAAGCGGCTGCGGTTCTCGATCCAGAAGCGGGCGAAGGCGGCGTCGTCGATCAGCCGTAGATCACGGAGCCGCTCGACGACGCGGTCGATCAGGTCGGGCGAGGTGCCTTTCTGGGCGAGTCGGGTGCGCACCTCTCGCTCGCTCCGGGGCCGGGTTTCGAGGAATCGGAGGGCCCGATCGAGCGTCGACTGGAATGCGTCGCTATCGCGGAGCCGCGCGAGCTTGAGGTCGTCGAGGAAGGTGCCCGGACGCAGGCCGGCCTCCTCGACGACCAGACGGGCCAGATCGAGCGTGTGACCATTCTCGAAGTGGAGCCGCAGACGATCCGATCGTCGGGGAAGCGGCTCGATGCGCGTGATGATCATGAGTGCGACCCCTCGGGGACCCGATCAGGAGCAATGATTGACCTCTGATCCCGTGCCCCCGATCTCACCTGCCACCCCTCCGGATTGCTACTCTGCGCCGTTCGCGCTGGCGCCGTCCAGCTCCATCACCTGGTAGTTCGTCGCGTTGCTGCGGATCTGCTGCTCGATCTCGAGGGCAATGGTTGGATTCTCGCGGAGAAACTCGCGCGCGTTCTCGCGACCCTGGCCGAGACGCGTCTCGCCGTAGCTGAAGAATGAGCCACTCTTGCGGAGGATGCCCATCGCCAGACCGACGTCGATCAGGCCGCCTTCCTTCGAGATACCCTCGCTGTAGAGAATATCGAACTCGGCCACCTTGAACGGCGGCGCGACCTTGTTCTTCACGACCTTGACCTTGGTACGGTTGCCGACGACGTCCGCGCCTTGCTTGATCGACTCGACCCGTCGGATCTCCAGCCGCACCGACGCGTAGAACTTCAGCGCGCGACCACCTGGCGTCGTCTCCGGGTTGCCAAACATCACGCCGACCTTTTCCCGAAGCTGGTTGGTGAAGATCATCGCGCAGCGCGACCGGCTGATCGCCGCGGTGAGCTTGCGCAGCGCCTGCGACATGAGCCGTGCCTGCAGCCCGACGTGAGAGTCGCCCATCTCGCCCTCGATCTCCGCGCGTGGCGTGAGCGCCGCGACCGAGTCGACCGCGATCACGTCGACGGCGTTGCTTCGGACCAGGGCCTCGGCAATCTCGAGCGCCTGCTCGCCAGTGTCGGGCTGGGAGACGTACAGCTCGTCAACGTTCACACCGCAGCGCCGGGCGTACGAAGGATCTAACGCGTGCTCCGCGTCGATGTAGGCGGCGATGCCACCCATGCGCTGGGCCTCGGCGATGATGTGCTGAACCAGGGTCGATTTTCCGGCTGACTCTGGGCCAAAGATCTCGGTCACGCGACCGCGTGGCACGCCGCCGACCCCGAGCGCCAGGTCGAGGGCGATAGCGCCGGTGGGGATCGCCTCGACGTTGAGGCGTGGCGCAGCCTCACCCAGCCGCATAATCGAACCCTTCCCAAACTGCTTATCGATCTGACTGATTGCGATCTCCAGTGCGCGCTCTTTCTCTCGATCCATTACGTCCTACCAATCTTCTGCTTCGTCACGTACGCTCGGGCGGAATACGAAGCTGACGCGGCTCGCGTGGTGCCATGCGTCATCATCGTCAGGAATAATAGCACAAACGTTCGCTATCCGTACAGAGGGCCGGCCATCCCGACGTTTTCGCAAAGACAATGCATAGGAATAGCTTTTGGGAAGATACCTCGACCGGCCAATTCACCAGAAGCCAAACCCTGACTACTCCTCTGGCCCCGCATCAAGAGCCCGTGTTCTGCTGGCGCTCGTATGCCTCGCGCGTGAGGACCATGTCGATGTAGATGATCCCCTGGGGTCCGAGATGCTCGCCGATCGGAACGAATCCCAGCTTTTCGTAAACGTGCTGCGCGCGGTGGTTTGTCTCGGCGACGTCCAGTAGCACGCGCTGCAGGTGTAGCCAATCGAAGGCGTACCGTAGCAGCGAGCGGATCGCGTCGGTTCCGTAGCCTTTCCCAACCGAGTCGGCGCGGATGATGATGCCCAGCGTTCCGTGGCCATCGCGAAAGTTCAGATTGCGCAGTCCAACCGTCCCGATCAGGGCGCCGGTCTCGTTGCGGATCACGAAGCGGCGGCGTGTCGCATTCGTCCGTCCGCGCTCGAAATAGGCGTCACGGTCCGCCGGGTAGGTCAGGTCCAGGTTGGCCCACTGCAGGTCTGGCTCGGAGAACCGTGGCCAGGCAGCCATCTCGTCCACGTCGGCGCGAACCATGTGCTGGAGCGTCACCCGCTCGCCCCGAATTTCTGCCGGCTCGTGCATGCTGTCTCCCGGTCGCTACATTACCTGCCCGACTGCCCCCTGTCAATCGACAAGCGTGGCGCAAGAAGTCAGGAAACAGAAACCACGAGTGTGATTCCAAGGGTCAGGATCCACACGCGAGAAACGAGAAGCGAGGGCATCGGGCCCAGCTGCTCGCGTGTACTCAATACGGCGTGATCGTACCTCCGTGCCGTCGTATTCGACTCCTACCTGCCTATATTGTACGCCTTCTGGTTCCTCTCTTCTGTGCTCATCGCGCATCACTGTCCGGCGAGCATCGCGGTGAGATCGTCGACGAACTGACGTGCCGTCCGTCCCGAGCGCCCGTTATTCCAGGAGGACCACTGCAGCGCCTCCCGACGGAGCCGAGCGTCGTCGATCTCCAGCCCTCGACG
The DNA here is from genome assembly GCA_902810745.1 of Chloroflexota bacterium. Taxonomy (GTDB): domain Bacteria; phylum Chloroflexota; class UBA6077; order FW602-bin22; family CADDYW01; genus CADDYW01. The sequence goes on along the minus strand of CADDYW010000170.1, from coordinate 4,871 downwards.
ACGTGCCAGTCCGAAGACGATCTCCAGGTACTGCTCCTGATCCGGTGCCATGAAGATCACGGTGATGCCGAAGCGGTCCGCGAGCGAGAGCTTCTCCTGAAGCGTATCCTGGGCGTGGACCTCGTCGTCGGGGGCAGCACGGTCGCCGAACCGCTCCTGGATCAGGTGCCGTCGATTCGAGGTCGCGTAGAGGAGCACGTTGTCCGGGCGCGTCTCGACGCTGCCTTCGAGGATCGCCTTGAGCTCCTTGTAACCAGCTTCGTTCTCGTCGAATGAAAGGTCGTCGACGAAGATAATGAAGCGCTCACAGCGGCCATCGAGCGTGGCGACGATCTCGGGAAAGTCAGCGAGGCCCGATTTCGCCACCTCGACCAGGCGCAGGCCATCGCCAGCATAAGCGTTCAGCAGGGCCTTGACCGTGGACGATTTGCCGGTGCCACGATCGCCGTAGAGCAGCAGGTTATGCGCCGGTCGTCCTCGAAGGAAGTTCTCGGTGTTGCGCCGAACGATCCGTCGCTGCTCCTCGTAGCCGATCAGATCGTCAAAAGTGATCGGATCCGGTCGGTGCACGGGTACGATCTGGCCACGCCCATCGCGGCGACACCAGCGGAAAGCCCGGTGGCCGGCGAAGGGACCGACGCCGTGGATACGGTGGTGCGCGGCAAGGTCCGGGAGGAGGTTACCCCAGTCAACCGGCTCGGTGCTGGCGAAGCGAGCGAAGAGAGGGTCGTCTATCCCGTCCGGCCCGAGTGCCACGAGGTCACTCCAGCCAGGGTTTTCTCCCAGGACCTCGACGAGCGTGGCACCGAGACGCGCGCCATTCAGCGCAAACAGGCGGCCGATCGCGACCAGGTCGTATCGCGCTGCCTCGCGGAGGCCGGCCGGAATCTCTTCGAAGCGCCAGCGCTGGGCAGCGCGGCTGAAGGGATTCTCATCCGAGACGACTCGCCGAAGCAGGTAGCGCTGCCAGGCATCGCCCGGGCCGGGCAATCCGGTCGCGACCGCCGTGGCGAGCGCACGGAACAGCGCAGAGGCCGAGCGGCGAATCAGACCACGGTCGTCGGCCCGCTGGAGGGCCCGCAGGAGCGTGAGGTAAGCCTGCGCCGGTGGGTCTGCCAGCGCCTCCGCGTAGAGAAGAAGGCTCTCGGCCGCGGAGAGCGCCACCTCGATCTCGGCTGAGCGGGCACTCGCGGCCAGGGAAGGCGACTTGATCGTACCGTCCACGTCCTCACCTGGTAAGCGAATTCGTGAACGATTGTAGCACGCGGAGGAGTGCGACGGGGTGCCCGTCAGACTCGAGCCACCGGGGCGACCAGGCGGTGCCTCCGGTACCGCTCTCCGGGATCCAATCACGGAGTTTCTCCACCTTGTCGAGTCGATCCGGTCGACGTTACCGATAGCCCATCTGCGCTGGGATCCCGTCATCTCGAACGTGACGCTCGTTACCTTGTGCCGGTGAGCCTCGACCGGTATCATTGTGGGGCGTGTCATCGCCAGACCGCCGAAGAGAGGAAAGAACTCGTGCCGAGATCGATCAGCGAGTCGGAGAGGTCCGACGTCTACTCCCAATCGGGCGTCGATACCGCTGCCGAGGAGCGCGGCATGGAAGGCCTGCTTCGCTCGATCAATCGAACGTTCGCTCTGCGTCCGGACGTCGGTCGACCGGTGCTGCCGATCGGCTACTTCGCGAACGTCCTCGATCTGGGGCGTGGGCTGGGTCTGGCGATCTCGACTGACGGCGTCGGAACCAAGCTGCTCGTCGCCCAGATGATGAGACGGTACGATACCGTCGGGATCGACTGCATCGCGATGAATGTGAACGACGTTCTCTGCGTCGGCGCCGAGCCTCTCGCCATCGTCGACTACGTCGCGGTGCAGGTCCTGAAGCCGGACGTGCTCGCGGAACTGGGCAGGGGGCTCTACGAGGGCGCTCGGCAGGCCCGCGTGACCATCCCCGGTGGCGAGATCGCGCAGGTCCGAGAGATGATCAGGGGAGAAAAGGACGACGACGGCTTCGACCTCGTCGCGACCTGCGTTGGCACGGTGCCACTCGATCGGATCGTCGTCGGAAAAGACGTCGAGCCCGGAGACGTCGTCGTCGGCCTGCGCAGCAGTGGTATTCACAGCAATGGCCTGACGCTCGCGCGCCGGGTTCTCTTCCAGCAGGCTGGTCTGACGGTCGACTCGCGGGTCGATCCGCTGGAACGCAGCGTCGGCGAGGAGCTGCTGATACCCACCCGGATCTACGTCGCGCCGGTCCTGGCGATGCTGGAGCGGCTGCAGGTGAAGGCGCTGGCGCACGTGACCAGCGACGGCTTGCTGAATCTCCTGCGCGTCGACGCCGAGGTCGGGTTCGTCGTCGATCACCTGCCCGAGCCGCAGCCGATCTTCCGGCTGATCCAGAAGCTCGGCCAGATCCCCGACGAGCAGATGTACGCGGTCTTCAACATGGGGATCGGCTTCTGCGTGGTCGTGCCCGAATTCCAGGCAGACCAGGCGATCGCGATTGCCCGCGAGCACGAGATCGACGCCTTCGTCCTCGGCCGCGCGGTCGCCGAGCCGGGGCGCACGGTGCGGCTGCTGCCGGTTGGCCTCGAAGGGCAAGGATCGACGTTTCAGAAGCGGGACTGAGGCTCATCTCGCCCGCTGGCGTGGCTACCACTCGGGAAAAGCGCCGGGAGCAGCGGTAGCGCAAATGAGACAGTCGTGGCAGCGGGCGAAGCGGCCTCAGTCATTGGATCCTGATGTCTCGACCCCCGTTTTGATCGCGGTGTCGACGCTCGCAGTCTTGCCGCTTGCCCTGTCCTTTAGTGATCTGAGACGTCTCTACTGGTTCGGCGATGACTGGGGACTACTGTGGGACGCGATGAGTGCAGGTCCGGCACGATGGACCCTCCAGCCGTTCGCAGAGAATTTCGCCCCGGTATTCAAACTTGTCTGGCTGGCGGAGGTCTCAATCTTTCGTGGAGCCTACCTCGGGATGGTACTTTCCCTCTGGGCATGCCACTTTCTGAACGTGTTACTGCTCGGAGTTCTGCTGCGCCGGGCTGGCTTTGGTCTCACCGTTGTGGCTTCCGCCGCCGTATTGCTCGGTCTGAGCTGGACGAATCTGGAAACGCTGGCCTGGTCTCCTCAGCTCTCGCAGCTTCTATCTCTGACGTTCCTCTTGCTTGCATGGAAGCTGCTAATGGATCTGCTGGATAACCGCGCTGGACACAGAGCGGTGCGGGTGACGCTCTACGGGGTATGCACGATCGTCGCTGGCTTCTGCTTCTCGCGAGGCCTTCTTGGCGGCGTCGTACTGGCGGTATGGGTAGTTGGAGCCGCGCGCGCGGCCAACTGGCCGCGGCACTTTCTAGCTATACTCGCCATGACGCTAGTCTGCAGCGCCAGTACCATAGCCGTCGCGCTCCGCTTTAGCACCAGCACTCTCGGTCGGTTCGAGCATCTCGATGCGGCCGAGAGTGCGTCAGTCGTATTGTACGCTGCTGCCTATGAGTTGCTCAACCCACTGTTGCTAGGACTACGGCTTCCTTGGCAAAGTCTCGACGCGACCGGCCTAACGGCGCTCCCATTTTCCGACACACGACGCCTCTTAGGCGGCCCATTTCCAGTCATCGTGCTGATCGCAGCGATTGTCGCCGGAATCAAGGTCGTGGTCGAGCTGGTCGCACTCATGTGCACCTCCGGACGAGGCCGCGCATTCCTCGTAGCGATGCTCGTATTTGACCTTGGCAACGCCACTCTGCTTGGTGTCGGACGCTACCATCTGGGCCTTGGCACAGCGGTCAGCTCGCGGTATCAGTACGTCTCGCTGCTCTGCTTTGCGCCTTCTGCTGGTATCCTGCTCCGGCAGGTTGCCGAGGTCGCCATCAGTCACTTGCACGTGCGTCCGCGCGTCGTTGAAGCTGCTTTGGCGCTTGTGGTCGCCGCGCTTGGCGTGGCTGTTCTCGCTCCGTGGCCCACGGAGATCGCTCAGTGGGCCGAGTGGCGCGGAACTGCAGTCAGAGCAGAGTTGGCGAACGGGCCCGCTGATGCGAAGCTCAGTAGCGCTACCATCACGATCACGCAAGCTCGGACGCTCGTACAAGTCTACGACCTCCATTGATGTTTACCTCATCACCCTTGGCGTCGACGTGTCGGTGGCGGGGATAGCTTGAACAGGTTGCGCCTCAAGCATTGGATCGCCAGGGGGGTCAAACCCGGGCGAGAGGAGACCGGGCAATGGCCGATCTGGTGGACGCTGCCACACGGGACGATACGTGGTTCGAACGAGACGCGCTGCGCGCGCTGGCTGCCGAGCGAGCGCCTGAGCGTGCTCGGAGGTCCGTTGCCCGATGGGCCTTCCGATCCTGCAGCCGTCTTCTGTCTGCTCGACGAGGTTGGATCCCCGGCGACGGTGGTCTCGGCCGGTGGACGCTCCTTCGGATTCGTGACCGGCGGGTCGCTCCCGGCAACCCTTGCCGCCACATGGCTGGCCAGCGCCTGGGTGCGCGTGGATGGCGCCTTTGGACTCTGGGCGACCGATGAGCACAAGGGGTTGAATGTGCCCTACGATAGCGGCCTGGCCTTCGTCCGCCATACCGAGCAGCTGCGCGCACCGATGGCCGTGGCCGCCGCCCGCCTCGTTCAGGGTGGTCAGCGGGAGACGACCCGCTGGGTGACCGCTGGTGCCCAGAACGATCGCGCCTGCTGGTGCGGCGGCACGGTCTGGCACGGGCGCGCAGCGATGCGAATCAGCGTCTCGTCCTGGGCCACGACCGTCGACGACGTAGACCGAAGCCTTGCCGCGATGCTGCGAGTCGCCCGCGAGCAAACGGGCGCGCGTCGCCGGACAGACCACCGCTGAGCAAGGCCAGCTGACGACCCGT
>CADDYW010000169.1 GCA_902810745.1 Chloroflexota bacterium | reverse complement strand
GGGTCATCGTCAAGCAAGCGCATGGACAGCGCCAACCGGTTTTCCATGAAGGTCAGCCAGGAAGAGCAAAGATACTCGTTCTTATATAGAATCTCCGAATCGCCGGTATTGTAAGGCGGGTCAATGTACACACACTCTAACCGCTGGCGGTATTGATCCTGGAGCACATTGAGCGCCTGCCAGTTCTCGCTGTGGACCAACAGGCCGTCGGTCATCTCGTCAAGGTCGTCGAATCTCGCCAGCAGGCGGTCCACGAAGTCCGCTGGGAAGTGGCGCGTGTCCAGAGGCAGGGAGGGATGGGCCTTGAGAAAATCCACCCGACCGTCCTGTGTCCCCGGGTCTCCGGAGAGAAGGTCTCGGGGCAGTGCATCCAGGCGGAGCATCCGCTCCCACTCTTCCCACTGGTCGTCATTTGCGGCGATCTCACCGTAGAACGTTTCGGGGATGTTCCCTACCGTGATGACGTAGAAGGTCTCGGTGACGAACTTCTTCTTCTCCCAGAGCAGCTTCTGGAAGTCCTCGATCTGCGCAAGAAACTCAATGATGTTCAGACCGACCTTCTTGATCAGGCGTAGCAGCTGGAACCAGCCCTCGGCCATGCTCTCGCCGGCGGCTTCCAATTCGTCCAGGTTGAGCACCTCGTTCTTCAGGTAGAAGTCCAGCTCGCGGGAGAGGAAGCCCTTCAGGTCCCTGTGGATGAAGAAGTCGCTGGTGTTGCGGCGGGTATACTGGCGCAGGTGATGTTCCAGCAGGGTGATGGACGTGCCATCGTCGCGATGCCTTTCGGCTGTCAGAGCGGCCACGGCTTCCGTTGCGCCCTTGGGCAGATGTTTTGGAACCTCCCTCGAGCGCTTTGGTAATGATGGCCTCCTGCTGCTTCCTTTGGCCGTAGGTGACAGCTTCATGGGCGGTGAGCGGGCGAAACTCAAAGGGGATGGTGAGCGTGCGTGCCTCGGCGTCCCAGGCGACCTCATCCCAGCGCGGCAGGAAGAAGCGCTTGTCGCCCTTGACGTTGTTCTGCTCCACGTCGGCGGCCTTGAGTTTGAAGTGCACGGTCGCGCCGTTCGGCGCTTTCCAGGTGTAATCGGTGAAGTACTCGCCGGTCTTGACGTAGTACTGGTCGTGGTTGGCCCAGTAGAGATACACTTCCTCGCCGTTGTAGGGGATGGCGTACCGCTCTTTCTTCGAGTAGCGGCGCTTGGAGATAAAGTCGCCGTCCTGCCAGTAGCGGCTGAAGAAGGCGGACAGGTGGTTGTAGACGCTGGCTTCCAGAGCCTCGCGTCCCTTGGCGGATTTCGCTTGTTCCTGCGCGGCGAGATATTCTTTGCCGACCGGCGTGTTCGAATACGTCTCTGACAGTTTTCCCTCGGCGTCCAGCGCGTCCTTGCCCAGCGTCTCCAGGACCTTCTTGCGCGCAGATTCCAGGTCTCGCGCGGCCTGCGCCTGGTTCGCCAGCGTGCCCCTGTCCAGCTCCTCGCTGATGGCGCGCGGCAAATCGTTAGCGATAAAGCGCTCGATGACCGCCCGCTTGTAGTTCATGATGCGGTAGATGCCGAAGTCCAGGTCGGCGCAGTCGAACTGGAAGAGCTCGCGCAATAGCTGCTGGAACTTCTGTTGTGAATCGCTCATGCATTCCCTCAACCAGAGAAGCTCTTCGCTCTTCTAGCCCTGAGAGCGGAACGGCCTGTATCTTATCGAAATCCTTCGCAAATGGCACGCGCCCCGGGAGACGACGAGCGACGCCCCCATTCGCCCGCCCCGCGTGGCGGTGGGCGCGGGCTAGAACAAAAAATCGGTTCAGCGTGATACCAATTTTTCGGCGCCGGAAATTGTTCCAACTTGGAACAATTTCCGGAAATTCTCTCCAGCGTGGGGAGAATTTTGCTGCGTGAACTTCTCCCCACGCCGGGGAGAGGTTCGATCCGCGAACGTCTTTATCGCGTATAAAGAGGTTCGCGCCGGAAATTCGTTCGCTTGTCTAAAGAGTTTTCGCCGCGCGGCGGGCTAGGACGCGGACGCGGGCACTCCGCACCGGTCATATCCGAGGGCGCGCAGGTAGGCAGTCACGACCGCGTAGGCCTGGCCGTGGCTGGTTGGAGTCAGTCGCTTCACCCGCCCGGCGTACTCGTGCACAATGACCGACCAGCTCGCCGCGGGGATTGCGTCGGCCGGGACAAGAAACGTCCCGCGTGGCGGAGAGCCGTTGATCGTGATCACCACGCCGGCGAAGCCATAGGCGCCGTTGAACGGCGTGACGAAGATCTCCCGTTCGTCCATCCCGTCAGCGCGGACCATCCGCGGGCTATAGCCGGCCAGCGTCGCCGCCACGCGACGGAAGGCCGCCCCGGCAGCGTCCACGGTCGGTTGCTCGTCGCCGTCATAGTCGTCAAGAATCTCGATTGCTCTCAATCCCCGCGGCTCCGGGCGCTCTTGCCAGCGGCGTGGACGACGTGCGGCGTGCCTCTTGTTGGTCGCAGGTGCCATCGTGTTTTCCTCGCTCCTGCCGCGTGTTCTCAGGATGCCCTGTCGGCCGGCGTCCCCGGCACGATCCCCGTCTCCATGTACCGTGCAAACTCGCGCGTGCTCCTCGCCAGTGCCCAGCGGCAGCGCTCGTCGTCGTCGCACAAAAGCACGACGATGCCCGGCAGGTGGTCGGCCGCATCGTGCGTCGGACCGCCGCACTTCGGACACGGCGGAGTCGGGCCGTCGTAGTGGCGGCAGGTGGGCGGGATCAGACCAGGGCTTTTGGCACTTTTGGCACCCGCGTCTATGCCCGTTTCCGGATCCTCTCGGGTCTCCGACTCGACCTCTGCACGGTGGTCGGAGACCGCGGGCGACTCGCCACCCGCCGAATTTTCCCCGGAATGCCCAGGTACCGAGGTGCCAAAAGTGCCAAAAGGTGGGCCTGGCTCCGACGGGGGACTTTTCGCGCTTTTCGCGCTTTTCGCGCAAGAAGAGCCCGTCCTCTCGTCGCGTGCACCGTTTTCGGAAGTGCCACCTTCCCGTGCATCAGGAGTCGGATTCTGGCGTTGCCGTCTCAGTTTCTCGAGATACCCCATGCCTCCCCCTCGTGTGCGATCGGAAGAACCATACTGCGCGTTAAGCGCGAAAAGCGCGAAAAGGTCACGGCCGACACACTGACCACACCTCGACTGGGCGTCCGCCCGTCTCCTGTCGTTCCATCGTCACCAGACCGGCAGCTTGGAGCGTCCGCAAGGTGCGCGTGATTCGCTCCCGGCTGACGTGACGATCGAACAGGTTGTAGATCGCGTTCCGGCTCATCTCGTGATGCTCGCCGAGGGCTTGCAGAATCTCGTCCGCGACCGGATCGCCCAGCGCCTCGCCGAAGAGCCACTTCGCGGACGCTTCCGCGTAGTCCACGATCGCGAGGGCCGCGCGGAGGTGCGGCAGCTCAATCGTGCCCTGGCCGTCCAGCACGGCGTACAGCCCGGCCAGCCGCAAGGCGTGCGCTTCCATGCGTGCGATGATGGCGCCCACCAGCCCTGGCTTGCCCTCGCTGAGTGCTGGGTAGATCGCGTCCCACTCGCGGCCAGCTTCGTCACGCCAGGCGATGCGGCCGAGCGTCCGGCCGAGCGTGATCGCCCTGCGGACGCGCTCGGCGAGGTGGCCGAGCAGGCGCGGCTCGACTATCGCCCCCCGGGGGAGACACTGCGACCGTCGGACGCAGAGCCACAGGAAGCGATTGCCGAATCCTCCGGCCATCTCGGACTCGGCCAGGTAGCGCCGGACCTCTTCCGCGACCGCGTGGCCGATGACGACGATGTGTGCCCCGGTCGCTTTCGCCGGGCTGTTCTTCGTCAAAATCCGCAGGTCCCCACGATCCCACGCCTGACGCAGAACAGGAGACAGCGTATTCCCCTCCCGGCCCAGAATCCGGAGCGGCGACGAGAACTCCTCTTCGATGACCAGCAGGCGCTTGTCCTTGACGCCCGGGTCTACCTCGGTCTCGACGTAGCGCACCTCGCCACCATCTTTCACGCGCTCGTGTCCCAGAACCGGATCACGAACAGCCCATATCACCCCTTCGCCGCTTGAGAGCCCCGACACGATCCGATTGGCGGCGAAGTCGGGATCTGCCCGGGAGAAGAGCTCGCGGATCGGTGACCAGCTCGAGCCTTTGCGGCCTTTCGACGTCGCTCCGACCAGCACGGACCAGATTTTGAACGCGTGACGGTCCGCTCCGACTTGGCAGTACGCGGCTCGGCCGAGGCAGGCGCCGAACGCGGCAAGGAATGACGCGAGAAGCGCAACCGGGTCGGCCTCAGTGAACGGTGCCAGGGCCCGCACGACCTCGCCGGCGAGGCCGTGATATGCCGCCTCGTTCAGCGGCTCCGGCCAGCTCGGTGCGGGCGCGGTGGCCTCGCCTGGCGCATCGTCGGCCGTCTCCCAGATCGGCGCCTCAGCCGCCAGCGCCTCCAGCGCGGCGCGGAAAGCCGCGGGGTCTCGCCCGGCGGCGATCCACGCGTCGCGCACGTCCTTCTGGCCGGCCAGCGGATCGACCAGGCCAGCGCCGGCCAGGTCGACGACGCGCACGCTCAGCCCGCCCCCGGCCAGAACGGCGACGAGTTTCTTTGCACCATCGCGTCCGGCTTGGTCGGCGTCGAAGACGATCACGCATTCGCTGACGCCACGCGCGACAAGCGCCTCGGCTTCGGAACGTTTTAGCTCGCCACCGGCGCCACGGGTGACGGAGAATGCATCGAGTCCACAGAAGCGGAGCACTGTGCAATCGCTTTCGCCTTCTGTCAGCCAGAGCCTCGCCGGCAGCGTCGGCTGTGGCAGAGGCCATAATGGCGGCGTCGGAGCGCCGGCCGGGTGCCAGGCGTAGTTTTTCGATCCCCGCGCCCGCAACTTGCGCACAGTCTGGCCGGGGAAGAGGAAGGCCAGCTTGCCATCTTCGGCGGCGAGGGGCAGCGTTCGGACGAAGTCCGGCGGCACGGCGCAGTACTGACTCCACCAGTCGAGAGGATCGGCCGGCGCCCGATGGTTAGCTTTGGCCGATCCCCCCCGATTGCTCGAGTGATCGAAGAGCTCGGGCCAGCCCAGCCCGAGCGCGCGCAGCACGTTTTCGGTCAAACAGCCAGCGTGGCACTTCAGCAAGACTTTGCCGTCGGCCTCGGCGATCGATAGTGAGTTCTGCCGGTCATGGTGCGCCGGGCAGCGCGCGGACCAGCCCGAGCTTGCTCGCTTCACGTGGTCGAGGCGTGACAGCAGTTCATCGAGCGTGAGCGTGCTCATTGCAGCACCTCACGCGCCGGGGCCGGGTTCTTCGCGCGCGCGGCATCGAAAACAGTGTGCATTGCTGCGTTTTTCGCAGCCAGACGCGCCGCCGGCGTTGACAACGCGTGTTAGTAGCGTTACTATCTCATTGCACACATGCAACGCCGGGCGCGCAGCTGGCCGGGCGGTCATTCGACCGCCGTGACCCCCTCTCGCTCGGTGTGACTGCTCGATCCGCGCCGCCGGCTGCCACCGGCGGCATTTTCTTGCCCGTCGCCGAGCTGCTCACGCAGCAGCTCGTCAACGAACCGCCGCAGCGCGTCCGCCGGGATGCGCCGCGACCCGCCGACCCGCACCGACTGCAACCGCCCGCTCGCGATCAGCTGAAACACTTTCGCGCGACAGACTCCCAGCATCTCAGCGGCCTCTTCGGGCCGTACGAGTAGCTTCTCCATATTGCACCCCCTCTTTTTGTTTGACGAGTTTGAGGCACTTGTAGTATATTCGCGTGCAAAGCACGGATGCAACGTCCTGGCGCGACATTGCGCGCCAAAAATCGAGACTCATAGCACACTCATACAGCAGGAGAGAACATGGCACGACCCCGCAAGCGGCTCGCCCTGGAGGTCGAGCAAGAGCTTCGGCGCTTTGCCCAGGCGGGCTTTGCGCCGGCGCAGATTCTGGCCTACCTCCGTCGGAAGTACCCCGAGCAGACCGCGACGCTCACCACGCGAACGGTGCAGCGACGCGTCCTGGAATATGGCCCGCCCGATACCTCGGACTCCTGGACGCTCGCGAACGCGTCGCCCCAGGAGGCCGCCGTCGTCCTTTCCGTCATTGCCAGTCGGCTGCGCCGCGCCGCGGCGCTCGCACGGTCCGCGGGTCCTGACGATCTGCTCGTCCAGTTCCTGGCCAGCCGCTCGGGGATCACGACCGCGCTCACGAAGTGGCTCGTGCGCGTCGCCGCCGCGGCGCCGACTCTCCCGCCCGAGCTGGTGGACGTGGTCGCGCAGGAGTATCGGGACTGGGAGCTATCGCGCCCGCGACCAGGAACGACAGCTCCGCTCGACCTCGATGCGTTCCTGGCGTTGCGGCCGTGGGAATCGCCGCGGGCGGCCGCGGACTACGAGGAGCTTGTCGCGATGGGAGTCATCGCGCCATTGTGCATCGCGGGCAAGCCTATCTCCCGGTGGTGGGGAGATGGGCGGCAGGCAGAGGAAGCCGACGCGGAAAAGAAGGAGAACGACGATGGCGAAGCGTCGCGGGCACGGTGAAGGATCGATCACCCAGCGCAAAGACGGCCGCTGGCAGGCGCGAATCGATCTGGGCTGGATCGACGGCAAGCGCGTGCGCAAGAGCTTCTACGCCAGGACACGCCAGGAGGTGGCGAAGAAGCTCACGAAGGCGCTGAGCGAGTATCAGAGCGGACTCCCGCTCGCCAACGACAGGCTCACGGTCGAGAAGTACCTGAGTCGCTGGCTCGACGACGTGGCCCGGCCGACCGTGCGCGCCAGCACGTTCGAGGTCTACGAGAGTCGGCTCCGCCTGCACGTTCTGCCCCACGTCGGGCGCATCGCCCTGGCGAAGCTCGCCCCCGCCGAGCTGTCGCAGCTCTACACGCGCCTTCTCGCCAAGGGCCTCGCGCCGGCGACGGTGCGCTACGTCCATGCGATCCTGCATCGCGCGCTGGATCAGGCAACGCGCTGGAACCTGATTCCGCGCAACCCGGCGGATCTGGTGGACGCGCCCCGACTCGATCACCACGACGTCACGGCGCTCTCGCCCGAGCAGGTGGCCGCGCTCTTTGACGCGGCCAAAGGCGAACGGCTAGAAGCGCTCTACGTCGTCGCCGTCACGGGCGGTCTGCGGCTGGGCGAGATTCTTGCCTTGCGCTGGTCCGATCTGGACTGGGACGCGCGCACGATCCAGGTGCGACGAACGCTCGGACGCACGAAGAAGAATGGCCTGGCGTTCGGCGAGCCGAAGACGCCGAAAGGCCGCCGCTCGGTCACGCTCCCCGCCTTCGCCCTCGATGCGCTCCGCCAGCATCGCGCCCGCCAGATCGAGGAGCGCTTGAAGCTCGGCGCGGCGTGGGAAGACCTCGACTTGATCTTTCCGAATGAGGTGGGAAAGCCGATCGAACGGCAGAACCTGATCCGGCGGTCGTTCAAGAAGCTCTTGCAGAAAGCGGGGCTGCCCGACGTGCGCTTCCACGATCTGCGCCATACCAGCGCCTCGCTCCTGCTTCGCCTCGGCGAGCATCCCAAGGTCGTCCAGGAGCGCCTTGGGCACTCCACGATCAGTGTGACGATGGACGTCTACAGCCACGTGATGCCCGACTTGCAGCGCGATGCCGCCGCCAAGCTCGATCGGCTTCTCGCCCGACGGGCATCATCCTGAGTTTGGGCGTCAGTTTGGGCGTCAAGGCACGAAAAAAGGCCGCTCAATGACGAGCGGCCTTTGTGTTTTTCCTACTCTCCGTAGGCGTTTCGTGGTGCCGAGGGCCAGAATCGAACTGGCGACACCTACATTTTCAGTGTAGTGCTCTACCGAC
>CADDYW010000168.1 GCA_902810745.1 Chloroflexota bacterium | reverse complement strand
CTGCTGCCGCGGCACGGGCCGGTGCCGCGGCAGCAGGTGTAGTCGTCCGGATCCCCTTCCGCTTCGCCTCTAGCTTTGCCCGCCGTTTACGGTGCTTCCGCCGGATCTCGCGTGTTTTCTCGCTAGCACGAGTCATGACTTTCTGATCTCCTCACTTTCACGAAGGAGTTTGCTCACGAACGATACGAGCAACACGTTCGCGTCTTTCGAGTGCGCCTGGGCACAGCACGGGAGGATCAATCGACCCGCTGCCCGTGCTCCATCGCTGAGTTTAATTCTAGCAGGGTTAGCGCGCGTGTGCCGGCAGATTCTCGCTGGCCAGCAGGTCGTCTACGTGCCCCAGGACCTCGTGCAGCGGTGCCTCGGCCACGAACGACACCTTGCATCGGCACTGGCGAGCGCCACAGCTTGGACAATTCAGCGTCCAGGAGAGGACTGGACGGAACCGTCCCCGGGTGAACGGACCCGCGGTGATCAGGTTTCCGCACCAGTAGACCACGACGCTCGGGACGTTGACGGCATAGGCGATGTGTGCCACGCCGGTGTCATTGCTCACGACGAGTGCAGCGCGACGGACAAGCGCAACCATCGCGCCAAGGTCGAGCTGACCGGTCAGATCGATCACTGACCGCGAGGCACAGCGCTGGAGATCGCGAGCGAGGGATCGCTCCGCGAGCGAGCCGGTCACGACCACCCGATACCCGTAGCGCTGCTGGACGTAATCGGCAACCGCCGCGAAGCGCTCGATCGGCCAGCGTCGGCGTGGGTCCGAGGCACCCGGATGGACGACGACAAAGTCGCCCGCGTGAGCGCCAGGCCAGCTCAATCGAAGACGGTACTCATCGCCCGGCCGCTCCGGAGCATCCATGTGTAGCCCAGCCGGAGAAACTCCGATCTCGCCGACGAGCTCGAGATACCGCATGATCTCGCTCTGATAAAACTGGTAGGTGAGCGTGCGCTCGAGGCGCGGAACGCCGGGACCGGCCAGTCCCAGCGTGTGCTTCGCGCCCAGCCGCAGAATGAAGGGATTCGACTCGACACCGCCGCCGTGCATCTGGATGGCCAGATCGAATCCGTAGTCGCGGCAGGACTGGAAGAACTCATCAGCCTCTCTCGCGGCGGCGGTATGATCCGCGTATGGTCGGCGGAGACCGGGATACGGCGGGATCACCAGTGACCGGTGAATGTACGGGTAGCGACCTTCGACGAACGGCTTCATCCAGGGGAGACAGAGGTAGGTGATCTCGGCGCCCGGGAAGGCAAATGACAGCGCTCGGAGCGCCGGGGTCGCAAGAAGAAAATCACCCAGCCCGTTGGCACGCAACACGGCGATGCGTCGGATAGAGCCAGAGAGAGCAGTTGTCATCATCGATTGCTGCCGCGCGTGTCGGAATAGTGAAAGAGACGCCACAGCAGAGCGCGTGCCAGGGAGGAGCCGGATGGGAGGAGCAGTACGGGCGCGCCGTGGCCTGCCTGGCGCGGGGCCGGGCATCGGGGTCGGCTCGGCGTCTCCGGGTCACGGATCCAAAGACGCCGTCGCCCAGGCTTGTTCTGCTAGCCGCGAACGTGCGTCAGCGCGTGGCTGCCGACTTCCTCGCCCTGGCGCTGCACCGCGCGTTCGATGGTCTCGAAATCGCGCTGGCTTAGCGTGTGGACGTTACCCTGGAAGGCGAGATGCCAGTGCTCGGCTGGCCACTTCTTGACGAACTCAAGATCCGAGAGGAGCGACACGGCTGGCACGAACTGCCCAGGAGGCAAGACAACGTCAGGGTGGACCTCGAAACGGTAGGGGTAGTCTTCTCCCTCCTTCTTGGACTGGAAAAGCGGCTCGTGCGACTCGAAGAACGTCGACGTGACGGTGAAGGTGCCTGCGAAGGCCATCTGTCCGACGGCATAGAAGACGACACGATCGCCCGGTCGGACCTTCTCTGCCTTACGAATGTGCCGCCTCTTCATCCCGAGAACGGAGAATCCGTTCTCGCGGGCGCGTTCGAAATTCTCCGGCGAGCTGACCAGCATCCAGAATGTTCCAGCCATGTCTCGATCGTCCTCCACGACTGACGCCGCGTGCCCCGCCGACGGCCACGGCCGCGCCGGGCTCGACGGAGGAACGGCGCCGTGCCGGGGTACACCGTCGCCACCTTCGGGTGTCACGACCCTGCGGCGAAGGGATCACGGGAGAGCAGGGGCGGAGAGGGTGGGATTCGAACCCACGAGGCTCGTCACCTGCCGCTTTTCGAGAGCGGTGCCATCAACCACTCGGCCACCTCTCCGCGGCGCAAAGGTCACTGGACATTATAACATGGCCGTCAGAACGCTCACAAGCCTCGATTCAGCGCCCCGGCGCGGGTGATCCACGCGTGGTCGTTGACGGCTCACCTTGCGACCGCTACCATATGCCCGGCTGGTACGAAACGTCCTCGCCAGAAATGTTTTGGAGGAACGCGACCAATGAGCACGAAGGCAGTCGTGCGCCTCGGGATGATTGGCACCGGAGGAATGGGGACCGACGGGCACCTCGCCGCGTACCGGCAGAGCCCACACGTCGAGATTGTCGCTGCCTGCGACGTCAATCCAGAGAATCTGGCGCGCGCGGCCCAGCGCTTCTCGATCCCGGCCACCTACACCGACTACCGTGAGATGCTCGTGCGCGAGGCTCTCGATGCGGTCGACGTGGTCACGCCGAACGACAGTCACGCCCAGATTAGCCTGGATGCACTGGGCCGTCACATCAACGTACTGTGCGAAAAGCCACTCGCCCTGAATCGGCAGCAGGCGCGCGAGATGCTCGCCGTGGCACGGAAGTCCGGCCTGGTGACCGCGGTCAACTTCAGCTATCGGAATGTTCCGGCGGCGC
Organism: Chloroflexota bacterium; assembly: GCA_902810745.1. Lineage (GTDB taxonomy): Bacteria > Chloroflexota > UBA6077 > FW602-bin22 > CADDYW01 > CADDYW01. The sequence continues at coordinate 5,128 of CADDYW010000168.1, read as the reverse complement.
GATTCATTCGCGAGATCATTCGATCGGGTGAGATTGGCGAGGTCTACCACGTGATTGCCACCTACAACCAGGGATGGGCGGTCGATCCAAACAGCCCCCGCGTGTGGCGCCTCAACAAGGCGGTGAGCGGCACCGGCGTGCTTGGCGACCTGGGCTCCCACCTGATCGACCTGGTCCGATGGTGGGTCGGCGAGTTTCGTTCGGTACTGGGCCACCTTAAGACGTTCATCACCGAGCGTCCTCTTCCCGACGGAAGCGGGCGTGCGCCCGTGGACGTCGACGATGCGGCCTCATTCATGATGGAGCTCGAGAACGGAGCGACCGGTGTGCTGTTCTGCACGCGTTTTGCCTACGCTCGGGCGAATACCCAGCGCGCCGAGATCTACGGGACCAAGGGCGGTCTCGTCTACGACAACGAGCGACCCAACGAGATCCAGTTCGCGGCGGGCGATTTTATGCGGAAGCACCGACAGTACTGCACCATGCCGGTACCGGGCAGCATCATCGCGTCGCGCACCACGACGATGCAGCTCTTCGTCGACGATATCCTCAATGGAACCACGACGACGCCAACCTTCGAGGACGGGGCAGCCTGCCAGGAGGTGCTCGACGCGGTCGAGGAGTCGGCACGCGTCGGCGGCTGGGTTCGCGTTCCCCTGGACTAAGGCAGGACCGCATCAAGATCCGCGGGTCCGCGCAGGTGGCGGCGCGGAGTACCAGCGGAGACCCTGCCGATCAGGCGCGGCGCCGGCCCAGTGCGAGGAATCAGCGCGATATCACGCCGAATGGCCGCGCCCGGCAGGTCATTGACGAACCGTACGACGGTATTACTCGCATTCGACCAGTGCCAACGGGAACGTCGATAGAGGCTCGGCACCATCCTCGGTGACCAGGTAGTTCTGCTCCAGACGCATGCCCCCGGAGCCCGGGACGTAGATCCCCGGCTCGAGAGTGATGACCATGCGCGGCTGCAACAGCGTCGGGTCAGCCGGGATGATATAAGGCGGCTCCGGATGACCCAAGCCGATCCCGTGGCCGGAGTGATGCGGAAAATAGTCGCCAGATCCGGCTGCACGGATCGCACCGCGCACGACCGCGTCGAGATCGCAAGCTCGCAGGCCCGGTTTGATGGCCGCGGCTCCCTGGGCCAGCGCATCTTCGAGCACGGCGTGCATCGCGCGCTGGCGAGGGCTTGCTCTGCCCACGACGAAGCTTCGTGTGACATCACCCTTATACCAGCCGAGAAATGGGAACAGATCGAGGATGAAGAGATCACCAGGCTCGAGCTTTCGGTCGGTCGGCGGACCGCCAATCCTTTCCGTGCGCGGTCCCGAGACACAATCGGCCTCCAGGGTATAGGCTGCACCGTGCGCGAGAAGAATCTCGCGGTACACTGCCGCCCAGACGTCGAGCTCGGTTGCCCCCGGTCGTATAGCTCGCCGAGCGGCCTCGAACCCGCGATCGTTGATCGCCACGGCTCGGCGAATCAGCGCGATCTCGTCATCGTCTTTCTGGCGTCGGAGACGCTCGATCTCACCTCCGAGCGGAACCGGCTCGCACGTCTGCGCCAGTGCGCGAAACATCCGCGCCGAGAGATGGGTATCCTCGACGCCGACGCGACAGCCCCGGAGCCCCACCGCGTCGGTTGCAAGCAGGAGGGCTTGCTCGGCAGCCGCGGCCGCGTCCCGGAGCTCGGTCGGACGGTAGAACTCGTAGGGAAACACCGCGATGTCCGTCGTGACCGGCGGCTGAAGAGCCTGCCCCCCGCGCGCGACGAGCGCCGTGCCACCCGGCCCGACCGTGAGAAATGTCTGATCGTGACGCGACGCAGAATAGCCAGAGAGGTAGAATACGTGCTCTGGCCGACTGATGACTGCTCCGGTAAGACCCGCGGCCTCGAGCAACTCCAGCAGACGTGGAAGGCGCGGCGTCATGACCGTCTCCCTGGTGCTATGTCTAAGCAAGCGCCACCACGGTAATCTCGACCCTGGCCCCGGCGGGCAGGGCCGCGACGGCGACGGTCGTTCGTCCTGGTGCATCTCTGGTGAAATATTGCGCGTAGACTTCATTCATCTCATTAAACTCCGCGATATCCACCATGTAGACCGTCGTGGCCACAGCCTTGTCCAGCGATGAGCCAGCCGCTTCGAGAATGGCTTTGATGTTCTCGAGTGTCTGCCGCGTCTCGGCGGCGATTCCACCAGGGACGATCTTGTTCGTGCGCGGATCGATGCCCTTCTCCCCGGCGACGAACACAAATCCCCCGGCTTTGATTCCTTGATTGTACGGTCCAATTGGCGCGCCAGCCTTGTCCGTTCGAATGACTTCCTTCATGCTCGCACTTCATCCTTTCTAACACGTGGTCGCCGGAGAATTCGCAGCGCCCGCGCGGGCGCCGATGTCGCCAGGTCGAGGAGGCACCGTTCCCCGCTGACGCATCCGAGCTAGCGGGCCAACCTCGGGCTCCTATTCCGAGAGCTTGCTTCGCACGGCTATCCGATCACTGCTCCGTCGGGATGTAGGCAACAGCGTCGAAGGAGCAGCTACCCCGTGGGCCGCCGACGCGGACCAATGACCGCGCGGGGAGAACGCCCGTAAAGTAGGTGCGATAGACTTCGTTGACGGCCGCGAAGTCCTCCATGTCGTTCAGATAGAGCGTCACGTGCAGGACGTGCTCGAGGTCTGAGCCGGCCGCCTCGAGGATGGCCTTGACGTTTTCGAGGGCGTTGCGAGCCGCCGCCCGAATATCGCCCGGCGGTGCCTCGCCGTAGGTCGGATTCTTCGTCCCCACCGACGCGGTAAACACCAGGCGATTCCAGACAACAGCCTGATTGTAAGGCCCGGCAGGTGGGTTGGCCTTGTCGGTCGAGATGGCTCGGTGCTCCACGGCTCTCTCCTCGGAATTGATCGTAGGTCAGTATACTCAACCGGCAACCAACCGGTGAAGTCGAAGGGAGAATCCAGCCCCATGGTCCGATCGTCCGCTCGTCGAGACGCTGGTCAGGCCCAGCAAAACGATCTGTCTCACGATATACCCAAGAAGGTCCGCCCGTTCGATCCGGCGCCCGCGATCATCCTCTCGCACACGCTGCTGGATACGCTGATGCCGGTCTGCGACCCGTATGAATGGAAGATCGTTTGTGCCGTGCTTCGTCATCAGCACGAGCGAAAGCTCAGCGTCGGGAAGCTCATGCGCTGGACGGGTATGGCAAACCGGCAGACGTGCTTTGACTCGCTCACCCGCTGCTTGAAGAAAGGATATATCGTACGTGTGCCCGTGGGTAACTCGTTCGCCTACAAACCAAACCTTGATCTTGAGCTCCCCATTCCCGACGAAGTGATATAATCCGCGTACCACTAGCACCTGGACGACCGAGGGGGCGGGCGTCTTCGCGCTATTCTGTCCTTGGACCACGGGTCGTATCGCTCGATGCGCTGTCCGCGATCCAGCGTGGGACAGGGTCGGGTGGTCGGGGTGGCTGACCGAATAACGCCTTTCGGAAAACGGGCTGGTCGGGAGATTTCCAATGGAGGATTGGACGACGTGGTGGAGCACTGGCTGGATCTTGAGCTGGCGGCGCGCCTGCGCGGGCGGGGCAAACGGGAGCTCATCGAGAGCATGGTTGTCCGTACGCCACATCCGCACGCCGCGGAGAAGCTGATCGTTGCCCTCGAGCCATATCCACTGCTCTACCTGCTCCTCGCCAGTGAGCATCCCACCCGAATCTGGATACTCGACCGTGGCGAAACGATATCGAGCGCGGAGATTCTGACGCCGCAGATGCGCGAGCGTCGCTGGCACTCCACTCAGATCTCGATCGACGAGTGCGAAGGACTCACCGATGCCGCTCCTGGATTCATCGCCATGGTCACGTCGTGGCGCAGTCTAATGGTGATGCGTCATGAGTTCGCGCACGTCGTCACGACCTTCTTCACTCCGGAGGAGCGAGCAGCCCTGACACGCCTCTACCTGCGTGCTCAGGCGCAGAATCAGTTCATCGAGCCCCTGGCTCGCGAGAGCATCGGCGAGTATCTGGCCTGCTCGCTCAGCTACCTCTTCTTTGAAGACCTGGCCGATGAGCTTGCTCACTTCGATCCGCCACTCCACCGTTTTGTGACGCGCCTGCTCAGCCACGCCGAGGACATCAGCCGCCGAATCGAATTAGTAGAATGGTCCCATTCTTGCTGGCGTGGCCAGGGGAACGATCCAACACTCGATCGGCGCTGATCCCCGCCCTGGCACGGCGTGCCGGTACGCGTGCCCGGGCGTCGTGCGAGGAAGTCCGGACACCAAACGGCGACGCGAGAGCGCCTTGCCCCGAGGGCCGCTCGGGACAGGGATTCGGGGTAACCCTCGAGCGCATCCTTCCCGGCGAGCCAGCGGGGCCGTTGCAAGAACGTTCCTTGAGCAGACGCAACGTTGGAGGAGACAACCGTGATGAACTATGGCTACGGTCCGGCGGCGACCGGACCGTACTTCGGTCCGCCCTGGTGGCAGACCGGATGGGGCGGCTTCGGCGGATATCCGTGGTTTGGCGGCGGCTTTGCGCCTCCATTCGCCGGATACGGGACCTTTCCATACTGGCCAGCAGCGATGTACCCAGGGATGTGGGGCCCGCCAAACGATGCCGAGATCAAGTACTTCGTGGAGAACACGCTCGACAACGATCCAGAGATTCCGCCGCACGCGAATATCGGCGTCGAGGTCCAGAACGGCGTCGTAACCCTGACGGGAACCGTCCCGAACAAGCGGATCAAGCACGCTGCCGGTGACGACGCCTGGTGGATCCCCCAGGTCGTCGACGTGCACAACGAGATTCAGGTGATGCCGCGCCGCGAGCGAGTAGCGGGCGCCGAAGGCACCACCACGGCAGGGCGTCGCACCCAGTCCACTGCTCGTTAGAGGCAAACGGAGGAATACTGACGTGATGCCATATGGCAACGTACCCGCCGGTGCGTGCTGTCCCCGGTGCGGTACTCCTGTTGGTCAAGCTGGATTCGCCGGCCAGATGATGCCCGGTACCTACGCGCCTGGCATGGGCGTCGGTGCCCCTGGAATGGGGTTCGGGGGAGCCGGCCCGGGACTCGGCTTGGGCATGCCGCCGGGATACTTTATGAATCCGTGGTA
>CADDYW010000167.1 GCA_902810745.1 Chloroflexota bacterium | reverse complement strand
CCGCGGCGACTTGATGTGGCCACGCGGTGGCTTCGAAGAGGCTCCGTTGCGGCTGACGGCGACCGAGCATTGACCCACCCTCCAAGGAACTCCAACCAAGGGGCTTCTTCGCTCCAGTGTACCGCTGTGCGCCGGTTTCCGGTAGTCCTCCGTCAACCTTTTTCAGCCTTCTCCTAGCCTACCTATGAGGCATTGAAACTCTGGGATGCCTATACGCCACACAGTGACCTATTCTCGTTTCTAGCCTACCTACGAGGGATTGAAACTTGGCAATTGGCACCGGTCCGCCAATACCAGAATTAAGTTTCTAGCCTACCTACGAGGGATTGAAACGGGCAGAATCTCGGTTCATCTCCTCGTCTCTCTCTCCCGGTTATACGGTGACGGACTCTTCGATCGCCTCTGGTCACCCTCGCGGCGCGGCCAGGAGAAGACGACGGCCGCGTCCGCCTCACCATGCCAGGTGGGCATCCCTGCCGACCCCACGAAAACGCGGCTCCCGGCCCTTCGCCCCGGCGTGATCGACCCGAGGCCACGACCCACCGTTCAGCGGAGGCAGCCCGTCCGAGGCCCCGGAAAATACTTCTGAAAGGGAACGAGTGGCATCCCGGCAGGGCGGCCGCCAAGCCGCAGGTCTGACCTTGATCGTGGACTGCAATCAATTTTCTGAACTTCCGCCTTCATTCCGTTGACATCACGATCAATTTTGGATACGCTGTACCCGACTTGCTACGTCCAGTGCCTGGCTACCGCTCGCCTGGGAAAGGGAAACAATCGATGCTCAATGACGACGACCTCCTGATCGGCGATGCCGAACGCGAGCAGTCCATCGCCCGCCTGCGCGACGCCTGCGGCGAAGGTCGGCTCACCCTGGAAGAGTTCTCCGATCGCGTGAACGCCGTGCTGGCCGCGCGCACCCGGGGACAGCTCGTCCCGATCACCGCGGATCTGCCGGGGTCGGCGCTTCCCGTTGCCGAGCGACGACGCCCCAAGCGCCTGACGTTCTCGCTCTTGAGCGACGTCAAGCGCAAAGGGCGCTGGCAGGTCGACGGTCACACCACGGCAATCTCGGTGCTGGGCAACTGCACCATCGACCTGCGGCGGGCGGCCATTCAGGGGAACCAGGTCGTCATCGATGCCCACGCGATCCTGGGAGCGGTGAAGATCATCGTGCCCCGCGGCGCGCTGGTCGAGATGGAAGGCTTCGCGGTCATGGGCAGCCGCGACTCCAAGGTTGACGACGACGAGGCCCTACCAGGATTCCCACTCGTTCGCGTCCGTGGCCTGGCGCTGATGGGTGCCGTCGACGTCGTCAGCGAGGGCGAGCAGGGATTGGAGAAGATCGCGGCACGGCTCGAACGCCTCCCGGAGCGCCTCGAGGCGCGGCAGCAGCGGCGCCTGGCGCGACGCGACGGGGGCTGAGCGTCGATTTCGCCCGCGATACGACAACACAATCGCCCGGCGTGACGCGCAGATCCGTTCGCCTCGGTGCGCGGATTCTGGGCGACCGCTCGCGCGTATCCGCTCACCCTGGCATGTCGGGATCACCACGTCTCCCGAATCCCGGATCTCACGCGCAGCGAGCACGACCGGTCGTCGAGGCAGCGCACGCTATTCTCGCCATCTGAGCTCCTGGAGGACACCGCATGCCCGCAGTCGATCCGTTCCGAGCCCCCGGGCGCTGGTACCGCGCCTGCCTGCACGCGCACACGACCAGCTCGGATGGGCAGATGCCGCCCGAATCGCTCGTCCGCCACTATCGCCAAGCGGGCTTCGACGTGCTGGCGATCACCGATCACTGGCACGTGACCGACGCCTCGGAGCGCTCGACCGACGATTTTCTGGTTCTGCCCGGGATCGAGTACAACGCCCGCGGCGCCGGCGTCGGGCACCTGAGCAGCTTCCACGTCGTCGGAGTCGGGGTCCGCGACGCCGACACCGAGGCGAACGCGCCGCCCGCCTTCGTCGACGCCATCCACGCCCAGAACGGCGTTGCCATCGTCGCGCACCCCTCCTGGAGCGGGCTGGACGCGGCCGATCTGCTCACCGCGGCGGCGGCCGACGCGGTCGAGGTCTGGAACGCCGGCTGCGAGCTGGAGGTGGCGCGCGGCGACTCCTCGCCCCAGTGGGACGCGGCGCTCAGTCGGGGAGCCGTCCTTGGTGGCGTGGCCGCCGACGACTCCCACTTTCCCGGTCTCGACTCCGCCCGCGCCTGGGTCGCGCTGCGCCTGGCCGCGCTAACGCCGGAGAACGTGCTCGCGGCGCTGCGCGACCGCTGCTACTACGCCTCCCGCGGACCGGTGCTGCACGCGGTCGAGGCGGAGGGAGACACGGTGCGCGTTGCCTGCACGCCCGCGCGGGCGATCCACGTGCTCGGGCCTCCCACGGCGGGCGCCGGCCTGAACGCCGGCGTGATGGGTCTTGCCCACCGCGCCGAGCGGCGTCGCCGAGAGGATTCCTGGGCCGAGGGCACGACCGACGGCGAGCTCCTGACCGGCGGCACCTTCCACTTGCCGCCGAGCGCGCGCTGGCTGCGTGTCGTCGTCGAGGATGCCAGTGGCCGCCGCGCCTGGAGCAACCCGCTCTGGCGCACCGCGCAAGGGTGGGCAGCGGAGCCATAAGGCTCCGCTGCGCGGTCGATCCGTCTCTCGCCCTGGGCCACGACGTTCGACGGGACGGAGCTGGCGTCTTCGGCGCGGCGCTGGTCGACGAGAGCGTGGTCGTCCACGCGCGCCTGTTTCCCGCGGACGACGCGCCACGCACAGCGCGTGGCATTGCCCGAGCCGCGCTCCGTCGGCAGGCACGACGATCGGGCGCGGAGTGAAGGCGTAAGCACGGCGCACGCGAGGCTTCCGGAGCTCGGGTGCGCCATCCTTTCACCGGACGACTTCACACCGGTCGCCTGAGTGGTTATCCTGCAGGCTGCTGACGGCTGGGGGCGAGCGGCAGAGCCTGGCCGAGAACGTTCCCGTCGAGCAGATACTGGGCTCGATCGACCGGGCGCGGATGCTGCGCGAGCAGCTCGTCCTGGTCGTGGGCCCGGCCCGTTCCGGCAAGACGGCAGTGCTCCGCGCGATCGAGCGACGTGCTGGCTAGCCCGGCACGTCCGTCGGCCTGGCACCGGTTGGCGCGGAGGGTCACGGTGGTGGACTGTCTGGTCACCGAGCGCCCGTGATCCTCGTGAATCGGGAAGATAGCTCGCCCTCCCGGTTCGCGGGGAGGGCGAGAGAAAGTTCTCGGTCGATGGCCCCGGCGATCTGCTCGGGGCTCCGGGGCCGCGGGATCCGTCGAAACCCGTGGTCGGATGAGACAAGTGCCTGAATTTCCCTCACGCGGGAGGCGGCCCCAGGATCTCGACCTGGTATTTGGCGGCGATCGTCGCCAGCCGTGCGACGTCGGGCGGGTCCTGTGGGGGAATCGTCCGCGAGGGCGCGGGCTCGCCGCACTCCTCCACGAAGTCCGCAAACCCGGAGGGCGCGCTGAAGGTCAGCATCCGCGCTCCGGCCGGCCCGACTTTGAACGAGTGCGGTACGTCCCGGGGCAGGTAGACCCAGGCACCCTTCCCCGCGGTGAAGCTCTCCTCGCCGCAGTAGAAGGTGACCTCTCCCTCCAGCAGATACCAGGCTTCGTCCTCGGCGTGGTGCACGTGCCGTGGCACCGCGTAGCCTCCCGGTACCCGCTGATCCAGCAGTGCAAAGCGCCCCGCGGTCTCGTCTGTCGCCGCCTTGACCACCATCAGGGCGTTCGCGAACCAGATCGCCTTCCCCTCGTCCTCGCCCAGGACGTAGGCCTTCGTCTGTAACTCCATGGGATCGCCTCCTCGTACCTAATCAATATTCTCCTTGGACACCTGATCGCGAACCAGGTCCACGATCTGATCGGCGGCCTGAGCGTTACTCAGCCCGGCTCGCCGCAAGGATTGCCAGACGGGAAAATCGATCAGTGCCACCAGCACCCGTTCCAGGCGCTCGCTCGCGCCGGTGCCTTCGAGCGCGGCACGCACCAGCAGACGCAGGTTCTCTTGCTCGACCTGAATGATCTCGCCCAGCACCGGCACAAGGGCTTCTTCCCGATGCGCCGCGGCGAGCCAGCCCTGGTCCTGCACATAGCAGTCGCAGGTGCCCCGAACGAGCAGCTCCAGCCGCTGCAGCGGCCGCGGCAGGTCGCGAAAGAGCCTGGCCATCGCCTCGGGCGACGGCGGTTGCAGGACGTGGATCGAGCGCGCGCAGGCAGGCAGCAGGTCAGACAGGGTCGGGAATTGGCGGTAGACGGTGGCCGGTGCAACGTCGGCCCGCCGGGCGATCTCCTCGTAGCTGGTGCCGAGGATGCCCTGATCGGCGTGGAGAATCTTGGCTGCCTCGACGATCCGTCGGCGCGTCTGCTCGACGGACGCGGCGCGTGCATCCATCCGGTAGCGACGCGGCATCGCAACCTCGCTTTTTGCAAGAAGATTTAGATAGTGAAATATTCTCACAAAATCACGGCCGAGTCAATAGGCAGATCTCGCGGCCGGTCCGATTCATCGCGCGACGCTCGAGTACCTCGCGAGGAGCGTTCCGCGAACGCATCCTCCTCGTCGGGAGCCGGCTCCCGACCGGCGACCGAGGTCGTGGTGCCACCTGGTGCTGTGCCGTGACCCTGACCTGCCGCCGCGGCGCCAGCACCGGCCAGGTCGCGCAGCACGGTAGCCGTGTCGTGCACCGGTGATTGATGACGATGCGCGGGAACGCGTGGCGCGCCACCGCCGAGGACCCACCAAAACGGAAAGTAGGTCACGGCGTTGTTCGGGCACGCCTTCCACCAACCTCCTCTTGCCCGTCTCCTCAATTGACGTGGATGGAGTCCCTCTGGTACGCTCACCGGCGGGAGACGGAGCCAGCACCAGGACCGCCGAGTCGATCGGCTGTCTCCCGGCTCGGCCTCCTGACGTGGCCCGCGCATCCGGACGACGAACGCGCTCGGCTGGGCTGCACCCGCCAGTGCGCCGCGGTACTCGGTCTGGCCGGCGACGGGTCGCGCTTCGAGTCCGACACGATCCGGGGCAACACCGCGGGATGGGTCCGGGATCGAAAGGGATTCAGGTACGAACGTGGACGTACGCATTATCCGCAGCGCGCGCCGCAAACGCACGATCAGCGCGCGGCAGGAAGGCGACACCCTGGTGGTCTACCTGCCCACCGGGCTGTCGTCGACCGAGGAGCAGGAATGGGTCGAGCGCATGCGTCGGCGGCTCGAACAGTCACGCGAGCGCCGACGCCTGAACTCGGATGAGGCGCTCCAGCGCCGGGCCGAGGAGCTGAACCGCGAGTACTTCGGCGGCGAGCTGAAGATCGACAGCATCCGGTTCGTGACGAACCAGAACCATCGATTCGGGAGCTGTACGCCCAGCACGCGCACGATCCGGATCTCCCACCGCCTGGCCGAGATGCCCGTGTGGGTGCTGGATTACGTCATCGTCCACGAGCTCGCCCACCTGCTTCAGCCGAACCACTCGGCGCGATTCTGGAAGCTGGTGAATCGCTACAGGCTCACCGAGCGAGCACGCGGATTTTTGATGGCAAAAGGCATGGAAGAAGAGGACGAGACCGACCCATGAGTAGCGCACATCGAGTAATGACCGGTCTGGGGATCGCGACCATGGCCAGCGCAGGTCTGGTTGGCCTCTACCGCCTCGCGCTCCGGCAGCCGCAGGCGCCACTGGATGGTGTCACGACGCTCCCGGGCATCAAGATGGACGTCGAGGTCGTGCGCGATCACGCGGGCGTCCCCCACGTGTACGCGGCGAACCGTCAGGATCTGTACTATGCGTTTGGCTACGTCCACGCCCAGGATCGCCTCTGGCACATGGAGTTCAACCGTCGCGCCGCGCTCGGGCGCCTCTGCGAGATCTTCGGCGAGCCCACGCTCATCTTCGATCGTTTCACCCGCCGGCTGGGCCTGGCGCACGTGGCCACGGCCGAGCTGGTTGCGATGGATCGCGAGGAGCGCGGGGTGCTGGAGGCCTACGCGGCTGGCGTCAACGGGTTCCTCGAGGCGCACCGCCACCGTCTGCCGCTCGAGTTTCGCATTCTGCGCTTTCGCCCGCGCCCCTGGGAGCCGCTCGACTCGCTGGCGATCGGGAAGATGCTATCGTGGCTGCTCTCGGCAAACTGGGATAGCGAATGGTTCCGCGCGCGACTGGTCGAGCGGCTCGGCGCGGAAGCCGCGGCCGCGCTCGAGCCGGGGTATCCGGCGGGCCACCCGTTGACCGTCGCGCCAGGCGTCACCTACACGGGCCTCGCCGATTCGCTGCTGGAAGACTTTCAGGCTGCCCAGCGTGACCTCGGGCTGTTCTCCGGCGCGATGTCGAACTCCTGGGCAGTGCGACCGGAGCGCTCGGCGACCGGCGGGGCCATTCTTGCCAGCGACCCGCACCTGCGTCCCCAGATGCCGTCGATCTGGTACGAGGCGCACCTCTGTGGCGGGGGACTCGACGTGATCGGCGCGACGATGCCCGGTATCCCGGCGGTTCTGATCGGCCATAACCAGCACATTGCCTGGGGCATCACCGCGTCGATGGTCGATACCCAGGATCTGTTCGTCGAGCGCCTCGATCCCAATGATCCGAGTCGGTACGAAACGCCGGGCGGCTACGAGCCCCTGACGATCCGCCGCGAGCTGATCGACGTCCGCGGGCGCGCCGAACCGTTCGTCGAAGAGGTTCAGGAGACGCGACACGGCCCGGCGCTGAGCCCGCTCCTGCCGGGCGAGACGCGGCTGCTGACAGTCCAGAGCCCGGTCCTCCGTCCGCAGAAGGCCGTGCGTGGAGCGATGCGTCTGAGTGAGGCCTCGAACTGGGACGAGTTCTGCGCTGCGCTCGCCGATTGGGACGTTGCCTTGAACTTCGTCTACGCCGACCGCGACGGCAACATCGGCTACCACCTCTCGGGGAAGGTCCCGCGACGAAACAAGGGGAACGGGCTTCTACCCGCGCCCGGGTGGGATGCCGACTACGACTGGCTGGGATTGATTCCCTTCGACGAGCTGCCTGGCGTCTTCAACCCGCCGTCTGGCTACGTCGTCTCGGCGAACAACCGGCTGGTCGACGATAGCTACCCGTACGTCCTCTCGCACGACTTCGTCGACGGGTTTCGGGCGATGCGCATCGAGAGCCAGCTACGCGCGCGCGAGCGCCACACCGTCGAGGACTTCGCCGCGATGCAGCTCGACGTGTATTCCGATGCCGCCCGTCAGATCGTCGAGCTTTTCGCCGACGTCGAGGGAGGCGATCCGCTCACGGTCCGCGCGCTCGAGCACCTGCGCCGCTGGGATTATCGACTGACACCCGACAGCATCGCCGCCACGATCTACGTCGAGCTACGCCAGCAGCTGCTCCGGAACGTCTTTGGACCGCGCCTCGGTCCACTCCTGGGAAGCTACGTCGGCAGCGCGCCGCCGGAGAGCATCGCGGGCAGCGTTTATCCCGCGCGGGTCAGCGGGTTCCTGATCGGCCTCCTTCGACGGGCCGATCCTGACTGGCTCGCCGGCCAGACGACGTTCACCTCGTGGGCCGAGCTGAAGCAAGCGAGCCTGGCGCAGGCGGTGGTGGAGCTACGGACCCGACTGGGCAACGATATGGATACGTGGCGCTGGGGGCGAATCCATCAGATCCGATTCGAGCACCCACTCGGGCGGGTCAAGCCATTGGACCGCCTCTTCAATCGCGGCCCCTATCCGATTGGCGGCGACGCCGACACGCCGTGTCAGGCGGCGCTGGCGCCGGGCAGCTACGCCGCGACGGAGTGGATTCCTTCGTATCGCCAGATCGTCGATCTTGGCAACCTGGCGAACAGCCGATCGATCCACACCACCGGCCAGTCGGGCCTACCGGGCAGCCCGCATTACGACGATTTCATCGCTCCCTGGCTTGAAGGTCGCTACCATCCGATGCTTTTCGAGCGCCGCGCGATCCTCGAAGACCTGGAGCACATGCTGGTCCTGCGGCCCGA
>CADDYW010000166.1 GCA_902810745.1 Chloroflexota bacterium | reverse complement strand
CTAGTACTCCCAGCGCAAACGCAACAGGCGCAGTTGGAGCAGGGTGAGGACAAGGATAATCACGAAGAGAATCGTGGCGAGCGCCGAAGCGTAACCAAAGCGGTTCGTGCTGAAGGCCTCGTTGTAGAGCAGGTAGGTCATGGTCAAGGTCGCGTTCGCCGGTCCTCCCTGGGTCATGATAAAGAACTCACCGAACGCCTGCAGCGCACCGATCACGGTCATCACGAGGACGAAGAGAGTCGTGGGCTGAAGGAGCGGCAGGGTGATCTTCCAGAAAAGGTGCCAGCGATTGGCCCCGTCGACCTTTGCCGCCTCGTACAGACTGGCCGGGATGCCCTGGAGGCCGGCCAGAAAGATGATCATCCCGAAGCCTGCCCCTTTCCAGATGTCGAAGATGGCCACCGACGGCATCGCGAGCCTTGGATCGGTGAGCCAGCCGATCTGGGTCGGCAGATTCAGCCCGAACGTGTCGTCGATCAGGCGGAGTGTATCGTTGAGCAGCCCAAACTGGGGCTGGTAGACCCAGTTCCACATGACCGCTGCGGCGATCAGGCTGGTGACCGGTGGCAGAAAGTAGATCGTCCGGAAAAGGGTCGCACCGCGATGGATCGAGTTGATCAGCAGCGCGAGAACGAGCGCGACGATTGCGCTGAGCGGGACGATCCACAGAGCGAAGGAAAAGCTGTTACCCAGCGCGGTCCAGAAAACCGGATCCTGGGTGAACGCCTCAATGTAGTTGCGCAGGCCGAGAAACTCCTGGCCGGTGGTCAGCAGCGGATTCCAGTCGTACAGGCTCATCAGAAGCGAGTAGACGATCGGGAAATACAGCCACCCAGCGTATAGAAGAAGCAGAGGGCCGAGGACCGACCAGACGAACACCGTCTTCCCGTTTGGATGCCACCGACGGACCGGGGCATGGAGCAGCACCTGCCCCGATGCGATCGCGCCCGGTTCGTTACGGTCCGCGTGGACGAGACCGCGCATTGTCATATCACCACCTGATCGAGATCGCCGGGACTCGGGATCTGCACGGCCCAAGGCCCGGGGCGATACCGCCGTATCTGCTGGGATGGGAGGGCACCGGAGTGGGAACCGCCGTGCCGCAGTTCCCACTCCAAAAGGGCGCCCCACCGACCGGAAAGCGTCTGCGGGGTGTGCCGTTGGACCGTCCTACCCCGACTTGAAGGCCGCCGCGTGAGTGTACTTGCGCTCGATTAGCCAGTAGCTCTTCTGGCCGAGGATGTGATCTCCCTGTTCCTGGATCGCCTTGATCGTCGCGTCGAGCGAGGCCTGTCCCTGGAGATAGCTCTGGTCGATATAACGCGCGTAGAGACTCTGCAGAGCCGGCGGGAACTCGCCAGGGAAGATCGAGTACGGGATCGCCGGGATGAGTGCGTTCGCCCCGGGCATGGACTGAACACGCTTGTCCTGCTTCAGAGACGGATTCGCCGGTATGACGTTGTCCGACGCCGCAAGCGCAGCCATCACGTCGCCCTGCTGGTAGAACCAGTCGACCAGAGGCCAGACCTGATCGATATGCTCAGCTGGCGCCTTCGGGTTGACTGCGAACATGACTTCATAGTTGTTCCGACCGTAGGCGGGCAGTAGCTTGCCACTGAAGGTCGGGAGCGGAACGACCCGAAACTTCAGGTCCTTGTAATTTGTCTGAAAGTAGCTGGTGGCAAACAGCCAACTGTACGTCAAAGCGATCTTTTTTGTGCCGAAGCCCTCCCCTGCTTTCAGAAAGCTCGCGCTGTTAACCTTGTACCGGTTGTTCAGATTCAGCAAGTACTCCAGGGCGGTCCGCGACGCAGGGGTATCGACGAGAACCTTCTTACCGGTCTCATCATACTGCCACTGGCCCTGCTGGTATAGCATGTCATTCCAGATGAGCCAGCCATTTCCGTTGAATCCGAAGCCTGCCTGGAGGATTTCGCCCCTCGGGTTGGTCTTGGTCAACTCCTTCGCGATCGGTATCAGGTCATCCCACGTCTTCGGGAGGTCGCTGTCCTTGAGGCCGGCCGCGTCCCAGATCTCGCTGTTGACGTACAGAGCGCTCACCATGGTTCCCATGGGCAGATAATAGATCTTCTGAGTGGGGATGTACGTGAAGGAGCCTTGCTGGACGCCATCCCAGTCTTTCACCTTGTCGATGATCTCCCGTGGATAGGGGGCCAGGAGACCGGCCGAGATGAAGTCGGTGTGCTGTTGGTTGTGGAACTGGTAGAAGTCCGGCCCTTGACCCGCCGGGATCGCCGCAGTGAGCTTCGTCCAGTAGCTCCCCCACGGGATGACGGTGATCTCGACGTCCTTCACCCTCGAATCTGCCTTCGCACTGTACGACTGGAAAGCTGGCTTCTGAATGTCCACCCACGTCTGCACCCAACTCCAGAATGTCAGGGTAACTGGCGCCGGTGATGACGGCTGCACGGTTGCCTTGGGGGTAGCGGCCGGGGCGGTCGCCGGCAATCGCGTCGCCGGCGTGGGAGTCCCCTGGGTCGCTGCTTCGGTTGCCGGGGCTGCCGAGCTCGGGCTTGCCCGTGCGGTCTGGGCCGTTGGCGTGGCCGCGGACGAGGCACATGCGGCGATAAGTGGGAGGCCGGCCGCCAGGCCAACGAGCAGGAATCGCCGACGCGTTGTGTTGGTTCCGACCATCGTTCGCACGCTATCCTCCTTGTCGCACCGGTCTTCTCAAGCAACGGGGTATTCATAATGACACATACCATTCTGCACGGGCTCGTGCTATGATCAACCCGAAACGGCCAGAAAACGGCCAGGGAATGGCCAGGGCTAGGCCCCCGCGGTGCTGACGGCAGGCGCCTGGGGAGCGGGGTCTCAACCGAGATGACCAATGACCGCTACCATCACGCTTCTCGAGTTCGCTCGGCTCGTGCGCCAGGCGCTGCGCGCCCTCTACGACTACCCGGCGCTCCAAGTGCTGCCACTTGCCGATCTCCTCGTCGGCGATCTCCCGGCGAGCCTCCGCGGAGCCGCTCTGCATCGCGTTCTCATCGCGGCGATCGAGGCGCTCAAGCCGGCCGCGACCGATCCGGCCAATCGTGCCTGGCGGCGCTACCAGTACCTCTACCTGCGCTACATCGATGTTCGAGGCATCGTTGATATTTCGACCGCGCTTGGCGTCAGCTTCCGCCAGGCACGACGCGACCACCACGAGGCGATCGCCCTGCTCGCCTCCCGCCTCTACGAGACCTACCGAGCCGGATCTGGTCTGGCCAACCAGAAGCCGCCGCTGGTCTCAGCCGAGCCAGACCTGGCCAGCGAAGCGGAACGCCTCACCGCTATTGCCAGCACCGCTCGGGTCCGCTGCGACGAGGCTATTGCCAGCACCATCGACACGCTTGCCCCGTTCGCATTGGCACGGGGCGTCGCCCTCCGCCACCTGCCAGCGTCGGAGCCGGTGAGCACGCTGATCAATCGGACGCTCCTGCGCCAGGCTCTGATCTGCGCGGTGAAGTATGTCCTGGCCCTCGGGGCGACGAGCAGCGTGACGATCGGCACCTCCCGCCTGCCGAAGGCGGCGCAGATCCACATCCGAGCCAATCTCGCTGACCGCCTTCCCGAGCGCGCCGAGGCCGAGCTCCACCTGGCGACCTGCCGCCAGCTACTGGGACCGACGCGCGGTACGGTCCGAGCAGGGCAAGACGCCGACACGGCCTGGCTCGAGCTCCTGTTGCCGACCGATCCCTCCGCGACCATCCTTCTGGTCGACGACAACGCCGACGTCCGGGCGCTCTTCCGCCGTTACCTCGCAGACTGGCCGTACCGGATCCTTGAGGCCGAGGGCTTCGGTCCGGCGCTCGAGCTGACCCGACTGAATCGGCCAGACCTGCTGATCCTCGACGTCATGCTTCCCGAGCGCGACGGGTGGGAACTGCTGCAACGGCTCCGTCAGGATCTCACGTGCGCTCAGATACCCGTTATCGTCTGCTCCGTCCTCCGGGACCGAGATCTCGCCTTCACGCTTGGCGCGGCTGACTTTCTAGAGAAGCCAGTGAGTCCGGTGACACTGCTTCGCGCGGTTGATCAGCAGCTTCGTCGTCCGCCCGGCCAACCGCGTCGAGTACACTCTTCAGGCAGCGCAGGGTCTCCGGCAGCGTCAGGCCAGCGCCCCGGGTGACGGTAAACGAGGTAATCTGAAGATCCGCGACGCCCGCCGTCTGTCCGCTGATGACGATGACTGGCGGTGGCGCCTCCCAGGTGCGCAGCGCCGTGAGGACCTGCTGGCCATCGATGCCGGGCATGAGCAGGTCCAGGATCACCGCGTCGGGGCGCTGGTGCTCCAGAATTGCCAGCGCCTCGGCACCTCCCGTCGCCTCCCAGACCTGATAGCGTCGCGAGACCGACCGAACGAGCCGCGCCAGGAGGCAGACCGTGTCCGGGTCATCGTCGACGACCAGGACCGTGCGCACCCGGCGGCCCAGTCGACGCAGCGGCGCGGCGATCTGCTCCCGAGTTACCGGTTTGGCCAGTGAGGCGACAACGTCAGCCGCGATCGCCGCCAGTCGCTGTTGCGCGAGACAGCACGTCACGACCGGGGTGCCCGGGCTGCCCTGGACCAGCGCAGCGCGCTGCTGATCCAGGGCAGCCGGATCGGTGCCGATCAGGCACAGAGCTCGCGCGTGCGCCGCGCGGGCGAGGCGAAGCGCCCGGGTCGTGCTCTGCACCTGAATCACCCGGTAGCCGTCCAGATGGCGCTCCGCGACGCGCACTACCTCCGGATCATCGGTGAGGAGCAGCACTGGATCGGGAAGCCGCGGGCGATCGATCCGCGCTCGTGTCTGCCAGCTGGCCGGAATTGGCACCGACGGGATGGCTTCGGCGCGGGGCACCGTCACGAAGAAGGTCGAGCCCTGGCCCGGCGTGCTTTCAACCCAGATGTTGCCACCGTGCAGCTCGGCAAAGAGCTTGCTGATAGGCAGTCCCATCCCGCGGCCCCCTTGGCGCCGGGCTGGTGGACCACACTGCCGGAACTCTTCCCAGATGTGCGGCAGATCATCAGGGGCGATTCCAATGCCGGTGTCGGTGACAGCAAAGCAGTGATCCCGCTCGTCCGCGGTCACTCGAATGACCACCTCGCCCTGATCGGTGAAGCGAACGGCGTTGCTGAGGAGATTAATCAGGATCTGGCGCACCCGCGTCCGATCGAAATAGCCGTCGGGAAGATCCGGCGCGAGCTCGCTCCGGAGCGCCAGCCCCTTTGCTTTGAAGAGAGGACCCACCGCCTCCACCGCCTCGTTGACAACATCGCTGATGACGACCCGCTCCTTGCGTAACCCCATCCGTCCGGCCTCGATCTGGCTCAAGTCCAGAACATCGTCAAGCAGCGAGGAGAGGTGCTGGGCGTTGCGCCAGATCACCGCGGCGTCCTCCCGGGCGCGCGTCGGCAATGGCTCCCCACCGGCGGACTCGCCCAGTGCCATCAGCCGGCTGTAGCCGAGGATCAGATTCAGAGGGGTGCGCAGCTCGTGACTCAGATTGACCACAAAGTCCGCCTTGCGCTGCCGAGCGTCGAGCGCTGCCTGGCGAGAGCGAGCCAGCTCCTGGCTGATGGCTTCCAAGCGCGTGTACGCATCGGTAAGGCTCTTGTTGACACGCTCCAGCTCGCCGCGCTGGCGTCGGAGCTCGTCCTGCTGCTCCAGTGCCCGCGCGGAGCTGTTCCAGGACCAGCGCAGTGCGGTGTCCACCGGTCCGCCCGAGAGACTGACCACCATGGCAACCAGCGCCACGAGCCCGACGACCGACAGATGATCGAGATCGAGGAGAGACTGATCCGCCGGCTGACTCAGCAAGAAGAGGATCGAACCAGCGAGCGCGGCACCGCCGGCGAGCCGGGGCCCGAGGATCCCCGCGATCAGGCAGATGACCACCGTGTAGAATGTCCCCGCGCTGCTCATTGGAAATAGATGAACAAGAAGGCTGACCGTCAGGAAGCAACCGAGACCAAAGCCACTCCGGGCGACGTACGGCGAACGGTTGCGCCAGATGACGCCCCAGAGACAGCTCGTTCCCAGGCCCACGAAGACGATAGCGGCCGGGATCCACGCCGACCCGGCGAGGATCAGCGCGGTCAGCTCGGCGGTGACGAATGTCAGCGGCAGCAGCAGCGCGAACACCTGATCACGCAGGGTCCCGAGGTTTTCGGCGACGTCGGCATCCTCCCCGGTGCTTCGAACCACAGGCTGCATGGCCTCCTCCCGGATAGGATATTCCCACGCTGTCATTCCACGTCGCTCTGGTTGGGAGGATCACCAAGGTCCGGGATCTCCAGGAGCGCACCCTCCCGTTTGGCCGACTCGTGCGCAAACGATCCCGGGGAGGCAGTAACGGGCCGCCATCCAGACGTTGTTCGGCGGCTGCCGACCACTGGTCACGGCTTCGACGAAATCGCACACCAGGAACTGGTGGGAGCCGTAGTGGCCGTTGGGCAGGCCGGCGAACGACGCGGGAAGCCGCGCGATCGGATGGACCGAGGAGACACCGGTGAAGAACTCCGCGCGTAGCACGGCAGACAGGCGCTCCCGCTCGACCTCGGGGATGGGGATGGGACGACATTCCAGGAGGGAGCGGACGTCCTCCTGGTCGTCGGGCGTGAGGGTATTCCAGACCCGCGCGTTCGTCTGCTCCTCGAAGGAGGCGCGGGTCCCGTAGAAGCTGAGCCGCACGCTGGAGCCGCCCGCCACCCCGATCCGCCGAAACACGTTGACCCGGAACATGCCCCCGTCGGAGGTGCGAATGAGCGCGGTCTCGTTCGAGAACTCGTTCTGCCAGAGGCTGACGTCCTTCCGGAAGACCCCGTCATCCGCCCGATCGACGTAGCCCAGACAGCTGACCCGGGTCAGCCGGGCGCCGGTGATGCTGAGGAGCATGCTCGTCGAGAGGGTCAGATAGAGCATGGGCGGAAAGCTCGCGGTGCGCTTCCAGTCGGGACCACCGGAGTATCGGTAGGCGCCGTAGAAACCGTGCGACATATCGTAGAGGTACTCGGCCTCGGCGTAGACGAAATCCCCGAAATCTTCGCGCCGCCAGCGCTCCCGACAGTAGAGCGCGACCGGATAGTAGTAGCTGGTCTCGCCGGTCATGTAGATCCGGTCAGTCTCCTCGACGGCTCGCACCAGATCGCGCACCTCCTCGAGCGTGATCGCAGCGGGCACCGCCGAATAGACGTGCTTGCCGGCGCGCAGGGCCTGGACCGCCTGCGGCCCGTGTAGCCAGCGCTGGGTGAAGAGCGCAATGGCGTCGACATCCGAGGCGCAGAGCTCGTCCAGGGAGGCGTAGGTACGCGCGATGCCGAACCGAGCGGCCTGCGCGGTCCGCCGCTCCGGAATGACCTCGGCGATGCACACCTCGTCGACCAGAGGGTGCGCCTGAAACAGGGGAATGAAGCTGCTCGCGAACTGCCCGGCGCCGCAGACGCCGATCCTGATTCCCATCGATCTACCTCTCCTGGAGGAATCGGTTGCCAATCACTGCCCGGTCTCGCCGCCTCGCTCACGCGCGGGCCGAGATGCTCCAGCCGCCATTGGCGACCAAGGAGATGCCGTTGATATAGGATGCCGCGTAGGCCGGGTACTCGGGGAAGCCGACCAGACTATGCACCGACGAGGTCGTGACAATCGCCCCACCACCCGCGCGGATCATGTGCGGAATGGCCCGCTTGCTCGCGTACCACATCGCCTTGAGACGGACCGTGAGCGTGCGATCCCATTCTACCTCGCACCGTCGATTCGCATCCCCTGCTCCCTCCTCGGCGCGATGAGATTCCGATCGATTCAAAAGCATCGCCTGTCAATCGGGAAGGGTCGGCATGATGAACGCCAGATACCGCCCCATCCACGGAATCGAGCCGTGAAGACAGATCCGCCACGCGCCGGTGCTGGGCCAGCCGCTGCCGGTCCAGTACCGGCCCTGGATCGAACCGGCCGTGCACGGAGCTTTTGTCAAATGCTGTGGAAATTTGTATCTGTTGAGAATTGCTGGGATGAGTTGTTGTGAGGACGTGCGGCGAGAGAACCTTCGGGCGGTTGATGTGTCCGGATTGGTGGCGCAGCTCCAACGGGTGGCGTCCGGGATCGTGCGCCGGTTGGGGGGCGGGCCGGTGGGCGAAGTGCGGGCAGCTGAAGCCGAGATCGCGCGGCTGCGGGCGCGTCT
>CADDYW010000165.1 GCA_902810745.1 Chloroflexota bacterium | reverse complement strand
GCGACGGCAGCCTGATCGACGACTTCGTGTTCGACCAGACCGGCCCGGTGCTGCACGTGCGCAACGCGCCCTCGCCGGGCGCGACCGCGGCGCTGGCGATCGCGCGGGAGATCGCGGATCGGGTGGACTGAGGAAGTGTGGCTAGAACTGTGCAGGAGGCATCTCGGCGAGCGATCCGAGCGGAAAACTCGCCAGCACACCGAGTATCTCTGCGCGTTCCTCGGCGGAGAGGCGCTCCCGCCAACGGTTCGGTTGCTCCGCTGTCAAGCGGTGCGTGTCATACGAATAGCCGGGCCGATTGGACTCCATCACGAAGTGCGTGGCCTCTTCGGTCCACTCCAAACCGAGCGACCGAGCGATTTCCCGGAACTCCTCGATCGGTTGCAGGCATAGAGACTCGTGCGACGCCCTTATGAAGCGTGGATTGGCACGTGCCAGATCCTCGACGACGGCTGTGTAGAAGCCGACACGCCAGGAGATTCGCCGGAGACGAGGGGCATGAGCGGGCGGCGGCGGAGTTTGCCAGCGATCCGCGTAATGATCGAGCGCAGACGCTGGCAGTGGGCCGAGTTCGTCAAAGCCCATCTGGAGCCAGCTGGACACGACGTTGAGGGGGTGGCGCTGGACCAGGAGCACACGAACATCGAAACGTGCAGCAAGCCATTCCAGTGCGAGAAGGACCTGAACCGACTTGACCACCGGGTAAGACGGTGGCGGACGTGGAGCGGTGGGGGCCGGGGCAAGCCGAGCGGCGAGTCGCACGCGGCTGGGTACGGCTACGGCCGGTGTGACGGAGAGATCGAGCGTGGCGAACGACGGATGGCCCAGGACGCGGTCGGCGAGCTCCCGCCGCCAACCGAGGCGTGGCTCACGAGACTCGAGCGCGTACTGCCATAGCCGCTCATACCGATCGGCGCGGTCCCCTGGGCGCAGGAATGGAAAAGCGCCCAGGCCGCGCTTGGCCCGCAATGCATAGAGGGAATGCCGGTGATTGTCGGGCTCGTGGACATAGGTCGCTCCGCGAGTGTGGCTGAGCACCTGCGCCGTCCACGTGGTGCCAGAGCGCGGTACCCCGGCCACAACGACTCCGTCGACGTTCGGACGGCGCTCTATGTGCGGGCCGGCGTGCGCGAACAGGCTATCTGGTAGCAAATCGCCGAGGCCGTGGACGAGCCGTAGACCCGAGGGACGATCTCCAGGCGAGCCGGAGCGTCACACCGCTTCCCTTTGCCTGGACGGCGTACCCGCCGGACGCTCACCGCCGTTCTCGGCACGCGGCCGAGGTGCCAGAGCGTCACCGACCCGGTTTGGTCCGCCGACGAACTGCTCACCCCGCGCTCGAGGATGAACGAAGCCGGCCACTGCCAATGGGAAAAGCGCAAGACAAACCTCGTAGACCGGGACGGCGTATCGCGGCTCTACGCCAGCGCTCACCCAAGCGAACACCACACCAAGCATGGCTACGCCGAAGACACCGCGCCGCCACCCGAGACGAGGCAACGCGGCCACGAGAGCGAGGAGCGAAAGGAACGCCACACCGCCTGACACCCGCAGGAACGGCCGTAGATCGCTGAGCGGCCGGAGCGGAGGATGGAAGGTCATCGGCTGCAAGTGGAGCAGGCCGCGGGCGATCGCTCGCTCGTTCGTTTCGACCGGCGAATTCAGGTAGTTCAGCTCCGGGGCCCAGTGAAGAGGCCCGAACATCGCGCCGGATTCCCGTACCAGCTTCGTCACGTCGCTTCCGATCACACCCAGCAAGCTCTGCCCATGGTGAGGCCCCGAACGCTGTGAAGAGCTCGCCGCTTCCGCAAATGCCTCGAACTTGGAGTCCGAGTATGGAAAGCCACGCGGATCCAGCTTGCGAGCCGGTGAATGGACATCCCACGAATAGAACTGGGACGTCTTCCCTCGCCGCTGGGCCGCTGTTTGGCAAAGCACACGAGTTCCGGGCGGCGGCGTAAAACGGGAGCAATCAGCCGTCGGAGCGATCGCGGCATAGTGATTCCATCCCTGTCCGGGGAAGAGTTGCCAGCCGATGCCCATCTCCGCGTCCTGCGCCCCGAGATAGCTCGCGACCACAACTGCGACGCCCACGCAGGCGGCGGCCGCCGCGCCAAGGCGCCGCCTGTAATCGCCGCGCGCCAGCGCAAGCGCCACGATTGGCGCGACGAAGAAGAGCGCGGCCCCCGGATATCGCGCTGTGTAGCTGACGCCGGCCGCCAGTCCGAGTAGTCCCGCCCATGCCCCCGCGGTACGCCAGCTGGCGGCACGGTAGATGCGCGAAGCCGCAAAGAAACAGAGTGCGATGAGCGGCATGTAAATCGCCTCGCTCATCACCGAGTGCTCGAGCGCGATGACGTCGAGGCTCAATGCATATGCGCCAGCACCAATCGCGGCTGCCCAGCGAGGCGCGCCAAAGCCGCGCCCTGCAAGGAAAAGCAGTGTGGCAGCGCCCAGCCCTATCAGGTGCTGCAAAGCAGCCAAGCCAGTACCGGAACGCACCAGCGGGCTGACGATGGCTAGGAATATGGAGTAGCCGACGGGGTGGTGGACATCCCAAAAGAGCCGGGGGAAAGTCCCGCTCACCGCGGACATGTACGTGCCCGAGTCGTACAGCCCATACGTGATGGGCCGAACGGCCAGCATCATCGCTACGCGGAGGACCGCTCCGGCAAGAAGGATCGGCCCCAGTACGGCCCAATTACTCTCGAGCCGGAAGCGAGAGCACCAGAACGTTCCCCACCGCCGGCGCATTGCGGGCAGCCTAGCGAAGCCGAGAGCCTAAGCGCAGGAGGCGCTTCAGCAGCCCGTGAACGCCGGTGGCCAGAAGCACCTTGCGAACCTTGTCGACCAGGTGGTAACGCGGAGCGTCGTACCACGCCTTGATCAGCTCCACCTCGGCCTCGGCCTGCTCCAGCCGGTGCTGGAGCTCCTCATACCTCGTAACTAGAGTCGCCGCGGCCGAGTCATGCACTCCGAGCTTCTGCCGGGCAAGCTTGGCATTCGTTTGCCACATCTCGCGCACTGACCGCTCGAGGTGGAGAACGTAGCTGTTGTGGAGAGGCGCGGCGGTGAGTTCCATGCGGCCGGACGCCGCAAAGGAGTCGCCACAGTTGGCACAGCAGATGAAGTGGTTCGCGTACTGCGGCTCGCCGTGGCTTTCAAGCTCAATCCGAGCCTCGAGCTCCCGCGTGCCCGCTTCAGCGCGAATCAGCGATCCCTCGGCGAGGAACTGATAGAGGACCACACGGTCCGGGAAGCGATCGAACGCCCGCATGGCCCCTTCGAAGCCGTAGTTCGTGACGTGAAATTCGTTCTTCTCGTCGAACGCGCGGCTGTTCGGCAAAGAGATGATCACCTTCGCGCCGGCCTCGGCGAACCGTCTGAGTTCGTCCAATGCCCGCTCGGGGTCCGGCAAGTGCTCAATGCCTTCGAAGCAGACAATCGCATCGAAGTCGTCCACCGCGCGAGACCGAAGGTACTCCGTGGCGTCGGCGGCCTCGAACGTGACGTCCGCTTCCCTTCCGATAGTCTCGCGCGCCATATCTATGGTCGCCGCATCATTGTCCACGGCGGTGACAGCCACGGCCCGCTGGCGAAGGATGCGGGAACCGTACCCGCTGCCGCACGCGAGATCCAGCACGCGGTCTCCCTCGCACAGGCCAGCTGCAAACTCATATCGGTGGAGGTGCTCGGTCGCGATTACGGTATGAGCGCTGACCGCTTCGAGGGTTAGGCGTTCTTGGACTCCCATGTCACCTGCCTTTCGCGGATGCGAGCCCGCATCTCGTCCGCCAGCCTGCCTTGGTGCTGCAAGCCGATCTCGCGGATCATCGATCCGGGACGTACCCGATAGCGGAAGAGCCGTTCGGGAATGACCGCTCCGTAGATCCCGGCCGAATGCAGCTCCCTGTAGAAGAGCCAGTCCTCGTAACTCGTCATGTCTTGGCTGTACCAGTGGCCAAGATCGAACACCCGTCGCCGTATGACCGCGGTGGCATCGCCGGCGACATTGTCCCCGTGAACTATCTCTGACCGGTTGCCAAGCGGTTGATACCCCTCGCTGGGGGGCTCGTGCGGCGTGCCGTCTGAATCTATGTAACGTGACCAAGACGTGACATAGGCATACTCCTCGTGAGCGTCGAGGAGTTCCACCCCGCGCGCGATGAACTCGGGTTCGAGGATGTTGTCTGCGTCAAGGGGCACGATGAGCTCGCCGCACGCCTGGGAAATCCCAAAGTTGCGTGCAGCGCCGAGACCGGAGTTCGGTTGCGTTATAACCACCAGCGGATAGCGGGCGGCAAGGTCAGCCAGGACTAGATCCGCTTCGCGCATCGAGCCATCGTTCACGAGGATCAACTCGACAGGCCGGTGTGTCTGTGCAAACACTGACCGGATTGCATCTTCGACGTACTCCTCGAGCTGGAAATACGTGAGGACGACGGATACGAGCGGCGGGCTCTCCCGCCGTCGCTGCGGTCCACGAGCGCGCTCGCCGAGCAGGCGAAGATAGCCTTCGCGTACGCGGTCGGGTTCGACGAGCTTGGCGAGCTGCCTTCGCGGCCGCCCGCTCTCTATCAGCGCGTCCACCTCGCCGCGTGCGTGGAAGAGGTCGTAGAGCCGCTGGGTTAGGGCGCCACCGGAACAGTCCTCGGTGAGCCAGCCAGATTCTCCAGACTGCACGATCTCGACGAAACCTCCAGTGGGGGTCGCCACGAGTGGCCGTCCTGCCGCAAGCGTCTCGAGAGCCGTGTTGGGCCAGCACTCCCACAGAGACGGCAGCACCGCCAGGTGGTGCTCCGCGATCAGCCGCGGAAGCTCCTGCCTGCTGACCCCGCCGAGGAAGCTGATGCGCGGGTCACCACCGGCCATCGCCTCGAGCTGCATCTTCATTGAAACGCCGAGCGGCGCGGTGTCCGTGTCGTCCCCCACAACGGTGAGCTCCCAGTCCTGTGGGTGCATGGCCGTCACGGCCCGCAGAAGGTTCTGAACTCCCTTGCGGCGCTCGAGTCTCCCGAAGTAGATGAAGCGGAGCGGTCCGTCGGACGGCAGCTGGCTTGTGCCCGCCGCTCGGACTTCCGGCAGAAAACCATTCGCGATCCGCACTGGGCGTGCCAGCGAGCGCTCGTAGAAGCGCTCATAAGTCCGCAACACGTCGCCTCCGGGCCAGATCAACCGATCGGCACGTTCAAGGGCATAGCGTTCGGATGCAAAGACGCTTCTTGTTTCGAAGTCGTCCCTGAGAACTCCGTTGAGTACGCTGCACATCTCAGCCGAGGTGTGAGTACGAACGCACACCAAGGTGTTGCGAAAGGCAGGATCGAGCGAGTCGCGTGCCTGAACAGTGACAAGCCCCTCGGAAAGGTAATCCGGGAACTCGACCAGATCGGGGCCGCGCGTTCCTCGGTAGGCCTTTCGGAGCGCATCACATGTGCGAGCGCTCCAAGCATGCATGTAGTTGTAATAGCTCCCAATATTGAGTGGATCCGGCTCGTCGATGAACCTAAAGGACGCGCTCGTTGGGATGCGTGGATCGCCCGCTGCGATAAGCCGCTCATAACTCTCGCGGTGATGTGAGCTGGTGAAAATAGTCACCTCTGCCTCGCTGGCTAGGATCTCCGCCAGAGAGGTGACGTGGACGCCGATTCCGCCACCCCCGAAGGGGAAGACCTCCCGAGATACCACCGCTATAGCAGGCATGAGCGTTTCCTAGGAGCTAACGCTGGCGTGCTCTACGCCTGTCCCAGATTGACGAGTTTCCGATGCTTGGATGCATTGTCTGCCAAACGACGCTGCATCTCGAGCCTTTCCAAGGAGGTCGCGCGCTCATGCCGTCGCGGAATGCTAAAGACTGCGTCGAGCCTGCAATCGCCCCCTCCGAGGAACCTCGTTCCGCAACTGATGGTCCGATGAGCTCGCCTGGACGGCTGGCGAATATCCATATCCTAAGTCGCATGGAGCTAGGCCGAAACGCGCCCGAAGGGCTCGCTCGTGATCGTTGAGGGGGATCGGTTCCCGTTCCCCGCTTCGAATCCCAGCCGGTGACCGAAGCCTCGCCACATCCTCCCGCAGTCCTCGTAGACCGCGTCAGCAAGCGCTTCCGCATTCCGCAGGAGCGGGTGCACACGCTCAAGGAGCGGGCGCTCCACCCGCTTCGTCGCACCCGCTACGAGGAGCTGCAGGCGCTGAACGAGGTTTCCTTCTCGGTGGCTCCGGGCGAGTTCTTCGGCATCGTGGGCCGCAACGGCTCGGGCAAGAGCACGCTCCTCAAGTGCATGGCCGGCATCTACCGGGTGGATGAGGGCCACATCTACATGAACGGGCGGGTGGCCACGTTCATCGAGCTGGGCGTGGGCTTCAACCCGGATCTCGTCGCGCGCGACAACATCATGCTCAACGCGATCATGCTGGGGCTCACGCCGGCGGAGGCCCGCAAGCGCGTGGACGAGGTGATCGACTTCGCTGAGCTCCACGAGTTCACCGACCTGAAGCTCAAGAACTACTCCTCCGGGATGCAGGTGCGCCTCGCGTTCTCGGTGATGATCCAGGTGGATGCGGACATCCTCTTGATCGATGAGGTGCTCGCGGTCGGTGACGCCGCCTTCCAGCAGAAGTGTTACGACGAGTTCCACCGGCTGCGGGACGAGCGCAAGACGATCCTGTTCGTCACGCACGACATGCCGTCCGTCAACCGCTTCTGCGACCGCGCCATGTTGCTCGAGCGCGGCGACATGCTCACGATCGACGCCCCGGAGCTGGTCACGGACCAGTACATCAAGGTGAACTTCCCCGGCGCGACGCTGGCCGCGGCGGTCGCGGGCGAGGGTGAGCTCGGGGATCAGGCGGCGGTGATCATCGAGGCCTGGTTCGAGGAGGAGCATGGCGACCGGTACGAGTACCTGCCGCACGGGAGGCCGTGCTTCTTCCGAGCCCTCGTGCGCTTCAACCGCGTGGTGGAGGACCCCTCCTTCAGCGTGATGATCAAGGACGAAGAGGGCGCAAACGTGTTCGGCACCTCGACGATCTGGGCGGAAGAGCGCACGGGCCGCTTCCTGCCAGGCGACCAGGCGGTGTTCGGGGTTTCGTTCGAAAACGTCCTGTCGGCGGGGCGGTATTACGCGACCGTGCAGGTTGCCGAGCGCGGCGGCGGCCAGTTGGTACTCGATCGCCGCGAGAAGGCGGCCACGATGGTCACCACCGCCACGCGGAACACGGGCTCGATGGTGGACCTGCCGCACGAGGTCGAAGTTCGCCGGCTGGTGGGCGCCGAACACCCACAGCCTGAGCCGGCGGGGGAGAGGTAGCCGTGACCGCCGGCGCGGTACCGACCGAGCTCAAGCCGATCGGCGGTCCATCGGCGCTCGCCGGCGAGCCGCGCCGCTTCTTCCACCTCGCCTGGACGCTTGCCGTCCTCGACTTCCGGCTCAAGTTCTTCGGATCCGTGCTCGGCTACCTGTGGCAGCTGATGAAGCCGCTCCTGCTCTTTGGCGTGATGCTGTTCGTGTTCACCCGGGCGGTGCGTCTCGGCGGCGGTGTGACCCAGTACCCGGTGGTCCTGCTCAGCGGGATCGTGATGTTCACGTTCTTCTCCGAGTCCACGGGCGCAGCGGTGAGCTCGGTCGTCGACAGGGAGGCCCTCGTCCGCAAGATCCACTTTCCCCGGCTCGTGATCCCGCTGGCGGTCGTCCTCACCGCATACTTCAACCTGGCGCTCAATTACCTCGCAGTGATCACCTTCATGCTCGCCCGCGGGGTCGGCATCCGCTGGTCGTGGCTCGAGCTCTTCCCGCTCGTCGCTTTCCTCGGGCTGTTCGCGACCGGACTCGCGATGATCCTGTCCTCCCTGTTCGTCCGCTTCCGCGACGTGCGCCCGATCTGGGAGGTGGCGCTCCAGGCGATCTTCTACGGCTCGGCGATCTTCTACCCGGTCGAGAAGATCCCGAGCGTGCGGCTCCAGCACCTCGTGATGTGCAACCCGCTCGCCGCGGTGGTGCAGCAGATCCGCCATGCGGTGATCGACCCACACGCCCCCACCGCCGGACAGGCGATAGGTGGGGACCTCCGGTTGCTGATCCCGCTGGGGCTCGTGCTGATCCTGCTCGTCGTTGGCTTCTGGTGGTTCAACCGCGAGGCCCCGCGGATCGCGGAGGAGCTCTAGGCGTGACCCGCGAGACCGACACCGAGCGCGAGCTCGGCGCGCTCCTGCGCGAGCGTGCCCGCCTGTGGGAGCAGCTTCACGAGCAGCG
>CADDYW010000164.1 GCA_902810745.1 Chloroflexota bacterium | reverse complement strand
GTCGTCGAACTGCGCCGCATCATCCTCGAGCGGGCCGGGAGCCGGCGGGCAGGCCAGGCGTCGGGTCATCGTGTCACCTCCGACGGCCTGCTACAGCATCATCCATTCCCCCGTCAACAAACTACCGCTAGGTGAAACCTATCCGCCACCTGTTGGGCATCAGAAGCGCCTTGGCTCGCTACTTCCGTATATGCCTCCAACCGGTCTCGGAGAATGATCTCTACTCCCAAGTGTTCCTGAAGCCACTTGGCCAGGATCGCGGCGTCTCGCCCTTCCCGGATGTCGATGGGCTCGTGCGATTCGAGGTCGACCAGCAGCGTGGCATCGCTCTTCCTACGGCGCACGGCGAAATCATCGACCACCAAGACCCGCGGGGTCGGAAGGTCCTGGCGATTGCCCCGACGCAACAAGCGCAGGAGAGTATCCGGACTCGTCGGCAGGCCAATCCGATTGGTGCCCTGCGCTCCACCTTCGCCCCATCCGCTCGTGCGAGGTCAACCAGGGTCTCTGTTGCCGCTGCTGTTCGCCGAGCGTGCTTGGGTAGGTCCTCGCCGAGGGACTCGGTGAAGGTGGAGCGCCAACAATCCCGGATGAGGCAGCGGAAGCGCCGGACGGTCAGCGTCACGCGGACGGTGTAACCTCGCCAAGGGAGATCCATGGGCCGACGCACGTGGTGATCGTGTATCCGTGTGCTCGCGTGATGACAGGTAGGACAGACGACCGATGCGCCCGACAGGTGAGCGACGAGGCGAACAATCTTGCCATCAGCGCTGATCTGAGAGACGGTAAGGGACGAATTCGAGCGCGCGGGAGCCAAGCGGGAATCTCCGGGGAGCAATGGTGTCCTGAGATCCTACACGAGCTCCCCGATAAGTGCGGAAGAACCTATTCACGGGCGTAAATTGACACCTAATGACCGAAGAGATCTACATGCACCCCGTCGGAACACCTGGCCTGGCGGCGGCGGGCGGTGAGCCGACCGTGCGCGATACAAAGAATCAGGGATTGATCGTCCAATGAGCAGGTTGTATAGTGGCCGGCAGCGGGGACGGAAGCCAAAGTGGACAGCCGGCATTGCTTGTCGGTCCAACGTCACGTCTCGCTGCTGAAAACCTGGGCTCGACGGTGAGGTGGCGCATGAGCGAAACCGCGACAAGTTATTTCCAGAAGCTCTGGTCGAGGGATCAGTGGCCCGATCTGCCGGTCTACCGGTCCACCCTCACGCCGCTGATGTTCCTCGAGCGTACCCTGCACGTCTTTCCCGAGAAGGTGGGAGTTGTCGATGGCGATCGCCGTCTCAGCTACGCCGAGTTCGGCGGGCGCGTCTATCGTCTCGCCAGCGCGCTGCGGCGGCACGGTATCGGCGCAAACGACCGCGTCGCGATCCTTTGCCCGAATGCTGAGGAGGTGCTCGAAGCCCATTTTGCCGTTCCCCTTCTCGGCGCAATCCTCGTCCCGATCAACATTCGCCTCTCCTCTGACGAGATTGGCTATATCCTCGACCACTCCGGCGCGACGGCCCTGATCCTGGCGACCGAGCTCGCGCACCTGGTGGCGCCGGTCCGGTCGCGGCTGCCGGACCTTCGACTGATCCTTCACGTCGATCTGGCCCCGCGCTGGCACTCGGTCGGCAGCGGGGGCGCACGATCAGCAGAGACACCGATGATGGAGCTCGCGGGCCCCGGCTACGAAAGCTTTCTATCCGAGGGCAGCCCCGAGCCGCTGGTCTACCCGGTGGTCGACGAAGAGCAGACGATCAGTATCAACTACACCAGCGGCACGACTGGCCGTCCCAAGGGTGTGATGTATACGCATCGCGGCGCCTACCTCAATGCGCTTGGTGAGATTGTCGAATCCGGCCTCACCTCGACCAGTACCTACCTCTGGACCCTCCCGATGTATCACTGCAACGGCTGGTGCTTCCCCTGGGCAGTCGTCGGCATCGGCGCGACCAACGTCTGTCTGCCGAAGGTGGATCCTGCCCAGGTCTTCCGGCTGATCGAATCCGAGAATGTCAGCCACCTCTGCGGTGCGCCGACGGTGCTGATCAGCCTCGTCTCCACGCGGCCGCGTCCCGACTACACCTTTCCACGTCAGCTCCGGGTCGTGACCGCGGCTGCGCCACCACCACCCGCCATCATCCAGCAGATGGAGGAGATGGGCGCGAGCATTACCCACGTGTACGGGCTCACCGAGACCTATGGTCCGCACACCGTCTGCGAGTGGAAGACCGAATGGGACACGCTCACGCTCGAGGAACGGGCGCGCATGAAGGCTCGCCAGGGCGTCGGCTACATTCACGCGCCGGAGATTCGCGTCGTGGATGAAAACATGCAGGACGTGCCGGCTGACGGGAAAACGCTGGGCGAGGTGGTAATGCGCGGCAACAATCTGATGAAAGGCTACTACCGCGACGAGGCAACGACTGCCGAGGTGTTCCGTGGTGGCTGGTTCCACAGCGGCGACCTCGGCGTGATGCACCCGGATGGTTACATCGAGCTGCGCGACCGCAAGAAGGATATCATCATCTCGGGTGGCGAGAACATCTCGACCATCGAGGTCGAGCGCACTCTCTACCAGCATCCGGCCGTGCTCGAGGCAGCAATCATCGGCATCCCGGATGACAAGTGGGGCGAGGTGCCCAAGGCATTCGTGACGCTGAAACCCGGGCAGTCGGCCACGGCCGAGGAGATTATCGCCTTCTGTCGTGACCGGATCGCCCACTTCAAGTGCCCGAAGGCCGTCGAATTTGGCCCGCTGCCCAAGACGTCGACCGGCAAGGTCCAGAAGTTCAAGCTGCGGGAGAAAGAGTGGGCCGGCTACGAGAAGCGGATCCACTGAAGGAGATCGGGCAATGGCGGAGAAGGAATCGGATGTCCGCATCCAGAATCCAGAAGGAAGGCGCGGCGACGGTGAGGCCGAGCCCGGCACGGGAAGCGCTCACCCGAATGGCGCGGAGGCGCGGGGCCAGCCAACCGAGCGCAACCGCGAGTACCGGTACCTGCTCGTCGAGACGGAGGAGCGGATCGGCTACGTGACGATGAATCGACCGGAGAAGCGCAACGCCCTCTCGATCGCGCACATGCAGGAGCTGATCGACTGCTTCGAGGCCATGGGACGAAGTCAGGACGTCGCCGTGATCATCCTGCGCGGGAATGGGCCAGCCTTCTGCGCCGGCCACGACCTCGGCGAGATGATCGGCCAGTCGCCCGCGTTCTATCGGCACGAGTTCGAGGTCTGCACACGCCTGATGGAGACGATTCAGGGCATTCCGCAGCCGGTGATCGCGCAGGTACACGGCATCGCCACGGCGGCCGGCTGCCAGCTCGTCGCCACCTGCGATCTAGCCGTGGCGTCGGAGAACGCCAGGTTTGCTACCCCCGGTGTCAAGATTGGCCTGTTCTGCTCGACGCCGATGGTGGCGGTGAGCCGGGCGATCGGCCGCAAGAAGGCACTCGAGATGCTGCTGACCGGCGAACCAATCTCCGCAGCGGAAGCGCTCCAGTACGGCCTGATCAATCGGGTCGTCCCATCCGAGTCGCTCGCGGCCGAGACGCGCGCGCTGGCGGAGACAATCGCGCGGGCCAGCCCCTTCGTGATCGGGCTTGGAAAGCAGGCGTTCTACCGTCAGCTCGATATGCCCCAACCGCTGGCCTATGACTACGCCAAAGAGGTCATGTCGCTCAACGCGCTCGCCGCCGACGCCCAGGAAGGGATGTGTGCCTTCCTGGAGAAGCGCCCGCCAAAGTGGCATTCCAGGTAATGAGGAACGAGTGCTGAGCCAGGAACCTCCTCATCACTTATCACTCATCACTCTGTGGTTGACGGACGCCCGGTTTACCGCGTGATCGCGCGCTGGGTTTCGCGGTCGAAGAGGTGGAGGTGGCGGGTGTCGACCACCAGCTCCGCGATGTGACTGCGCCGCAGCTCGGTGTCAGGGCTGACCTTCGCCGTGATGGCCTGACCGCCAACGAGCGCGTGAACCAGGGTCTCGCTGCCCAGCGGCTCGATCAGATCGATCTGCGCCGTGAAGCTCGCCCCCGGTGGTGCCTCGGCCACCTCCTCGCGATCGAAGATATGCTCCGGACGGATCCCCAGGACCACGTCGCGGCCCGCGTAGCGATCGATGAGGCTGGCGAGCTCCGGCGGCACCTGGATCGAGAACCCCTTGCCCTCGACCAGAAGACGGTCGTCCCTGGCGACGAGCTGAGCCTCGAGCAGGTTCATCGACGGACTGCCGATGAATCCGGCGACGAAGAGGTTTGTCGGGTGGTTGTAAAGCGTTTCTGGTCTCCCAAGCTGGAGCAACGTTCCATTATTCAGCACCCCGATACGGTCGCCAAGCGTCATCGCTTCCTGCTGATCGTGGGTGACGTAAATGGTCGTCGTGCGCAGCCGCTCGTGGATCTTGATGAGCTCAGCCCGTGTGCGAATGCGCAGCTTCACGTCGAGGTTCGAGAGTGGCTCATCCATCAGATACACGGCCGGGTTACGCACGATCGCCCGCCCCAGGGCAACGCGCTGTCGCTCGCCGCCACTCAGCTCCTTGGGCCGCCGCTGCAGCAGATGCGAGATTGAGAGGAGCTCCGCGACCTTCCGGACCCGCTCTTCCATCTCTGCCTTGGGAACGCGGCGAAGCTGGAGCGGGTGCGCCAGGTTATCGTGAACGTTCATGTGCGGGTAGAGGGCATAGCTCTGGAAGACCATCGCCACATCGCGATCTTTGGGCGCAAGGTTGTTGACGAGCCGATCGCCGATGAAAATCTCGCCGGTGGTTGGCTCTTCGAGCCCGGCCACCAGACGCAGCACGGTCGATTTGCCGGACCCGGATGGGCCAACCAGGACGAGAAACTCGCCATCGTAGACCTCCAGATCGAGATCCCGCACCGCGTAGACGTCGCCAAAGGCTTTGCTCACCCGATTCAAAATCACGCGCGCCATGGCTTCTCTCTCGTCCAAGATCAGGACATTTCCTGCGTTCTGGTCCGCCCCATCCCACTCGCCCAGCGGGAGCCCGGTGAGGAGAGATCCGGACCTGCCTCCACGAGCGTCCTGGTCATCGGTCATCGACGGCGCGATTATAGCATCGCGGCAGAGTGTGATAAACTGGTGGGCAAGCATCGCAACCAGAGAGCGAGTGGAGGGACACGTGATTGGAACCGACCTGCCCGTGGAGCCGGCGCCGATCGATCCCGCCGACTTCGACCGTTTGCGCGACCTGATCGCGGCCCGGGCCGACGAAGAGCGCTGGACAGCGATTCCCTGGGAGACCGATCTCTGGGTGGCACGCCGCCGGGCCGAGGAAGCGAACAAGCCGATCTTCATGTGGGCGATGAATGGCAATCCCCTGGGCTGTGTCTGAAACAACGGCGTCGCGGGCCGTGCGCTCGCGTTTTCTGACCCCGAGGTGATCCGGCTGATCTCCGAGCGGTTCGTGCCGGTCGCCGAGAACTGCTCGCCGCTTCAGCGAGCGCAGCAGGACGCGAAGGCCGAATTCTTCCGCTACGTCGCCGAGCAGGGCCACTACGCCGGGCGAACGATCCCCAGCGCGACCCGTCAGGGTCTCTACGCCTTCAAGGCCGATGGAACACTCCTGGCCTCGATCAATACGCGCGAGGCGCGTCCGCTGCTGGGCATGCTCGAACGCGCGCTTGAGCGCTGGGAGGAAGATCCGCATACTGGCAGTGGCACTCCGGAGACCTACGATCCCGACCCGAACTATCGCTCGCGTTATCCGGAGGGTGGGCTGGTCCTGCTGGTCACGACCCGCGATCTGCCGCGCGAGGTCGACACGCGCCCGGACGATCTACGCCGACGCGCCTTCAACCACGATTATGCCTGGTTCACGCGCAACGAGGCCGCGTCAATCGTACCCGCCGATCCGCGGATTGGCCAGCGTGTATCGGTTCCCTGGCCGATCGTTCGCCGGATCGCGCGCTTCCACCTGCTCGATAATACACGGGGAGAGACACCGCCCTGGCGCGATGAGCACGTCGAGGTCGCCGATCTGTGGGTCGAGGTCACGCGCAAGGATAGCGCGAGCGTGCAGATGCGGCTCGAGGGACGCGTCCGCAATCACGCCCACGGTACCTGGGCGGTTCGCGCTTTCCAGCCACCCGTGGCCGACGCCGACCGGGGGTTCGATGCGCGGCTCCTGGGGCTTCTGACGTACGATCGGACGAAGGCCGCCTTCACTCGATTCGACCTGTTGGCAATCGGCACCCGCTGGGGTGGCACCGAGCATAATGGTCGCTACGACGACCTGGCACCCGCGCCCATGGGAGTGCTGTTCGAGCTGGCTGGCTCGCTGCCACGCGATCGGACACCGCCCCACGCGAATCTCGCGGATTACTTTTCTATCGTTGGAGGATAGTCTCGTGCTGGAAGGCAAGACCGGTCTGGTCTTCGGTGTCGCGAATCGCCGGAGCATCGCCTGGGGAATCGGCCAGGCGCTGGCCGGAGCGGGTGCGCGGCTGGCATTCACCTACCAGGAGGATCGGGTCAAGGAGTTCGTCAACGACCTTGCCGCGACGCTGCCGGGTACCTTCACCCTCCCCTGCGACGTTCTGAACGATGCCCAGGTCGATGAGACGTTCGAGCGGGTCGATCGCGAGTTCGGCGGTCTGGACATCCTGGTCCACAGCATCGCCTTCGCCCCGCGCGAAGCGCTGGAGAATCCTTTCGTCGAGACGACGCGTGATGCTTTTCGGACCGCGCTGGACGTCAGCGCCTACTCGCTGGTTCACCTCGCTCGAAAGGCCGCTCCACTGATGGAGAAGCGTGGTGGGGGCAGCATCATCACCATGACCTATCTCGGTAGCGACCGCGTCTTCCCGAAGTACAACGTCATGGGCGTGGCCAAGGCCGCGCTCGAGTCGTGCGTGCGCTACCTCGCCTCCGACCTGGGGCCGCGGAACATTCGGGTGAACGCGATCTCGGCGGGTCCGATCCGCACGCTTGCCGCGCGGAGCATTCAAGGCTTCCCGCGCATGGAGGAGCACGTTCGCGAGGTCTCGCCGCTGCGGCGCAACACCGAGGCAGCCGAGATCGGCGACGTGGCAGTCTTCCTCGCGAGCAATCTCTCGCGCAACGTTACCGGCGTCGTGCTCTTCTGCGATTCCGGCTATCACGTGATGGGGATGTAGGCCGCGCGGATCGCGCCCGGAGCGCGAGGACATCGACCGGGACGCCCGGAGACGTGGTCGGCGGACGAGAGATCACGGGACCAGCGCACGCAGGCCTCTTTCCTCCGCGCAGGTGCGCAGCGCCTGGTAGACCGATCCCGGGAGGAGGATCCCCTCGCGGAGCGCCTGCTCGCGACGGCGCCAGCCAAGCTCGCCGGGTGCGTGGATCGGCGGGCCATCCGTGACCGGGCGAGTGGCTCGGACCTCGCGGATCATCTGATCGATCCGCGCCTTGAACGTCGCCAGCGGCATGGCCAGCGAAGGATCGATCGCCAGGAAGAAGTGGCCCTCGTCCCAGGGCCGTGGTCCATCCTCGACCTCGAGGGTGTGCTGGCGCCCGAAGCGCGCACCGGTCAGCGCGCCGGCCAGCGCCTCCATCGCGAAGGCGAGACCAAAGCCCTTATGCCCGGCAACCGGGGCGCCCAGCGGCACGCCCAGCCCGGACAGCGCCGCCGCGAGGTCCCGTGTCGGCCGCCCCTCGGCGTCCAGACACCAGCCCGGCGGTAGCTCCTCTCCTTCCGCCGCTTTCAGATCGACCTTGCCGCCCGCGACCACGCTCATCGCCACGTCAAGCAGGATCGGCGGCTCCTCGCCAGCCGGTACCGCGATGGCGATCGGGTTATTGCCAACCGTCGGCGTGATCCCTCCCCAGGGCGCCAGCACCAGGTTCCCATTGGTCGTGGCCAGGCCAATCAGATCCTCGCGCAGCGCCATTCCCGCGTAGTAGCCCGCCGCACCGAAGTGATTCGAGTGGCGCACGAGCGCCAGACCGACGCGGAAGCGCCGTGCCCGCGCCAGGCACTCCTCCATCGCTCGGCTGGCAACAACCTGCCCGGGGCCGTCGTCGCCATCCACCAGCACCGCGACGCCCAGGTCCTCGATCCGAAGATGCGGCCGTGGATTGATGATGCCCCGCCGGATGCGCT
The DNA here is from genome assembly GCA_902810745.1 of Chloroflexota bacterium. Classification (GTDB taxonomy): domain Bacteria; phylum Chloroflexota; class UBA6077; order FW602-bin22; family CADDYW01; genus CADDYW01. The sequence continues at coordinate 245 of CADDYW010000164.1, read as the reverse complement.
CGAGGTACATCGGCACCGCCCGGGTGCCGTGCGAGTACATTCCGCGCAGGTCGGCCTCGACCTGAACCCGCGCAATCGTCGCGGCATCCTCGGCCGACAGGCCCTCGTGCTCGAAGAGCGCCTCGACCAGCCGGACCAGGGCGGCTGGCTCTACGCGAACGCGATCCACTCGATCTTCCCCTTCCGACTCCATCCTAGTGGTGTGTCAAGCAGAAATTGATGGGTAGAGGCATTTGGGAAAATTG
>CADDYW010000163.1 GCA_902810745.1 Chloroflexota bacterium | reverse complement strand
TTCGCACGAGAAGTGGGGGCAGACGACTACCTGCAGAAACCGTTCGACGTCAACGCGCTGATCGCCATGGTACGGCGGCTGGTACTCGAGCCCCGTAGCGATGAGCTTCTGGTGGGCTGAACCCGAGCGCGGCCCCTCAGCTAGCCTTTGGATGGTCTCCGCCGCGCTGTCGGGCACGATCCGCTCGATTTGAATTTCCACGGCGCCAAGGCGCGCCGCGAGGTCAAGGGGAACCGAAGCCGCGTCGTCCGGCGTTGCCCCTTCCAGCCAGAGACCACAAACGCGCACAATGCTGTTTGAGCGATCGGGCTTCAGGTCGGCGCGGCCGCCGAGGGTCCCGCGGGCGAGAAGAGGCAGGACGTAGTAGCTGTACTCCCGCCGCGGCTTGGGAACGTAGATCTCGACGCGATAGCGGAACCCGAACAACCGCTCGACGCGGTCGCGGTGCCACATCAGATCATCGAACGGCGCAAGGAACGTGGGACGGCGGGTCGGCACCGCGAGCGAACCAGTCAACGCGTCCCGGGTGACCAGACCAGGCACCGGCCAGCCGTCGACGGCGACTTCGGCGACGTCTCCTGCCTCGACGAGCTCTCCTAGAGTGGCCTCCCAACTTGCGTCCTTGGAGCGTCACCACGTTGACCGAGTTGACCTGAATGTAGCCGAGGTGATCGCGGACGTGAATCGGCTCGCGCAGATGACTGGCGCCAAAGCCCTGGGCGCGCAGCACGAGGACACGTGCCTCCTGCGCGGACAGGGAGGGCAGCCTCGCCGTCGCTGACGAATTCCGTCTGTCGGCAACGTCGTTCTCCTCGGGGTGGAATCTGGCAGAGGGTGGCACCGGTCGGATCAGCCAGGTGCAATCCATGAAGACATGTCGGCACACTGGCGCCCGAGCGTCAAGGCAAACGATCGCTCCCCGCCCATGATCGATACGTTCGATGGCCACTCGATCCTGGACTTCGGCGTTGTTCATCCCGCGAATGAGCTCGGTTAGCTCGCTGTGACAGATCCGATCGTCGTAATACTTGCTAGCCAGATAGGGCTCACGCTCAAGATGAACCAGCAAAACCATTGGTCCGGGGGGCCCGTGGCTCTGAACCAATGGTTCTATTGGACGAACAGGACGACTACCAGGAGCGCAGGCCTACTCTGTACCGCTATCAATCGCCCGTGCAGCGGAAACCACTCGGTGTCAACCCGGCACCTGCACCACCCGGGTAGCGCTACTTGTGGAGCGCGAAGAAGACCCCCTGATAGTACAGCAGCGCGTCCTTTTCCAGATCCTTCGGCAGATACTTCGGCGGCAGCCAACCGTCGACTATGGCGTCTTGGAAGATATCCTGGCCCTCAAGCTTCGGTTCAGGACCCACAACCAGTTCCGGCGCACCCCAGAGCCGGTTGTCGGCATAGAGGCGCGCATCGCTTGTGGTCTTATACGGGCCAGATCCCGCCGCTTGGACAAGCTTAAGCGAGGTCCGAACCAGCACGTAGCTGTAACCCGAGGGTGGATCGGCGTTGAACATGTTGGCATCATGCACTTGTTTGCTCGCGTCCAGCACCGCTTGGGTGACCTTTACGGCGATCTTATTGCCATGATCGTCGAGCGTGTACGTTTCGCCAAAAGGTACCGGGTGGAACCGACTTCCAACCGGTGCACCCGCGATCTTGGAGGGATCCGGCGTGGAAAATGGCTCCGGTTTCTGGTCAGACGCACCCGTAGCCTTGCCGACCTTGAAATAGATGCCCATATACTGGAGTTGTGCATCATCCATATCCTTGGTCGGAAGGTATTTGCCCGGGAGCCAACCCTGGACGGTCGCGCCGGGGAATATGTCATTGTTCGCGAAACTGGGCTCAGGGGCAATCGAGAGGACCGGCGCACCCCACAATCGGTTCTCCGCGTAGAGGCGATTCTCGCCGGCGCTTGTGGTGTAGGGTCGATCAAAATCGCCCGCGACGTAGCGCGCCTCCACCTTGACCAACAGGTAGTCGCTGCCCGCGGGCGGATCCTCGTTGAAGACATTGGCATCCTTCACCTGGGCTTTGGCGTTCTTGGTGGCGTCGACCACGCGAATCTGGAGACGCGCGCCGTGGTCTTCGAGAGTGTAGTAAACGCCGACTGGGACGGGATTGTCGCGGGTGCCATAGCGCACCTCGGTTGGGGTCGGCGAAACCGGACCAGGTACCGGCACGACAAACGTTGCCGCAGGTGACGGGGTCACCGCGCCACTGGCGGTCGTGATGTTACCAGATTCAGAGACCGCCGCTGGCCTAGTTGGCGCCGACGCTGCCTGTTCGGCAAGGGTCCCGGTGGCCCTAGTCTTCGTTGATGATTGATTGCCCGAGATGACGCTGATCCAAAGACCAATGATGATTACTGATATGACTACTTTGAGAATTACTGACCAGCGGCGGAATACCCACATCAGAACCACGCCAACGGGGCCAAGTAGGACTAACATTAGAATCGTGAACCACGCAGATGTAGCCCAGTGGCGCTTCGGTGGCGTGGACGGAGTTGGGAAATTGGGAGTAGCCATGCTCAATTACTCTTCTCCTGCATCGCTTCTCAATTTCGGTCAGAAGAAGACTACGAATTAGCAGGCGCCTGGTATAGGGCAAAAATCCTTGGGTGGTGACGAAATTTTCCCTATGGGCCAACGGAGCTTGCCTGCCGACGTGAGCCAGTCGAGATGGAGTATGCCAGCTGGCTTCGGTAAGGGGCTGCGGGTTCTGCGCCGCATGACGCCCTTCTGCGTCTCCGATGTAGAAGGGCCGGGGATGAGGCCACGCTGTCGACTATCGAAACACTGCCTTCCGCACCGCATCGTAATCGGGAGGAAGCTCGACTGGCCGATTCACCAGCAGCGGCCGGACGTCGGGCAGCGTCCCCTCGTGATAGCGGATCTTGAACTCGGGGAACTTCAAGCCGTTGGCGGTCGAGATCACGATGACGCGCTGGCCGGGTACGATCGTTCGGTTGGCAACCAGCTTTTCCAGGACAGCAAGCGCGACGCCAGTGTGCGGATCGGTGAACAGTCCGGCCAGGTCGGCACGTGCCGCGGCCTGCGCGAGCTCGTCTTCGGTTGCCTGCTCGACGACGCCGTTGAAGCGCTGGATCGTGCGCACCGCGCGGGGGTAGGAAACTGGATTGCCGATACGAATCGCCGAGGCCTGGGTCGGTCCCGCGACGACTGGCTGGAGCCCGTCCCGGAATCCGTGGAGAAACGAGAGATAGAAGGGATTCGCGGCAGCAGCCTGTGCAACGGCGATGCGCGGCAGCCGCGAGATCAGCCCCAGCTCCTGCATCATCAGGAATCCTGCACCCAGCGCACTGACGTTCCCCAGGTTCCCGCCGGGGATCACGACCCAGTCCGGAACCTCCCAGTCGAACTGCTGAACGATCTCGATCGAGATCGTCTTCTGTCCTTCCAGCCGCAGCGGATTCATCGAGTTCGCCAGGTAGATGCCTGGCTCCTCGGCCAGACGCTGGACGAGGGCCATGCAGCCGTCGAAGTCGGTATCGACGGCCAGCACGGTCGCGCCGTTTGCGAGTGGCTGGACCATCTGCGCGGTCGAGATCTTACCGCGCGGCAGGAGCACGACGGCCGGGATACCGGCGACGGCGCAGTAGGCGGCGAGCGATGCCGAGGTATCGCCAGACGACGCGCAGACCACCGCGCGAATCGGGCGTGTCCCCTGCCGAATCATCTGATTGACCACCGAGACGAGAACAGTCATCCCCAGGTCTTTGAACGAGCCAGTGTGGCTGTTTCCGCACATCTTGACCCAGAGGTCGTCCAGCCCGAGCTTCTTCCCGTACCGCTCGGCCCAGAACAGGTTGGTCCCGCCTTCGTCCAGCGAGACGACGCAGTCGTCGTCGACCTCGGGCGCCACCCACTCCTTCTTTCCCCAGACGCCACTGCCGTACGGCCAGGTCGTGCGCTTGTAGCGGTCGTCGAACAGCTTCATCCAGGCAGCCGGGCTGCGCTGCCGCAACGCCTCGAGGTCGTGGGCAACCTCGAGCAGTCCGCCGCAGCTTGGACAGCGGTAGACCATACTGTCGAGTGAATAGCTGCCAGCGCAGCCCTCGATACATCGTAGCCAGGAATGGTAACGGTGGCTCTGGCCGGCCGAATGCGAATCGGCGTCGAGAGTCTTCATCGACTGATCACTCCATTCGCGGGCGGCGCGCGCTGATCACGCCGGTGTTGAGCCCGAGCCAGTGCATCCGGCCGAGATAACGCGCGTGCTCGATCTTCATGCAGCGGTCCATGACGACGTCGAGGCCAGCCGCCGCCGCCTTCGCCGCGCCCTCCGGGCTGATCACGCCAAACTGCAGCCAGAGTGCGCGCGCGCCGACGGCAATGGCCTCGTCGGCGATGGCCGGGACGAACTCCGGGGCGCGGAAGACATCGACCACGTCGATCGGCTCCGGGACGTCGGCCAGGCTCGGATAGGCCGGATCGCCAAACACCTCGCGCTCGCGCGGATTTACCGCGAACACGCGGTAGCCGTGGTTGCGCAGGTAGAAGCCGACGAAATTGCTGGCCCGCAGCGGATTCGAGGAGAGGCCAACGATGGCCACCCTGCGCGCGTACCCGAGGATCTTCCGAATCGTCTCCGGATCCTGGTAGGTACGCATCCAATCGGGGGATGCCGCGCTCATGCCTGCACCTCCTCGCGAGATTCTCGAGCCACTCCCTCCTTCTGCGAGACGGCGAGCGCGTAGTCCAGGTCGTCGATCAGATCGCTCAGCGTCTCCAGGCCGATCGACAGGCGAATCGCCTCCGGCCCGACGCCCGCCGCGATCAGCTCGTCGTCCGAGAGCTGGCGGTGGGTCGTCGAGGCCGGGTGAATCACCAGCGACTTCGCATCGCCGACGTTCGCCAGGTGGGAGAAGAGGTTCAAGGACTCGATGAATCGCTGGCCTGCCGCGCGTCCACCGTGGATGCCAAACGAGAACACTGCGCCCGCGCCACGTGGCAGGTATTTCTCGACCAGCCGACGGTAGGGGCTGCTCGGGAGACCGGAGTAGCGTACCCACGCGACGGCGGGGTGCCCCTCGAGGAACTGCGCGACGCCGAGCGCGTTCTGGACGTGCCGCTCCATCCGCAGCGAAAGCGTCTCCAGGCCGAGCAGGAAGAGAAAGGCATTGAACGGCGAGAGCGGCGCCCCGATGTCGCGCATGCTCTCCGAGCGCAGCTTCTGAAGGTAGCCGTACATCCCGAACGTCTCGAAGAAGCGTAGACCGTGGTAGGCCGGCGACGGATCGACGATACCCGGAAAGTTGCCATTGCCCCAGTCGAATTGCCCGGAGTCCACGACGACGCCGCCAATCGACGTACCGTGGCCACCGATGAACTTCGTCGCCGAGTGAACGACGATGTCCGCACCCCAGGCGAACGGCTGACAGAGGTACGGCGTGGCGAAGGTGTTGTCGACGATCAGCGGCACGCCGTGCTCGTGGGCGATGCTCGCCACTGTCTCGATGTCCAGAACATTGCCGGACGGGTTGCCGATCGTCTCGCCGTAGAGCGCGCGCGTGTTCGGGCGCAGCTCGGCGCGCCAGTTGTCGGGATTATCCGGGTCGACAAAGCTGACCTCGACCCCGAGCTTTCGCAGCACGTGGCGGAACTGCGTCGTCGTGCCCCCGTAGAGCGCCCGCGAGGCGAGCACGTGATCGCCCGGACGCAGCAGGGTGAAGAGCGCGAGCACCTGGGCGGCCTGCCCGCTCGCGGTTGCCACCGCGCCGACACCTCCTTCGAGGCTGGCGATGCGTTCCTCGAACGCCGCGACCGTCGGGTTCATGATCCGGGAGTAGGTGTTGCCGTACTCCTGGAGATTGAAGTAGGCCGCGGCCTGCTCGGTATTCTCGAAGACGAACGAGGTCGTCTGGTAGATCGGCATCGCCCGCGCGCCGGTGTACGGATCCGGCCGCTGGCCGGCGTGCACCGCGCGCGTATCGAAGCCGTAGACCCGCGACGGTTGCTCGAGGCGCTCGTCCGGGACGGTGGAGTCGTGCTTCAAGATGCTTCTCCTTGATCGGCAATGCCGTTGGTCACGGCGGACACACCGTTTCGTGCCATCGCGAGTGTCCGAGCCCGAGTCTGGGCGAGGAATGGACGGATATAGGATGTCTGCGCTTCTTCCTCGAGGAGAAAGGCGTCATGGCCATAGGTCGACTCGATCACGTGCTCCTCGACCTCCACTCCATTGGCCCGCAGCGCGGCAGCCAGCTCGGCGGAGTCGCCTGGCGGATAGAGCCAGTCGGAGCTGAACGAAAGGATCAGGAAGCGCGCCCGAACATTGCGCAGCGCCTCGACCAGCGAGCCGTTCCCATGGGCCTTCGCCAGGTCGAAGTAGCTGAGAGCCCGCGAGAGGTAGAGGTAGCTGTTCGCGTCGAACCGGCGGGTGAAGCTCTCGCCCTGGTGGCGAAGATAGCTCTCGATCGCGAAGTCGACGTCGAACGAGTAGGAGTAATCCACGCGGTCCTGAAGGCGGCGGCCGAACTTATCGGCGATCGATCGCGCCGAGAGATAGGTCACGTGACCGATCATGCGCGCGATCGCCAGTCCTGACGACGGGGGGTCATCATCGGGATACCAGCCGCCACGCCACTTCGGGTCGGCCATGATCGCGTTACGACCAATCGCACCCCAGGCCATGCCCATCGGAGCCAGTCGCGCGGTGCTGGCAATGGGGATGCACGACCGAACCATGTCCGGGTAGCGGACAGCCCACTCCAGCGCCTGCATGCCGCCGAGAGACCCGCCGGTCGTGGCGAGAAGGGATGGGATGCCCAGCAGGCGCAGGAGCTCGCGCTGCGCGCGGACCATGTCGCCGACGGTCACGACCGGGAAGGTTGGTCCGTACGGGCGGCCGGTCGTGGGATCGATCGATCGCGGACCGGTCGAGCCGCGGCAGGAGCCGATCACGTTGATGCAGATCACGAAGTAACGATCTGTATCGAACGCCTTTCCCGGCCCGATCATCCCGTCCCACCAGCCGAGGCCACCGCGTGGCTGAATGCCGCGCTCCTCGGCCCCGACGCCGTCGACTGCGCTTGGCGCGGTTGGATCCTCGCTCCAGCCGGCGGCGTGGGCATCGCCCGAGAGCGCGTGGCAGGCGAGGATGACGTTGCCACGATCCGGCGCTAGCGTGCCGTAGGTCTCGTAGGCGAGGGTCACCTCGGGCAGCATCCTTCCGCACTCGAGCGGAAGTGGCTCGGGCAGACGCAGGTAGGATGTTCGGGTCGTGCCAACCGAGCCGCGAGTGCTCTGGGCGTGGTGCTGGGTCATCTGGTTCCCCGTCAGTCTCGGACACGTCGTCGCACCGAGGAGTCTCTCGAGAGAGATTCACCCCTCGGAAGATTTCGCACATCGCAGGCAGATTATAGCGGAATCGAGACAGGACGAAATGGCAGCGATCCCTCGGCCATCGGCTCCTCGTCCATCTGCAGCCGGATTGTCCAAAGCGATCAGACTCCTAAGCCAGTCCGTCGCGTCCGTACGCGCAGAGCCGGCGGACCTGGGCCAGATGTCCGCGGTCGTGGTTGGCGAGCCAGGTTCCCAGATCCAGGATACTCGTGCTCGTCCCACGCAGGATCCCCCGACGGGCCCATTGCTCCGGCGTCAGGTCGCGGATGAGCACCAAGCTGGCGGCTCGCGCCTGGCGCAGCCGATCGGGCAGATCATCCAAGGGCAGATCCTGGTAGCCTTTCCCCTCGTGGAGCTTCCACGGTGGAATCGGCGTGTCGAGATAGGGCATACCTTGCTCGGACAGGACCGTCCGAAGCCGCCAGGCAAAGAGGAGGTCCGTTTCGAGCATGTGCCCGACGATCTCCATGACGCACCAATCGTCGTCTGACGGCTTGCGACGTAAAACGGCGTTCGACGTCGTCGCGAGGAGAGAGGCCACCTCATCGGGTACAGCCGCCAGAACGACAAGGATCGAAGCGGGCCCTAACTGGCCCAGGTGCTCCGAGGTGGCGGTGTAGAAAGGACCGAACCACTCGAACTCGACGCCGAGCGCGCCGCAGAGGGGGCAGTTCTCCGGGCGGTTCCCTTCGACGACGTATCCGCAGCCATAGCAGCCCCAGAGGTGCTGGGCCACCACGCTCTCGGGGACATCGCCGTGGATTAGCAGGCTCGTTCGGGCCCGTTGTAGCAATTCGTCGATGCGCTCTTGAACTTGTGTTGCACACGCTTCGCGCGTTTGCAAGGCAACCTGCACCCGCTGCGCGTGGGCCACGGCACGGAGGAGCTTCGCTAGGTTGAACTGGCCACGAAGGACGGCCGCTTCCGCCTCCGCAAGATTGCGGATCGACGCCTCTCCGCCGTGACGAACAGTCGC
>CADDYW010000162.1 GCA_902810745.1 Chloroflexota bacterium | reverse complement strand
ACCAGGTGCAGCATCCGCGACCGGGCGGCTTGCGCTCCCCCACCCTCCAACCCTACCTGACCTACCTTCAGGATCGCTGGCAGGCCGGCTGTCACAACGTCGCCCAGCTCTTCCGCGAACTGGTCGGTCGTGGCTATCCGGGCAGTCGTTCCCTCCTCCAACAGGCGATCTACTCCTGGCGCCCACCACGCCATCGGCGCAAGCCCGGGGAGCGACAGCACACCCGCCGTCTCAGCGTCCGCTGGTTGTGCCTGCGCCCGCCCGACCCGTTGGATACCGACGAGCAGAACGCCCTGACCACGCTCTTGGCCGAGGATCCGGAGTTAGCGACCGGCTACGATCTCCTGCAGCGCTTTCGCGCCCTCATCGCCGACCGCGATTGCCCGGCCCTCTCCATCTGGCTCGCGGACACTCAATCCTCGGGATTGGCGCCCTTCGTCGCCTTGGCCAACGGAATCGTCGCCGATCAAGCCGCGGTCGAGGCTGCTCTGACCACGGAGTGGTCCAATGGCCCGGTGGAGGGGCACGTCAACCGGGTGAAGCTGCTCAAGAGACAGGGGTTCGGGCGCGGCAAACTCGACTTGCTCCGACGGCGGGTACTGGCGGCATAGCGCGAGATTGTCTCATCGGACGCCCGCGAATCGACGGCCCGGATCGTGTGGAGTATCGCCCCACCACCGAAGTCAGCCATTTGTCCAGCAACGACAGAGAGGTGAGTCACAGAGCAGATCAGATCTCCCGCCAGAGGAACCCGCGATCCGATCCCACTTCCTGCGGGAGAGCCCAATCAAGAGTATCAAACTCAGCTGTCGCGCCAACCCCAGCGGTCACTATGGTGGCTGATGTCTAGCGATGTACAAAATATCCGGGGTGATCGAATCACCCCTGTTTGGGTCGACGGCTGTAGCATTACTGTCTCGAATGTTAGTAACTAAGCCCTACTCCGCATCAGAAAGCCGTGCGACGCGAATTATGGCCAGCTCTCAACTAGATATGAGCAGTCCGGACGTGAGGGTTGGCCCACGCCAGACCGGCGACGCCGAGAATCCAGGCGCCACCAACAGCCAAGAGCGGCGCCACTCCCACTATATCTGCAAGCCAACCGGCGACCAGGGTACTGGGTGGGATGGCAACGGCGATCAGTGCTGCCGTGACTCCTGCTACCCTACCACGGTAATATTCGGGGCTCAGTGCTTGTGTCAGGACACCCACGGATATGCCGCCCACCGTTAGGCCGAAGGCCAGTATGGTCTCCAGTGCGGCTGTTAGGGGAAATGACACCGAGGCGGCCATGCCAATAGCACAGGCTCCCGCTACACCCCAGCCAGCTACCAACAGACGGCCAACCCCGAGGCGACGTTCGAGCATACCTGCCAGGGCACTACCAGCTATGCTGCCGATGGCGCCCATCGCCTCCAACGTGCCGTATGCTGTGGCATCGCCGCGCAACCGTTCGCGGACCAAGGCTGGGAATAGTGGACCTATGAAGGAGGATATGTTGATAAGTACGCTCAGCCAAACCAATGCCCGAACGATCGGTAGGTCCACGATTGCTCGCCAGCCATCAACAATCTCCCGTAGCAGCGATGGTCGTTGCGTGGAGGAGGCGGGCACGCTAGTCCGCACGGGCAGCCGAGCTACTGCAACGGCCAGGGCTGCGAACAGAAACGTGCAAGCATCGGCGACCACCGCCCATGCGGTCCCCACTAGAGCAATGACGACCCCAGCCAGGGCGTTGCCGGCGAGAGACGCGACTTGCCTGGTGGTGGCGACCAGGCCCGAGGCCGTTGCCAAGAGGTCGCGGCCCACGACCTCTGGCATGATCGAGAAGTGGGCCGGACCTGAGAACGTGGTCAGTGTGTTAAGCAAGAAAACGGCTACGAAGACGACCACTGGTGATAAAGGTCCCCGCGCAGGTATCGCAGTTGCTACCGCACTCACGACAACCGCGGCCAGGACGTTAGTTATCACTATGATGCGCTTACGGTCCCAGCGGTCCGCCAAGGCACCGGCGAGTGGGCCGAAAAGGACTTTAGACAGGTGCCAGATCACCTGGACGATGGCCGTTTGTAATGTTGAACCGCTCTGTGTGTAAATCACCCACATGACTGCGAGGTTAAAGAAAGGGTCGCCGATATTGGAGATGGTCTGGCCGCCCAATAGCAACGTGAAGGCGGAGTCGCGGAACAGACGACGGTAGTTGCAGCCTTTTGGAGGCGACTCGGGTTGAATAGCCGTAATCTCCGGTTGCGAAGCCATCATTACTCCTCTTAGGTCCCACCAGACGTTGCGTTCTCGACCACTCGGTGCCGTGCCAGAGCCAAGGAGCCATCCTAGTTGGATCGATGCTTCTCAACTGCCAACGTGATCCCGATCAAAGATATAAGTCATGCCGGCCTCCTCCCTGCTCACCTATCCCAACAGCAGCTACCGATACTTTGTCTCCCATCTCTTACGGTTCAATGTTACGATGAATACCGAGTCTAGGGTTAATTCAGTACCATCGAGCCTACCAAAGTACTGCTCTACTTCGAAGCCCGCTACTTGCAACATCTTCGCTATTTCAGTGAGCGAGTAGATACGGTTATAGAACTCGCTGGAGGTACGACGACCGTCAGGATACAGCAACGTGATGTGATCATGGAGACGGCTCCTGAGCAGATCAAACTCGCACTCGCTCACGACGATCAATTCATCAGGCAGGTGCGTCACTCTGGTTGGCTGATAGGTGCGAACAAATCCGTCTCGGTTGCCAATCTCTTGTAGGAATAGACCACCCGGTTTGAGTGTCTTCCATACCCGTTCTAGCACCCGCTGGTCCTCCCCATCGCTTTCAAGGTAACCGAAAGAGTTAAAAACGTTAATGACGGCATCAAACTCTGCCTCAAACTGTAGTTCTCGCATGTCGCCCTGCACCCACTGGACGTCGACGCCCGCACGCTCAGCGTCTGATCGAGCTCGCTGCAGGAGTACTTCGCTAAGGTCGAAGCCGGTGACCTTATAGCCACGCCGAGCGAGCTCGATCGCGTGACGACCGTAGCCGCAGCACAAATCAAGGACTGTAGCTCCCCTTGGGAGGTTCAGGAGGTGCACAATGTTATCGGTCTCGAGTCGTGTTCGCTCAGGGGTGCAGGCGTATTGGTACATTCGGAAAAAGTCTTCGCCGAAAGAATCGGCATACCAACCCTTGGTACTCACGGTTTTTTCTCCTTGCCTGTCATTCCTGTCAATAGATTGTCAGCAGCGCCAGGAGATCCGTGTGCCTCAAGGCGCGAACGAGAAGGGGTGGTGCGGCAGACTCACCCTGTAGTCCCGACCGAATAGCCCTGCAGAAGGTGATCCAAGGTGAAATTGAAGTTCCCTACCTGCTGACCTGCATGTGCGAGGCGGTGCAAGAAGAGCCCGATGCCAGCTGATCCCGTCCCAAAGTCAGTCGAGATTCGATACAACTGTTCTCCGGGGAAGGCGAGCCCCCCAGACCTTCGAATCTTGAATAAAGCTATACCGCTGGCAGTCCTATAAGCCTCGTGGAGGTAGCACTCTTCTCCGGTGAACTCATAGGCATCCAGAAGAAAGTTGCCCAGTCCGGAGAGGCCCCGGAACAAACCTGGAAACACTGTGTACTTTCGAAAGGTATCTTGAGCGAGACGTTTTAGAGTATCCAGGTATTCCGTGTTCTTCGTGTAGGCCCAGAAGCGGACCAGCACAGTCGCGACACCCGCACTTCCGTCTAACCAATAGTGTGTGAGGACGTTCTCGAATGAGCCGACCGTGCCTCGAGGGATGCTGAGGTATCCTTCTTCGGTTGTAAGCGCATGGGTGAGATCAAAGGCCAACGCCTCCTCGCCAAGCTTTAGGAACCGCTCTTCCCCTGTTGCCAAGTGCAAGTATAGGAGGAAAAGCGCAATCCCACTCGCTCCTCGTGCATATCCAAGCCATGATCTTCCTTCTTTGTCGGGCCAGTGGCAACCGCGGACATCCGAAATTCTCGAATGAGCCAGCCAGTCTCCTACCTGTACAGCGCGATCTAGCAGGGCCTGATCCCCTGTACCCTGATGTAAACGTAGGCACGTAAGTCCGTACCCAGCAGCACCGTAAAATACATCTGCTAGATCCCAAAGAAGCGCATGGTTGTCGGTGGCACGCAGAGTTTGTAAGGCAACTTCCTCCAAACCCAATTCCCAGAGTCCCCACGCGATGCCCGCCGAACCAAGATAGAGTCCAGGAGGATATTGATCCGGGTTTATAGGACGTGAGAGAATCCAGGAGCGAATCAATTTCGAGACCTCCCCCTCGATTCGAGACAGAGCATAGGCAACACCAACCGCACCATGTGCAACGCCTAGAGGATTGGTAAGGAAGACAAACGGGTCAGCAGGGTACAAGCGATCCTCCCGATCGAGATCGGCACTCACGCAGATATAGTCTGCGATGTCGCTGACGATCTCGAGTAACTCTTCTCTAGATGGAGGAGTACTGACCGGTGCTGTCGCACATTGGGCAGGGACGTGTCGAATGATCTCTGCAACTTGGCGAGGAGTGGGTCGTTCAGAAGCGACATTGCTCATGCACTTCTCTATAACATGCTGAGCTTGTTCCGGCAATCCTAAGTCGCCACCCAACGCCTCAATAAATACCTCCTTCGCAGACGGTTCGAGGTCCAGGAGGTTGTTCATTGGAAATAAGGTCCCAAGCATGACTGCGCCCAGTGCGTAGCGGTCATCCTCTTTGCTAGGCGCTCCCCTGCGAGTTGGGCTAGAGAAGCCAGGTGTCATCAACTGTGTGGGCGCGTCGACCCCGTCCTCCCATGCAGCTTCTAAGTCTATAATTCGCACGTCCCCAAGCTCTGCATTCCTCACGACCACGTTCTTTATGGAAAGATCGCCACAGATAATGCCTCTGTCGTGTATTGCTGCGATTCCCAGAGCAAGGTTGATCCAAATTTTCTGCAACAGCGCAACGTAGGCTTCTATCGTCCTTACATCGGGATGTATCTTCGCTATGAGAGGGTTAAAGCCTATGGTGAAGTGACCGAGATCCAGTCCGGGAATATATTCCTCGACAAGAAAAAGGTGCTCCCAATCCTCAAACAAGTCGATCGGTGCAGGCGTAATGCCAGTGCCTTGGAGCCTCTGTAGAAGCCGATACTCCTTTCGCAGTCGATCAACAGCATCCCTGCCATTCATATCAACTCCGGTTGCTGGCCTGGCCTCCTTGATCACAACAGAGCTACCGCTGTCTGAGTCAGTAGCCATGTAGACCCCACCAGTGACCGAAAACCCAAGTGGTTGCTCGACATAGTACCTGCCATCTTTCAGAGTAGGATCGGATTCTTCATTGTCAGTCAGTTCAAACGGATCTGATACCCACGCTGGGGGATTCCAGTAAGGCGCGCGCACGTCTGGGGTGAGCTCCCCATCTGGCGTTACCAGCATATACGGTGAAGCATCTTGCATTTCCAGAGCGGCCGGACCGAGCTATCTGGCAAGGGCTACTTCGAAATCCTTGACAGAATCAGCCAGGCGTGTTAGCGTAGGAGCAGGGCCCGAGGAATAGCGGCCCAACGAACTGAATAATCGGCCGAATTCCCGAAAGGAAACGGGGGAACCACGTCAACCGGGGTGAATTCCCACTCGTGGGATAGGGCAGCTCTTTCGACCCGAACCCGTCAGCTAACCCCGTAGGCACGCGAGAGAGGATCCGACTTCGGTTTTTACCCCTCCTCTTTCAATTTACCAGTGGTCATCCTCTCCTGAGCTTCGCCGGCGCAGCCGCGCGGCGTCGCATCGTCGTGCCTCGTGCTGTGTCGATCCGAGCTTGGTCGAAAGGCCGCCTCTTCCCGACTGAATGAGCACGCATCGGTGTCGTGGATCCCCAGCCGCACTCCCGTGGCACGCCGAGGAGGAGGTGAGCAAACGGATATGCCCGAGCGTTGACCGCGCTGCGCGCCGCATCCGACGGGTACGAGCGCGAGATCGCAGCAACGAGGCGAAAAGCATACGTAGATAGCAGGAGAGGTTAGATGAAGATCTGCGTCACCCATTACGCGTACCACCCCATCACCGGCGGCGTCGAGACCCACCTGGTCGACCTTTGCTCGGAGCTCGCCGCCCAGGGGCACGACGTCCATGCCCTGGTCGGAACGCTTGCCGGCCAGCCCGACGAGCAACGCCAGAAGGGCGTCTGGATTCATCGGCGCCCCGAGCTCGACATCGAGGCGGTCCGATCGCGGAAGCAGCGGGCAGGGATCGACGCGGATACTCCCTGGAAGCCGCTCCAACGCGAGCTGCTGGGCTTCTACCGCGACTTCGTCGAGACCCACCGGATCGACGTCGTCCACGCGCACAACTTCCACCATTTCTTGCCGGAGTACGGCCTCGCGCTGACCGAGCTCTACGACGAGGGTCTGCCGACCATCCTCACCATCCACGAGATGTGGGGAGAGTTCATCTGCGAGCACCTGCTCGAAAACACCCGCTGGGACGCGATCATCGCGGTCGGCGAGCACGTCCGGCGCGACGTCGTCCGCATGGTCCCGGGCGTCCGCAACCTTCACAAGGTCCTGCACGGCACCGACGTCGAGACGTTCCATCCCGGCGTCGCCGATCGCGGGCTCCGTGCCGAGCTTGGCCTGATCGATCGGCCGGTGATTCTGCATCCGGCCCGGATGCTCCCCTGGAAGGGCGTGCACGTCAGCGTCGCCGCCATGCACAAGGTCGTGGAGCGTTTCCCCACGGCGGCGCTGATCGTCACCGACACCGATCAGATCATCGACTGGATCCGCGAGCTCGGCGCCTACAAGCAGCAGATTCTCGAGACGATCGAGCGCGACGGCCTGATCGGCAACGTCGTTCGTCGCTCCTTCGACTACTTCGACCTGCCGCGCGCCTACGCGGTCGCCGATCTGGTGATCTATCCGACGACCGGCGAGGAGCCGTTCGGTCTGGTGCCGCTCGAGGCGATGGCCTGCGGCCGGCCGATCGTCGTGAGCCGGAGCGGTGGCCTGGTCGAGTCGGTCGTGGACGGCGAGACCGGCTACATCGTCGAGAAAGAGGACGCCGATCAGCTTGCCGAGCGGATCATCCGCCTCCTCGGCGATGCCGAGCTTCGCCAGCGCATGGGCCAGGCTGGACGTCGGCACGTCGAGAAGAACTTCTCGCGCAAGCGCATGACCGACGAGACCGTTCGGCTGTATCGCGCGGCGCTCGAGGCCGGCCAGCAGCGGCGCGCGGTGGCTCCGGCCGTGAGCGGGCGGTCGCGACGGTAGCCTCCGCGTGAGACCAGACACGATAGCGCGGGCAGACGAAACGTGAAAACGCGGCAAACGGGAGAACCGGCCGATCGGCGCGGTAGTAGATGGGCGAACGTAACCTCTCGGTCATCTCCACCGCCCGCCCGATCTCCTGTCCGCCGCGCCCCGAGTCCTTCCCTCGCGCTCTCACTCCTTCCCGGTCTCACCTTCCACGTCACTCGCCACTCCCCGAATCGGAGTATGATTCCTCAGATGATAACACCACTCTCTCGGAGGACTGGGTGTACGGAATCATCTCACCGAAGAAGTGGGGGCTCCCACGCTGCGATCGTCCGATTCCCGAGCTGGCCGAGTACGGCCTCGACCGTGACGATCTGGAGCATCGCTGCCACGAGAACACCTACAAATGGCTGCTCGGCACGTTCGACGAGGCCGCCGGCGCGTTCTACGGCCACTACGACGCGCGCACCGACACGTTCTCCCCACCGCAGAACGTCAACCTGATCGCTCCCTGGCAGCTCATCGCGGCCTACGACCGCTACGGCGACGGAGACCTGCTCGTGAAGGCGGCGCGGGCGAGCGACTGGCTCGAGGAAAACCTGGTCGAGTCGCACCCGATGAGCCTGGTGTGCGGGGGGGTGCGCGACAACATCAAGCGCTCCGAGGTCTGGGTGAAGTACGCGACCGACTACGTGACGCTCAACATTGGCCTCTGGGAGCGGAACCAGGGAGAGCGCTTTCTGCGCCGCGCCCTGCAGTCGGCCCAGTTCATTCTCCAGGCCGAGTTCAACGGATTCGCGCCAAAGTATGACGACTGGGTTCAGACCTGGTCGAAGACGGGATGGCAATCGCTCGGACGGGTGATCGAGTGCTTCTTCATGCTGGCACAGGCAACCGGCGATCGTTCCTGGATCGAGCACGCCGAGAACTGGGGCCGCTACGGGCTGACGCTGATCGCGCCGAACGGCTGCATGTACCTGATCCGCGATGCCTATTACAACAGCGATCTGGCCGCCGACGTCTTGCGCGGCTTGACGTTCCTCTACGAAGAGCTCGGCGCCACCGAGTTCCTCTACGGCGCCCGCGCCTTCGCCGACTGGCACGTCCGCAACCAGCGCGACGACGGCGCCTGGTCGCTGACGATCGATCGGCACGGCAACGTCGTCTCGAATTACGTCGGCCCCGGCGA